>JBATGJ010000319.1:0-19549 GCA_049665685.1 Gammaproteobacteria bacterium
CTTCAAGGGAGTAACCGGCGCGGATCGCCTGGATCTTGCCTCGGTGAAAGACAAGGTTGGCGAATTACGCAGGCATACCGACTTACCGGTGGGCGTCGGATTTGGCATCCGTGATGCAGCATCGGCAGCGGCGGTTGCCGGCATTGCCGATGCCGTGGTGGTCGGCAGTGTACTGGTCAACAGGATTGCCGAACTGGCCGATCAACCCGAGGCGATCGCACCGGCGCTGTCGGGGAAGCTGGCCGAGATGCGCGCGGCCATCGACGCGGCCGGCTAGTACGTGACCGCATTTCATCCGCCTATCCCGAACAGGTACAATTCATAGTATGAGCTGGTTCAGCAAACTCGTCCCCTCGAAAATCAGGACCGTTGGCGGTAACAAGCGCACGGTACCCGAGGGCTTGTGGATCAAGTGTGATGGCTGCAGTGCCGTCCTGTACCGATCAGAACTGGAACGAAATCAGGATGTCTGCCCCAAGTGCAGCCATCACATGCGTATCGGTGCACGCCTGCGTCTCGCCCAGTTCCTCGATGAGGATTCGACCGAGGAAATTGCCGCCGGCCTGGAACCGGTGGACATCCTCAAATTCAAGGACAGCAAGAAGTACCGCGACCGCCTGACCGCTGCGCAAAAGGCAACCGGCGAAAACGATGCACTGGTGGCCATGCGCGGCACCCTGAAAGGTCTGCCGGTGATTGTGCTGGCGTTCGAGTTTCGTTTCATGGGCGGCTCCATGGGTGCGGTTGTCGGTGAACGTTTCGCGCGTGCGGCCGAGCTATGCCTGCAGGAAAGATGTCCGCTGATCTGTTTTTCGGCCAGTGGCGGGGCGCGCATGCAGGAGGCCCTGTTCTCCCTGATGCAGATGGCCAAGACCAGTGCCGTGCTGGCAAAGATGTCGGAGGCCGGGATACCCTACATTTCCGTCCTGACGGACCCGACCATGGGCGGTGTTTCCGCCAGCTTCGCGATGCTCGGTGATATCAACATCGCCGAACCGAAGGCACTGATTGGCTTCGCCGGGCCGCGCGTGATCGAGCAGACTGTCCGGGAAACCCTGCCGGAGGGTTTCCAGCGCAGCGAGTTCCTGCTCGAACATGGCGCCATCGACATGATCATCGACCGTCGTGAAATGAGCGAGCGGATTGCCAACATCCTTGGCATGCTGACCGGCCAGGCAGCCACCGGGGACCTGCCGCCGCCAATCTGAACGCATACCTGTTTCGTGCCGCGTTTTGACACCCTCGGCGACTGGCTCGCCTGGCAGGAAACACTGCACCCGGACCCGATCGACCTCGGCCTGGAACGGGTTGCCGAAGTGGCCCGGCGACTGGGCCTGCAGGCACCCGACATGCCCGTCATCACGGTCGCCGGTACCAATGGCAAGGGCTCCAGCATCGCGATGCTCGATACCATCTACCGGGCAGCCGGTTATCGCACGGGCGTCTATACCTCGCCGCATTTGCTTGCCTACAACGAGCGCATCAGCCTGGATGGCCAGCCTGTCGAGGCGGCCGGTCTGTGCAAATCGTTTGCACGTATCGATGCGGCGCGGGGCGACATATCGCTGACCTATTTCGAGTTTGGTACGCTGGCCGCCCTCGACATCTTTCGCGCCCGGCAGCCCGATATCATGCTGCTCGAGGTCGGTATGGGAGGGCGGCTGGATGCCGTGAATATCGTCGACGCCGATGTGGCCCTGGTGACCGCCATTGGCATCGATCACGCGCAGTGGCTTGGCGACGATCGTGAGTCCATCGGTCGTGAGAAGGCGGGCATATTCCGCCGCGGACGACCGGCCATTACCTCGGACCCGCATCCGCCGGCGAGTCTGCGGGAAACGGCAGCACAACTGGACGCGGACTGGCGGGCGCTGGGAGCAGACTTTTTTAGCCACGATGAGGGCGCCACCTGGTGGTGGGAATGTGCTGACCGCCGCCTCACGGCATTACCCCGCCCTTCAATCCCCGGCAGGCACCAGCTGGAGAATGCGGCCGGTGTGTTGATGGCCGTCGAGATGCTGCAGGCCCGCAACCCCGTGGCGTACCGGGCCATGGCAGACGGCCTGCGGACCGCGACCCTGGTGGGGCGCTGTCAGCTCCTGCCGGGGCGTATCGAACGGCTGCTGGATGTCGCGCATAATCTGGACAGTGTCCAACAGCTGGCTGATTTTCTCGCGGATCATCCGGTCACCGGGCAGACCTGGCTGGTGCTGGGTATGCTGGCCGACAAGGATGTGGCAGCGGTTTGCGCCAGCCTGTCCCCCCACATCGACCGCTGGTGTTTTGCCACGCTGCCGGGCGAACGCGGCCTGTCCGCGCGGCAACTCGGTGAACTGGCCGGTATCGTGGCACAGGTGGGGTATTTCGACTCGGTTGCTGCGGCGCTGGGGCATGCCGAGGCCGAGGCCGCGAGTGGCGACCGTATCGTGGTCACCGGTTCGTTTCTGACCGTGGCGGCGGCCCTGGCAAGTCAGGTATAGTTTATCGCGCGCAAGCGGCAGTCAAACACCTGCAACAATCTCGGAGTTTCAATGGATCAACAACTGAAGCAACGCCTGACGGGGGCCGTTGTGCTCGTATCGCTGGCGGTGATATTTATTCCGGTCATCCTGGAGGGGCCACGCGATCAGTGGACACCGCGGGAGCGCACCATTCCCGAGCCACCCGGGCTGGATTACCGCGCCCCAACTGACTTGCCGGTGCCCGCACCAGTAACCGCGACGCGCACTGTAAAGCCCGACGATGTATCTGACGTCGAGACTCGCAAACCGGTGCCGCCGGTGTCGGCGCCGCCCACACCCAAACCGGTTGTGCAGGCGCAGGCATCGTCACCGCCTGCCAGTGTCCCGGGGGAGCAAGCACTGGCAGACGGCTGGTATGTACAGGTTGGCAGCTTCAGCCAGACTGAGAATGCCGGTCGTCTGCGTGATCGACTTCGGGATGCAGGCATGGATGCTCACCTGCATGCGATCAAGATGGAAAAAGGCGCGAGCTACCGCGTCCTGATCGGGCCGTCTCCAACACGTCCACAGGCAGAGAAACTGCAGCAGAAACTCGCCACTACGGAGAAACTCAAGGGTATCGTCATTGCAATTGGCGCCGCCGGGGATGGATAATTGCATGGCCGAGCGGGAAAGATATCTGCTAGACTTCACTCATTGAGTTCACATATTCCAAACCGGACAACCAAACAGCGGGGCACTTGACGTGGATATGGCGATTGCCTGGATAGATGTGGTCATTATTGCGCTGGTCGTGCTGTCAGCGATCCTTAGCCTGTTTCGTGGCTTCGTCAAGGAGGCCGTGGCACTGGCAACCTGGCTGGTTGCTCTGTGGGTCGCAATGACGTTTTATGAGGATCTTGCGGCCTGGCTGGCGCAGTGGATTACACTGGCCTCGGCGCAGAAAATTACCGCCTTCGCCATTCTGTTCATCACTGTGCTGCTGCTCGGTGCGGTGGTCAATTACCTGGCCGGGAAACTCGTTTCACGTACCGGCCTGACAGGTACTGACAAGCTCCTCGGTGTTGTCTTCGGTGTCGCGCGTGGTGGCGTGATCGTCGCCATCCTGGTATTGCTGGGAGGACTGACACCCTTTCCGCAGGACCCATGGTGGCAGGATTCGCATTTCCTCGGTTACTTTGAAGAGTTCGCCATGTGGATGCGTAATTTCCTGCCGGGCGAGATCGCAGACAACATCACCTACGCCTGATTTACTCCCGGTCATTAGCGATATAGCCTATGTGCGGCATCATCGGCATTGTTGGCCACGGTCCTGTCAACCAGGCAATCTATGACGGGTTAACCGTGCTGCAGCATCGCGGGCAGGATGCGGCCGGCATCATCACCAGTGACGGCGAGCATTTGCACCTGCGCAAGAACAATGGCCTGGTGCGTGACGTGTTCCATACCCGCCACATGTTGCGCCTGCGCGGCAATATGGGTATCGGTCATGTTCGCTACCCGACAGCCGGCTGTGAAAGTTCCGCAGAGGCGCAGCCCTTTTACGTGAATTCACCCTACGGTATCTGCCTGGCACACAACGGCAACCTGACCAATGCGGACAAGCTTAAACAGGAGCTGTTCCAGGAAGATCTGCGCCAGATCAACACGGACTCCGACTCCGAGGTGCTGCTGAATGTCCTTGCCCACGAATTGCAGCAGCAGGGCAAACTCAGGATGGAGGTCGACGACATATTTCGGGCAATCAGCGGCGTACACAAGCGCTGCCGTGGTGCCTATGCGGCCGTGGCCATGATCACGGGCTACGGTGTTATTGCCTTCCGCGATCCGCACGGTATCCGGCCGCTTGTCTACGGTAAACGCAAGACAGCTGCAGGTACGGACTACCTGATGGCCTCGGAGAGCGTTGCGCTCGACGTGCTCGATTTTGAGCTGATCGATGACGTCGCACCGGGCGAGGCGGTGTATGTGAGCCTGGACGGTAAACTGCACAAACAACAGTGTGCCGAGCACCCCAGCTCGTCACCATGCATATTCGAGTTCGTCTATCTCGCGCGGCCCGATTCGATCATCGACAACATCTCGGTCTACAAGGCGCGACTCAGGATGGGAAACAAGCTGGCGTCCAAGATTCGTCGGACCCGCCCGGATCATGATATCGATGTCGTCATACCAATACCTGACACCAGTCGCACGTCGGCCCTGCAACTGGCAAACAGCCTTGGCCTGAAATACCGGGAAGGTTTTATCAAGAATCGCTATATCGGCCGCACCTTCATCATGCCCGGTCAGCAACAACGCAAGAAATCCGTGCGTCAGAAACTGAATGCCATCGAGCTGGAATTCAGGGGCAAGAATGTCCTGCTGGTCGACGATTCCATCGTGCGCGGTACTACCTCATCCCAGATCATCGACATGGCGCGCGAGGCCGGGGCCAAGAAGGTGTATTTCGCATCGGCTGCACCACCGGTGCGTTTCCAGAATGTCTACGGCATTGACATGCCCAGCAGCGCCGAACTGATCGCATCCGGACTCAACGAAGCCGAAGTCGGCAAGAAAATCGGCGCGGACTGGATCATCTTTCAGGACATGGATGACCTGGTAAAGGCGGTCGGCAAGTGGAACAAGAAGATCGCGCAGTTTGATGCATCGGTCTTTACCGGCGAATACATCACCGGCGATGTCAGTGAAGACTATCTGGACGCGCTGCAGTCGACCCGCAGCGATGCCGCAAAGAAAGACAGGCGTGACAAGGACGACGAGGTGATGGATTTACACAACACGGCCTGAACCACTGCCGCCCGGTTGACAGCCCGGAAACACTCGACTAGTCTCGAGGAAAATGCGCCGATTTGATTTCAGCTTGCGGGCGCCTGATAAATCCAGCTAAAGCGACTGCACCTGCTTTCGCACGACTGGGAGCGGGTTTTTTTGTGTCCGGCAGGCGTTGCGGACAGGGGAACAGTCATGTCATACGATGAATTCGATTTCGCGACCCGCGCGGTCCGCAGTGGCCAGCAACGCACAACCGAGGGCGAACATTCCGAGGCCATCTTTCCGACCTCGAGTTTCGTTTTCAGCAGTGCGGCCGAGGCGGCGGCGCGCTTTTCGGGCGAGCAACCGGGAAACATCTATTCGCGTTTCACCAACCCGACAGTGCGCACCTTCGAGGCCAGGCTTGCCTCCCTGGAAGGCGGGGACAGTTGCGTGGCGACCGCCTCGGGCATGGCGGCCATCCTGGCAACCTGTGCGGGCCTGCTGCAGGCTGGTGATCACATTGTTTCATCCCGCAGTATCTTCGGGACGACAACGGTACTGTTTACCACCTACCTGGCGCGCTTCGGTATCGACACCACTTTTGTGAGCCTGGACAAGCTGCAGGAATGGGAGGCGGCCATCCGTCCCGAGACCCGTCTGCTGTTCCTCGAGACGCCCTCCAATCCACTCACGACGCTGGCCGACATCGAGGCCCTGGCGCAACTGGCCCACGCCAGTAATGCCCTGCTGGTGGTGGATAACTGCTTCTGTACGCCGGCATTGCAACAACCACTTGCACTGGGCGCGGATATCGTCATTCACTCGGCCACCAAATACCTGGACGGCCAGGGGCGCTGCGTGGGGGGTGCCGTGGTCGGGGATGCAGAACGGGTCGGCAAGGAGGTCTATGGTTTTCTGCGCACTGCCGGTCCCAGCATGAGCCCGTTTAACGCCTGGGTATTCCTGAAGGGACTGGAGACCCTGTCCCTGCGTATGCACGCACACAGTGAGAGCGCACTGGCACTGGCACACTGGCTGGAGCAGCAACCGGCGGTGGCACAGGTCTACCATCCGGGGCTGGCCAGTCATCCACAGCATGCACTGGCCGGCCGGCAGCAAAGCGGCTATGGCGGTATTGTTGCCTTCGAACTCAAGGGTGGGCAGCCGGCGGCATGGTCGCTGATCGACGCAACCCGCATATTTTCCATTACCGCCAACCTGGGCGATACCAAGAGCACGATTACCCACCCGGCCACGACCACCCATGGGCGCCTGACGCCCGAGCAGCGCGCGGCTGACGGCATCGCTGATGGTCTGGTCCGCCTGGCCGTGGGTCTGGAGTCGGTCGATGACCTGCGGCGCGACCTGGAACGCGGTCTGGCGGCCGTGCGCACCTGATCGCGGGTGCAACCCAGGGCTGTCAGTCGATGCGTTGCCGGTGACGAGGAGTGAGGTCAGGCAGACCCGGGCACTGCTCGAGTCGCTGTTCCGGGAGGGGCTGCAGGCTGTTCATGGCAGGCGCTGTGTAGTGCAACACCTGCAGGCCGATCGCGAGCCCGGCGACACGGCCGTCATCGCCATCGGCAAGGCCGCCTGTGCCATGGCCAGCGGTGCAGTGGATGTCCTGCAGGATGCAATCAGCAGCATGCTGGTCATCAGTCCAGCCACCGAGGCGGATAACTGTCCACGTGCTGACAGCCGCATCCCGCATAGCTATGGAAATCACCCGGTCCCCGGCGCGGACAGTCTCGCGGCCGGTGCGAGCCTGCTCGCTTTGTTAAACCAGCTGCCTGCCCACACCCGGCTGTTGTTTCTTCTTTCGGGTGGGACATCCAGCCTGGTCGAGGTGCCCAATCCGGGGATCAGTCTGGCCAAACTGCAGGCCGTGTATCGCTGGCTGCTGGGGAGTGGTCTTGATATTGCGCAGGTCAACCGCGTGCGTTCAGCCTTATCGCAGATAAAGGGTGGCAAGCTGCGCCGCTTCCTCGGTGACCGTGATACACGGGCCCTGCTGCTGTCCGACGTGCCGGGTGATGATGCCAGCGTGATCGGCTCCGGCCTGCTGCAGCCGGCCACAACGACGGCAGCGGATTTCCCTGAACTGCCGGACTGGTTACAGGCAATGCTGGACCAGGCCCCCGCTGCGCCGGCCTGCGAGCAAGTCATCGAGCATGCCATCGTGGGCAGCAACCGGGTGGCGCTGGAGGCGATCGTCGCCGGTGCGCGGCAGCGGGGCAGGCTGGCCACGTGTATGGATGAGCCGCTCTCCGGTGATGTCCACCTGGCGGCCGGGCACATGGTGGCGCAGCTTCAGTCAGCGGCGCCGGGTCTGTATGTGTGGGGTGGCGAGACCACCGTTCGGCTGCCCGAGCATCCCGGTGAGGGTGGTCGTAACCAGCATCTCGCACTGGCGGTGGCTCGGCAATTGACTGCCGGTATGCCGGTGGTGCTGTTGTCCGCAGGCAGCGATGGCCGCGATGGCAACAGCGAGGCGGCCGGTGCCATTGTCGATGTGCACACCGTGTCCCGCGGTCAACAGCAGGGACTGGATGCCGGGGACTGCCTGCGGCGGGCCGCTGCCGGCACATTCCTCGAGGCCAGCGGCGATCGCCTGGTGACCGGGCCCACCGGTACCAATGTCATGGATATCGTGATTGCCGTGAAGCTGCCGGATTCGGACAATGATGCAAGACCTGTTTGAACTGGGACGCGCCTGTCTCGCAACATGCGATCCGGTGGAGAAGGTCGCCTGCACGCAGCAGGCTGCCCACCTGTTGCGCGACGCGGCCTGCCGGCTCGATCCAACGGCCGCAGCGGTCAGGGTGGATGCACCCGGACGGCCGGCGCGGCCGTTACTGGTGCATCATTCGAAACTGGCGCGTCGCAAGCTGGGCAACCTGGAAGGGCGTACCGCGTTTATCCACGCCCTGGCACATATCGAGTTCAATGCCATCAACCTCGCCTGGGATGCAGTGCTGCGCTTTCGTGGACTACCGGCGGACTTTTACCATGACTGGGTAGGCGTGGCGGCGGAAGAGGCACTGCATTTCAGCCTGCTGGACGCGCGTCTGCATGAACTGGACAGCGAGTATGGCGCGTTTCCGGCGCACGACGGCCTCTGGGAGATGGCTGCCAAAACGGCTGATGATGTGCTCGTGCGCATGGCACTGGTCCCGCGCGTGCTGGAGGCGCGTGGCCTGGATGTGACGCCTGGCATGATCCGCCGACTGCAGCAGACCGGCGATACCGGGACCGTTGCCATCCTTGAACGGATCTATGCCGACGAGATCGGTCATGTGCAGATCGGTTCGCACTGGTACCGTTACCTCTGCAGGGAGCGCGGGCTGAAGCCCGCTGCGACGTTCCGGGAGCTACTGGCCGACTACCAGCTGGAGAGGTTCAAGCCCCCGCTCAACATGTTGGCGCGGGCGCAGGCCGGCTTCGACCCGGAGGAGCTCGAGATGCTTGGCAGCATGGCCGGTCAGGACAAGGCATAAGCCGCGTGATTGTGGCGGGTCGCTAATGCCGGATTCAGCTCCGTTCGACGGGCAGGCGCTGCAACTCACAACCCGCGGCCGTGCACTCCAGCACGCTGCCCTGCTCATACCAGTCGCCGAGCACGATGCGCCGTGCTGACTGTCCCGCCAGCTCGAGGCTATGGATGGCCGGCCGGTGGGTATGGCCGTGTATCAGTTGCAGGGTGTCGTGTTCCGTCATGTACGTCACGACGGTATCCCGGATGACGTCCAGGAGGGACCCCGGCTTGCCGGCGGTCTGCTCGCGGCTGGCGGTGCGCATCGCGCGCGCGATGGCCTGGCGCTCGGACAGGGGTTTGGCCAGCAGGTCTGCCTGCCACCCGGGATCGCGGACCGTGTTGCGAAACGCCATGTAGTCGGCGTCGTCGGTACACAGCTGGTCGCCATGCATGAGCAGGGTGGGGACGCCGTACAGATCGATTACGGAAGGGTCCTCGAGTAAGGTGACGCCGCTGGCCTGCGCGAACCGCTTGCCCAGCAGGAAATCACGGTTACCGTGCATGACAAACACCGGTGTACCACCGGTCACGCACTGCCGCAGGGATTCAATAACCGCCCGGTTGTCGGGCGAGTCGTCATCATCACCGACCCAGGCCTCGAACAAATCGCCCAGGATGTACAGTGCCTGCGCATCAGGTGCCCGGGTGGCAAGGAAGTCACGGAACAGGGCGGTAATCGCCGGCCGTGCCGGGTCCAGGTGCAGGTCGGATATAAACAGGGTCCCGGGCATGCCGGCAGGTAGCCTGTGTGCAGCTACTCCACGACCGTGACCTTCTGGATGACGACGTTTTCGATGGGCACATCACCGTGGCCGGCGCGCGTGCCTGTCTGCACCTTTTCGATGCTTGTGACGACGTCCATGCCATCGACGACCTTGCCGAAAACCGCATAGCCCCAGCCCTGTGGTGAGGGGGCCGTATGATCCAGAAAAGCGTTGTCCTTTACGTTGATGAAGAACTGCGCCGTCGCGGAATGCGGGTCGTTGGTGCGCGCCATGGCAATGGTGCCATCGGCGTTCTTCAGGCCATTGTCGGCCTCGTTTTTAATCTGCGCATTGGTCGGCTTCTGCTTCATGTCGGCATCAAAGCCACCACCCTGGATCATGAAACCGGGTATAACCCGGTGAAAGACGGTGCCGTCATAGTGTCCTGCCTTTGCGTAATTGACAAAGTTTTCGACGGACTGCGGTGCCTTGTTGCTGTCCAGTTCCAGTGTGATCATGCCGGCGCTGGTTTCCATGTTGACTGTGATCATACCTGTTCCTTTTGCGTTTGAATTGTCATCTTTTGCGAGTGCGGATGCCGGCAACAAGCCAACGGTAATGGCCAGCAGCAGGCCATGCAGGATTTTCATCGGGATTGCTCCTTCGGCTATGGCGAAAGTGGCAATGATAGAGGCTCTGGCTGTCTTTACAAGTGCCGGTTCGCTCACCAGCGCTTTGTCGCCCGCAAGCCTTTCCGTTACTATGGCGCTCGATAAAAATCCGCCGCTGTCCGGACCATTCCTGCAGGTGAGCTCGTCGTCAAATGCTGAAGATCTACAACACCCTTACTAATCAGAAGGATAAGTTTGTCCCTATCGAGGCGGGCAAGGTGCGGATGTATGTCTGTGGCATGACGGTCTATGACTACTGCCACCTCGGGCATGCGCGCGTCATGGTGGTGTTTGATATCGTTGCCCGCTACCTGCAAGAGCAGGGTTACGACGTGACCTATGTCAGGAATATCACCGACATCGACGACAAGATCATCAACCGTGCCAATGAAAACGGTGAGGATATCTATACACTCACCAACCGTTTCATCCAGATCATGCACGAGGATGCCGATGCGCTGGGCATCAGGCGCCCGGATCTCGAACCAAGGGCAACGGATTCGATGGCCGACATTATTGCCATGATTGGTGCCCTGGTCGAAAAGGGATACGCCTACCAGGGTACTAACGGCGATGTCTACTACGACGTCAGCGCGTTCGGGCCATACGGCCGGTTATCGGGCAAGCGCCTCGAGGATCTGCAGGCCGGCGCGCGCATCGAGGTCGATGAATCGAAGCATGATCCACTGGATTTCGTGCTCTGGAAGACCGCCAAGGAGGGCGAGCCCGGCTGGCCCTCACCGTGGGGCGAGGGTCGACCCGGCTGGCACATCGAGTGTTCGGCCATGGCTACCCGCCACCTCGGCGAGCACTTCGATATCCACGGCGGTGGCATGGACCTGAAGTTTCCTCATCACGAGAACGAGATTGCACAGTCCGAGGCAGCGAGCGGCCAGGTGTTCGTGAATTACTGGATGCACAATGGCTTCGTGCGGGTTGACGACGAGAAGATGTCGAAGTCACTCGGTAATTTCTTTACCGTTCGGGAAATCCTGCAACGCTATCGAGCCGAGGAAATACGTTATTTCATCCTGGCCAGTCACTACCGCAGTCCGCTCAACTACTCACAGGAAAATCTCGACCACGGCAAGGCGGCACTGACCCGTTTGTACACGGCCATACGCGGGTTGACGCCTGCCACACGGCCGGATGCCTCATGTGATCACTACCGGGATGCCTTCCATGCCGCCATGGATGATGATTTCAATACGCCCGAGGCGATTGCGGTACTGTTCGAACTGGCGCGTGACATCAACAAGTCGCGTGACGAGGCTCCGGAACAGGCAGCGATCCTGGCGGCCTGTCTGCTGCGGCTTGGCGACGTGCTCGGTCTGGTGCAGGCCGACCCCGAGGCCTACCTGCGCGGTGCATCAGGTAATTCAGCCGACCAGGTGCTGTCCGAGCAGGCGATCGAAACACTGGTGGCAAGTCGCATCAGCGCCCGCGAGCACAGGGACTGGGCGGAGGCGGACCGGATCCGCGATGAACTGGAGTCGCAGGGCGTGATACTGGAAGACGGACCTGAGGGTACCACCTGGCGACGCAGCTGAGGGCGTCAGCCTGCTCAGTATTGCGCGTGCAGGTGTTCGGCCGCGTACAGGGTATTCTCAAGCAGGATGGCAACGGTCATCGGCCCGACCCCGCCCGGCACCGGTGTGATCCATGCGGCGCGCTCGCAGGCTGCCTCGAAGCCGATATCGCCGACCAGGCTGCCATCGTCCCGCCGGTTGATGCCGACGTCGATCACCGTGGCACCCGATTTGATCCACTCACCCGCAACGATGCCGGGTTTGCCAACGGCCGCGACCAGGATATCGGCCGTGGCGACATGCGCGTCGAGCTCGCGCGTAAAGCGGTGGCAGGTGGTCACGGTACAACCGGCCAGCAGCAGTTCCAGCATCATGGGTCGGCCGACATTGTTGGATGCGCCCACTACGACGGCCTGGCGACCATAAAACTCCTCACCGGTATGCTCGAGCAGGGTGATCACCCCGTAGGGTGTACAGGAACGCAGGGTGGGACGGCGCAGTGCGAGGCGTCCGATGTTGTAGGGGTGAAACCCGTCGACGTCCTTGTCGGGCAGGATAGACTCGGTCACCCGGTCGGCGTCAATATGGTTGGGAAGCGGAAACTGGACCAGGATACCGTCGATCTGGCGGTCCGCGTTCAGGCTGTCGATCAGCTCAAGCAGGTCCGGCTCACGGGTATCTGCCGGCAGGTCATAAGCCCGTGAAATGATACCTGCATGTTCGCAGGCGGTACGCTTGTTACGCACATAAATCTCGGAAGCCGGGTCCTCGCCGACCAGCACAACCGCCAGTCCGGGCGCCCGCAGACCCTTTGCTCGCCGCGCATCGATCCTGGCCTTGACCCCCAGCCTGACATCCATGGCGATGGCCTTGCCTTCGATCAGTTTCGCACTCATGGCAGCGATGAATTTCCGTAATAAACGAGGGGCGGAATTCTCGCACGTGCGCTCGCGTAAATACAGTTGTACAGGAACGCCATGACGGCAAGGGCCGGGCGTTTGCCGTCCGGATTTGACCGTCTCATGAGCAGGACGTATCATCTCCGGGCTTTGCACAGGGCCGTATCACTGGCACATTTAACGGGGTATAGCGCAGCCTGGTAGCGCGCCTGCTTTGGGAGCAGGATGTCGGGAGTTCGAATCTCTCTACCCCGACCAGATCACAGGTCGAGCACTGCGCCCGTAGCTCAACAGGATAGAGCACCGGCCTTCTAAGCCGACGGTTGCAGGTTCGAATCCTGCCGGGCGCGCCATACAGGCTTGGCAGAAGTGGCAGTCAGACGTTTTTTATGGTGGGCGTAGCTCAGTTGGTAGAGCCCTGGATTGTGATTCCAGTCGTCGTGGGTTCGAGTCCCATCGTCCACCCCAACAGCCAACCGCATGCCGGCGGGGTTGCTTGAACGACCCTGTCGGCTGTGGTCCAATACCGCGCTTTCGGGCCGTTAGCTCAATTGGTAGAGCAGTGGACTCTTAATCCATTGGTTGTAGGTTCGATTCCTACACGGCCCACCAGCTTTCACCCGTGCATCGCGCGGGTTTTTTAATGTTGAGGGCAGGGGGTCTGTGGGAGGCCGCGGGCAGGGGTGCGCAAACCCGCTTTAAATAGATATAATTCAAGATCTAACCGGCTGGCATCTTTTTACGCGGCAACAACAGTCCTGGCGAGAGTGGCGGAATTGGTAGACGCGCTGGTTTTAGGTACCAGTGGGGCAACCCGTGAGAGTTCGAGTCTCTCCTTTCGCACCAGCCTGTGGCCGCGTGTGGCAAGGCAGTAAACGGGCAGGCCTGACTTATGCTGGCAACAGCCTGCAGCAGCAGATTGTCAGCAATCCATAACAGAGGTTAAAGCATGGAAGTCTCAGTAGAGAATACCGGAGGGCTGGTCCGCCGCATGACCGTGCAGGTTCCAGCCGAACGCGTTGATCAGGAAGTCAGATCCAGGCTGCAGTCCCTGGTGCAGACGATACGGATTGATGGCTTTCGTCCAGGCAAGGTGCCACTCAAGGTCATCGAGCAGAAATTCGGTAAACAGGTGCGGCTGGAGGTCATTGATCGGGTGGTGAACTCGACCATGCAGGAGGCGCTGAGCCGTGAAAGCATCCGCCCGGCAAGTAACCCGAGTGTCGAGCCCAAGGATTCCCGTCCCGGCGAACCACTCGAGTACACTGCAACGTTCGAGATTTATCCCGAGCTCGAAGGCGACATCCGCTACAGCTTCACGGTCAAGCGTCCGGTTGTCGAGATTGGCCAGGATGATATTGACGCGATGCTGGAAAACCTGCGCCGCCAGCGTGCCACCTGGAATCAGGTCGAGCGTAAGGCCGCTGACGGTGACCAGCTGACCATCGATTTCGAGGGCCGTATCGACGGCGAGGCATTCGCCGGCAACAAGGCCTCAAATATGCCACTGGTGCTCGGTACCGGCAGCATGGTGCCCGGTTTTGAAGAACAGCTGGTGGGTGCCGCGGCCGGGGACGAAAATGATATCGAGGTCACTTTTCCAGACGACTACCCCTCTGCCGAGGTGGCCGGCAAAACGGCCATTTTCAGTATCAAGGTCAACACTGTTGCCGAGATGGTGCTACCCGAACTGAATGACGAGTTCGCGCAGGCCTTCGGCATCGCGCAAGGTGGCATGGACGGTCTGCGTGAGGAAGTCACCAGCAATATGCAGCGCGAGCTCAAGGGCGTGATATCGTCCCGGCTGAAAAGCCAGGTGTTCAAGGGTCTGCTGGAAGCCAACCCGGTGGAGGTGCCTAAATCGCTCATCGACACCGAGGTCAGAGAGATGCAGGGGATGCAGCAATTCCAGAGTCGCCCCGTTGAAGCGTTGCAGGCGGACGCCGAGAGGCGTGTCAAGCTGGGCGTGGTTGTTTCGGAGGTGGCACGGCGCAACCAGGTACAACTCGATTCGGACAGGGTGCGTGAAATGGTCGAAACCATTGCCGCATCCTATGAAAAACCCGAGGAAGTCTTACAGTGGTACTATGGCAATCAGGACAAGCTTGCCGGGGTCCAGTCATCGGTGATCGAGGATCAGGTTGTCGAGTGGATCATGGAGCATAGCGGCGTCACTGTAGAGGACGAGAAAATGTCATTTTCCGGGATCGTGGAGGAGGCCAAGAAGTCTCAAGGATAGTACCCTTGAGACCGATATCAACCATTATGAACAGTGCTCTGGATACCAAGGCTTTGAACCTGGTTCCCATCGTGGTCGAGCAGACTGCGCGTGGCGAACGTTCCTACGATATTTATTCACGCCTGCTCAAGGAACGCGTGGTATTCATGGTCGGTCCGGTCGAGGACTACATGGCCAACGTAATCGTGGCGCAGTTACTGTTTCTGGAATCTGAAAATCCCGACAAGGACATCCATCTGTATATCAATTCGCCGGGCGGCTCGGTAACGGCGGGTCTCGCCGTCTACGATACCATGCAGTTCATCAAGGCCGACGTCAGTACCATGTGTATCGGCCAGGCGGCAAGCATGGGCGCACTGCTGCTTGCCGGTGGTGCCAAGGGCAAGCGTGTTTGTCTGCCGCATTCACGCATGATGATCCATCAGCCGCTGGGCGGATACCAGGGCCAGGCAACGGACATCGATATCCATGCGCGCGAGATCCTGCTTATCAGAGAGCGACTGAACCTGATCCTGGCGAAGCACACCGGGCAATCCATAGAGACGATCCAGAAAGACACCGACCGTGATAATTTCATGGGGGCGGAGGCGGCCAGGGACTACGGGCTGGTTGACGAGATCCTCGAGCATCGCCCGGTAAGCGGCGATCAGGACTCCTGAACACAACCATACATATCGGCGGGTTGACCGACACTATCCCACTGAACAACCGGACAAGTTGGGGAAAATTGACCGTCGGCTACCCGAAGGAGTTGATTTATAATAACAATCAGTGTTAAAAACGTTATGGAAGTGTTTTCGGTACCAAGCGTGAGGACGCGATATGAGCAACGATCGTAACGGCAAGGGCGAAGACGGAAAACTGCTCTACTGTTCCTTCTGTGGCAAGAGTCAGCACGAGGTGCGCAAGCTGATTGCCGGTCCTTCTGTATTTGTCTGCGATGAATGTGTCGAATTATGCAATGACATCATTCGCGAGGAGATGCAGGAGAAAACCGCCGCGGGCGAAGAAAAACTTCCCAAGCCACAGGAAATCAACGACGTCCTCAACGAATACGTGATCGGCCAAATACGCGCGAAGAAGGTACTCTCGGTCGCCGTATACAACCACTACAAGCGCCTCGATGCGAAACTCTCGAAGGGTGAGGTCGAGTTGTCGAAGAGCAATATTCTGCTGATCGGGCCGACCGGTTCGGGCAAAACACTGCTCGCCGAGACTCTCGCCAGATTCCTTGATGTGCCGTTCACCATCGCCGATGCTACCACCCTCACGGAAGCCGGTTACGTCGGTGAAGATGTTGAAAACATCATCCAGAAACTGTTGCAGAAATGCGATTACGATGTCGACAAGGCCCAGACGGGCATCGTCTACATCGACGAAATCGACAAGATCTCGAGAAAGTCGGATAACCCCTCAATAACCCGCGATGTATCGGGCGAGGGTGTCCAGCAGGCCCTGCTGAAACTGATCGAAGGCACGATTGCCTCGGTCCCGCCGCAGGGTGGCAGGAAGCACCCGCAGCAAGAATTCCTGCAAGTCGACACAGCCAACATCCTGTTCATCGTCGGCGGTGCGTTTGCCGGCCTCGACAAGATCATCCGTGGTCGCTCGGAGACCACCGGTATCGGCTTCTCGGCTGAGGTCAAGAGCAAGGACGAGGAACCGAACCTGGGTGAAATCCTCTACGATGTCGAGCCTGAAGACCTCATCAAGTACGGTCTCATTCCGGAATTTGTCGGCCGCCTGCCGGTGGTTGCCACGCTGGAGGAGCTCGACGAGGAAGCCCTTGTCAAAATACTGACGGAGCCCAAGAATGCCCTCACCAAGCAGTATGAAAAGCTGTTTGACATGGAAGGCTGTGAAATCGAGTTCCGGGAAGATGCCCTGCGGGCCGTAGCCACCAGGGCCATGGAGCGTAAAACCGGTGCACGCGGATTACGGACCATCCTCGAGCAGGTGCTGCTCGATACCATGTACGATCTGCCGTCACTCGAGAACGTCAGAAAAGTGGTCATTGACGAGAATGTTATTCTCGGTGGCACCAAGCCGTACATGATTTTTGACACTCCGGAGCCGATCGCGGCGTCCGAATAAATCACTTTTTGGAGTTAATACAGCAAGATAATACTTTACAGAAAGCTGCGGTTTTCTGGCACATTACTTGCTGTATAGTCACTACCTGTCAATTTTTGGTTGAACTTTAAAAGTGTGTCCCCATCTCTCTACTGTGGGACAGCCAAGCAGAGCATGCGTAACGTCGGCAGGTACGTACCGGGTAGATCCGGGCAAGCATCCTTGTGGTGCCATGCGACCGGCAAATCCTGAACCTTACAACACCTGAACGGATGGACAACACTATGACAGACCAGGCGAATCAAGCGATACCCGTATTACCTCTGAGGGACGTAGTTGTCTACCCGCACATGGTAATCCCGCTGTTCGTTGGCCGAGAAAAATCAATCAATGCACTGGATACCGCAATGCAGGAGGACAAGAAAATCCTGCTGATTGCACAGAAGAATGCCGAGATCGACGATCCGGCAATCGACGATATACACGAAATCGGCACACTGTCGACCATTTTACAGCTGCTGAAACTGCCAGACGGCACGGTCAAGGTGCTGGTAGAAGGCGCCGAACGTGTGCGCGTAACCGGTTACGAAAATACCGACGCGTTTTTTACCGCGCACATCGAGCTGATGGAACAGGATAACGAAGAAAACCAGAAAGAGATGGATATCCTGACGCGTTCCCTGCTGGCCATGTTCGACCAGTATGTGAAGCTGAACAAGAAAGTCCCGCCGGAGATCCTCACCTCGCTGTCGGGTATCGAGGAACCGGGGCGCATGGCTGACACCATAGCCGCGCACATGTCACTCAAGCTCGATGAAAAACAGAAGATCCTCGAAATCAATGACAGCCGTGCGCGACTCGAACGCCTGATGGTCCTGATCGAGGGCGAAATCGACATCATGCAGATTGAGAAACGCATTCGCGGCCGCGTCAAACAACAGATGGAGAAGAGCCAGCGCGAGTATTACCTGAATGAACAGATGAAGGCGATCCAGAAGGAACTGGGCGACATGGAAGATGCGCCCAACGAACTGGAAGAACTCGAACAGAAGATTGAAAAGGCCGGCATGAGCAAGGAGGCCAAGGAGAAGGCCACCGGAGAGCTCAACAAGCTGAAGATGATGTCGCCCATGTCCGCCGAGGCCACCGTGGTCAGGAACTATGTTGACTGGCTGGTCAACGTTCCCTGGAAAAAACGCAGCAAGATCCGGCACAATCTTGCCGCCGCCGAGGCCATCCTTGAAGAAGATCACTATGGTCTGGAAAAGGTCAAGGAGCGCATCCTTGAATACCTGGCCGTGCAACAGCGCGTGAAAAAGCTGAAGGGGCCGATCCTGTGCCTGGTCGGTCCGCCGGGTGTCGGCAAGACCTCGCTGGGACGATCGATCGCGCGTGCAACCGGACGCAAGTTTACCCGCATGTCACTCGGTGGAGTGCGCGACGAGGCCGAGATCCGGGGACATCGCCGTACCTACATCGGTTCGCTGCCAGGCAAGATTATCCAGAACCTGGCAAAGATGGGAGTACGCAATCCGCTCTTCCTGCTGGATGAAATGGACAAGATGTCCATGGATTTCCGCGGTGACCCCTCATCGGCGTTGCTCGAGGTGCTCGATCCCGAGCAGAACAACACCTTCGGCGATCATTACCTGGAGGTCGATTTCGATCTGTCAGACGTGATGTTCGTGGCGACCGCCAATACCATGAATATCCCGGCGCCGTTGCTCGATCGAATGGAGGTCATCCGCATTCCGGGTTATACGGAAGACGAGAAGATCAACATCGCCATGCGTTATCTGCTGCAGAAGCAGATCGAGAACAGCGGACTGAAGGAGACAGAGCTGTCCGTCAGCGAAAAGGCCATCCGCGATATCGTACGGTACTACACGCGCGAGGCCGGCGTACGTAACCTCGAGCGCGAGATCTCCAAGATCTGCCGCAAGGTGGTCAAGGAACTCGTGCTGCATGAAAAGGGCAAGAAGATTTCCGTTACACCCAGAAATCTGGAGAAATATCTCGGTGTGAAACGTTTCCGTTACGGGCGTGCCGAGGAGAACGATCAGGTCGGCCAGGTCACCGGGCTTGCCTGGACCGAGGCCGGAGGTGAGCTCTTGACGATCGAATCGACGGTGGTGCCGGGCAAGGGCAAGATGATTCATACCGGCCAGCTGGGTGATGTGATGCAGGAATCCATCCATGCAGCCATGACCGTGGTCCGCAGCCGCTCCGCGATGCTGGGTATCGAAGCCGATTTCTACCAGAAGTACGATGTCCATATCCACGTCCCCGAGGGTGCAACCCCCAAGGATGGGCCGAGCGCCGGTGTCGGCATGTGTACCGCACTGGTGTCGGCACTGACCGATATCCCGGTACGCGCCGATGTGGCGATGACCGGCGAGATCACCCTGCGTGGCGAGGTTCTGCCGATTGGCGGCCTGAAGGAAAAGCTGTTGGCTGCCCACCGTGGCGGTATCGGTATTGTTCTGATACCGGAAGAGAACCGCAAGGATCTCGCTGAAATCCCGAAGAACGTGAAGGACAAGCTGGACATACGGCCGGTCAGATGGATCGACGAGGTACTCCAGGTGGCACTGAAACACCAGCCCACACCGCTGGAGGATGCGGACAGCAAGGTGGCGAGCAGAAAGACCGCCAAGGCCAAGCCCCGCCCGAAGCCCCT
>JBATGJ010000320.1:0-1824 GCA_049665685.1 Gammaproteobacteria bacterium
GTTTACCCGCGAGACGCGCAAGGTCGGTCGAAACGAGCCCTGTCCATGCGGCAGCGGTAAAAAATTCAAGAAATGCTGCGGTGCCTGAGTCGTTACTACTGTTATTTTGTCATACGCACGAGATGGCTGCTGTGTAGAATAGCCGGCATGCCGTCAAGTGCCCCTGGATCATCCTGATTTCGCCCGCACCTGTGACACCTATGAAAGATACCTGGAAAGACGCCATTTACCAGCAGCGCAGTTCGCTGGCAGAAACGATCAAGGCACCGCTGGCCGCCCTGGCCGGGCAGGTTGCAGACGCCTGGGGTGACCGGGAGGCCCTGGACATTGTCTTCGCGGACAATTTCAGCAGTGTGCCCTGCTGCATGTTCCTGTATGCAGTCGACACGCGCGGCATACAGGTCAGTGACAATGTCAGCCGTGGCGGCCTGCTGCCGGAACACTTCGGTCGCGACCGTTCGCATCGTCCGTACATGCGCGAGGCCGTGCCGGCCTGGGGTTTCCTGCTGTCAGATGCCTACCTCAGCCAGCGTGCCGGCAGGCCGTCCCTGACCGCGCTGCAGGTGGTCAGGAAGGGGGATGACACGGTTGGCTATATCGGCGCCGACTTTGACCTGCGTGATTTACCCGTGACCGCCCCCCACTACGAGGAACCGGACGCCTGGCGCCAGATCAAGGGCGATCCGGCCATCCGCGGTACGGTTTTCCAGCAGTGCCGGGTCGACAGCCTGATGGACCGCAACATGGATCCGGCCATTGCCATACTCGAGGACCTGATGATGGAACGTGGCCTGTTTCAGGCCGTGATCCACTTTTCCAGCAGCCGCGCGACTGTCTGGTTTGTCGATGATCCGTTTCGCTACCGCATCCTCGACCACGAGGCCCTGAGCGATCCGGATATCTGCATGCTGTATCCGCGCCGGACCTATCCGGATGATGCCCTGATACCGCAGCAAATGATTTCTGCCATCCTCACCGGCATGCGACAATTGCGCACTGCCGACGAAACGCTGTATCTGCGCTCGGCCTCGATCAACATTTTCAACGGCATGATCAGCCTGACGTTTTCCTGTGATGGCTCGCATTACATGTCCTGGCACGAATTCCTCGACAAGGATATGAGCTTCTGGCTGGGCAGCGCCGCCTGATTCCCGGCCGCAAGACACACACCCGACAGTGTGTTACAAACTGTCTGATGAGAAGCGGCAACGTTTACAGGTAATGCATTGCAGATCAATGCACGGAACAATTACGGGGTACATGTATGTCAGCAGAGGCAAAACTGACCATCGATGGCGAAACCTACACATTACCGATCGTAGAGGGCACCGAGGGCGAGCGCGGCATCGACATCACACGCCTGCGCAGCCAGACTGGCCTGACGGTACTCGATCCAGCTTATGGCAACATGGCCAGTTGCATCAGCGAAATCACCTATATTGATGGTGATCAGGGCATCCTGCGTTACCGCGGCATCCCGCTGGAAGAATTTGCCGATAATCCAAATTTCGTTGAAGTGGCATGGCTGCTGATCTTCGGCAAGCTGCCGAATGCCGAGGAATACGAGCGCTTCAGCAAGCAACTCACCAATAACGCCAACCTCGACGAGGACATGAAGCACCATTTCATGGGCTTCCCGCGCTCGGCGCCGCCGATGGCCATCCTGTCAGCCATGATCTCGACACTCTCCTGCTTCCATCCGCAGCTACTGGAACTGGAATCGCCCAAGGAATTCGAAGCGGCCGCGGCAAGACTTATCAGCAAGATTCGCACACTGGCCGCCTACACCTACCGCCACTCAAAAGGCCTGCCCTACATTTACCC
>JBATGJ010000321.1:0-2052 GCA_049665685.1 Gammaproteobacteria bacterium
CACGGAAGGACACGGAAAAACTCTCTTTCTCAAGATCAACAGTTTGGCCCGAGCCTGCCCTGCATGCAAAAAAATCCTTCCGTCATTCCCGCGGAAGCGGGGATGACCGAGCAAAGGTACGCATGAATTATTGAATTTTTCCGTGTCCTTCCGTGGATTCCGTGGCAAGATTTTTTAGGTTTTATCGGCTTTCGCGTGTTTATCCGTCTGGTTGGTGGCTAAAATTTCAAATCCAGCGGTCGTTTGGATGGCCTGGATAGATTCCAGCAACTTTTTCAGGCCGTCCTCGAAGGCCACCTGCGGTAGCCAGCCCAGGTCAAGCCTGGCCGCACTGATGTCGGCACAGGAATGCCGGATATCGCCTTCACGGACCGGTTTGTAGGCCGGGTCGAAGGTTTTTCCCTCCAATCGGCAGATGGTCTGCAGCAGTTCGTTGATGGTCACCGTTGAGCCGGTGGCGATGTTGTAGGCATTACCGGGTGCCGTCTCGGCGGCAGCGGCCCGCATGTTCGCCTCGACCACGTCGGAGACATAGACAAAATCACGTGTCTGTCCGCCGTCACCGTTGATAAATGGCTGCCTGCCCTGTCGGGTACAGTCGGAAAAGATGGAGATGACGCCGGAATAGGGCGAGGAGGGGTCCTGACGCGGACCGAATACATTGAAGTAGCGCAGCGCCACAGTCTCGAGCCCATACAGGGCATGATATACCTTGCAGGCGTGCTCCGAGGCCAGTTTGTCGATGGCATAGGGCGAGAGCGGCTTGACCGGCAGGGTCTCCTGTTTCGGCAGTTCCGGCAGGTCGCCGTAGACTGCCGCGGAACAGGCGAACACGACCCGCCGGGTGCCGGCCTGGCGTGCGGCCTCGAGTACGTTGACCGTGCCGCGGTAGTTGGTACGCTCGCTGGCCAGCGGATTACCGACGGTCTCGGGTACCGAGGCGATGGCTGCCTCGTGGAAAACGACGTCGATATCATGCATGCACTGCCTGACGGTGTCGGTATCGCCGACATCACCCTCGATGACCTCGACATTGTCACTGGCAGGGATGTTTTCATACTTGCCGGTCGAGAAATTGTCGAGTATGCGAACCTGGTGTCCGTCGGCCAGCAGCCGTTCTGTGATATGCGAGCCGATGAAGCCGGCACCGCCGGTAACGAGATATAACATGGGATTCATTATGGAGGTGGCGGGCAATTATTTCTAATCATACCGTTAGTAAATTATCCATTGCTGGCCACGGAATCCACGGAAAGACATGGGATCAACCATATTTTATCTGGTTTTCTCAGATCAATGCCCGGTGAGTTGCCTGTAACCTTCCCGCCAGCTATCAACCCGCCTTTTTCGCCAGCTTTTCGAGCAGGGGTCTCAGCTTGTCCGGTTCATCCGCCTCGACGAGTGCCTGGTCGTGAGATTTCCTGCCGGCCTCCGCCAGCTTGAGCAGTGCCGTGTCGAATTCGTTCAGGTCATCCGGGTCCTCACCGTGATTGATCAGGCTGAGGCCGGATGGCTGCTTCTTTTCCTCGGCCGGCGCATCGCCGTTCAGGTTGAGTTTGAGGCGCAGGTTATTGGGAGAATCAGCATTCTTTACTGCCTCGTCGAGCGTAATCCTGCCATCCTTGACCAGCTGGTAGAGTGCACCGTCGAAGGTCTGCATGCCGATATTCTCGGATTTATGCATCACTTCCTTGATTTCATGCACGTCACCGCGCCGAATCATATCCTGTACCAGTGGCGTGCCCAGCAGTATTTCCACGGCCGCGGCGCGCTTGCCATCGGTTGTCTTGATCAGGCGCTGCGAGATGAAGGCGCGCAGGTTCAGCGACAGGTCCATCAATAGCTGGTTGCGACGGTCTTCCGGGAAGAAGTTGATGATCCGGTCCAGTGCCTGGTTGGCGTTATTGGCATGCAGCGTCGATATGGCAAGGTGGCCGGTCTCGGCAAAGGCCAGTGCATGTTCCATGGTGTAGCGATCACGGATCTCGCCGATCAGAATCACGTCCGGGGCCTGCCGCAGGGTATTCTTCAGCGCATCCTCGTAGCAGTCGG
>JBATGJ010000322.1:0-6076 GCA_049665685.1 Gammaproteobacteria bacterium
ACCTCCCTCTCAAGAACGAAAAAACCTTGTTTCCCTGCCGTTATAGCGATACTCGAGTCTGGTTGGCGGCCATAAAATAGTGGCGTCCCTGCCGTACAACCTCCCTCTCAAGCCTGCATACTGCCACTTGCCGTATCAGCCCCCCTATGAGCATACGACTGGCTGCAGTTCACCTACGACGGGTTTTTTTAGTGTTGCTTCCTCCCCCAAGGTTGCGTGTGTCCTCCGTCTCGCAGGCATGGCGTTGTATTGCCGTTACCCTGCGTCAAGGTCGCAAGGATTGGCTGCTGAACGGATTGATAAGAATTGAATAGGCAGGAACGGTGGGTTCCGTGCCGGCTATCTCACTGGGCAGATATAGGACCCGTAAGCAACGGTAGTGATAGCGTGGGCAGAGTATAGACAGATGTTTTTATGAAATACAAGCAGTTTTCAAAACTTTCAAAAAAACTATTTGGAAGTCTTTCTCAAGTACATGGTAATCGCCGCTATTTAAGTCCAAGCAAGGCGACCAGGTCCGGGTCAAGGCCGGTCACGCTATGCGTGAGTGCATGTGATTCAAATGCTTGTACCAGTTGCTCGCTGAGTGACTTGAGTGTCTGGTTCTTGGGGCGGCATATGCGACGCAGTTCGGTCAGGGCATCATCGCGATTAACGTGCAGGCCCTGCATAACCAGGCCCAGCGCGACGCTGACAATACCCGACACCTCAATGGCGCGGCCGAGGTTGCTGATCTCCCGGGAACGGGACAGCGTGGCGTCGATCTCGGCGGTCATTTGCACCGGGGTCACCGGTTTGACCATATAACCCAGCGCGCCCAGCTCGGAAGCGGCTGAGATGGTTTCAAAATCATCGGATACCGTCAGGAAAATAAAGGGGATCCCGTATTGTTTTTTGAGTGTTTTAGCCAGTTCAAGTCCCGAGGTGTCGGGCAGACCCTGGTCGATAATGGCGAGATCAAAGGCCTGATTGGCGCAGGCCTCCAGCGATTGTTTGCCGTCCGCCAGGGCAGTGATCCGAAACCGGTCGACATTGATGCCTTCACCAAACATGAGGCGAATGAGGGGATCGTCATCAACCAGCAGGATGTGGGCCTGTGTTGTGCTAGGAGCCATGTTGGGTATCAAATGAAAGTCTGACCATAAACGAAGTATAAGTGATAATCAGACTTGTTCCATTAATATTTGTCAATGGAATTATTTTGGCCGGTCATACGTCGATGAGGGTTCAGGCGTTTTCTATTGCGGCAGCGACAGGCTGCCTGCGGAAGCTGCCGAGTCCCGACTCTAGCCGTATCAGTTCATGGTCCATAGCGGACAGGATTGCCCGGCCGCCGGTGGTGGTGCCGAGTTGCCCCAGTTTTTCGAGCTGCGTACACAGGCTGGCCATCCGCTCGGCGCCCAGCTGCGTATTGCTGGATTTGAATTTATGGGCCGCGCGACTGAGTGCAACAGTATTGTCTTCATCGATGGCGGTGCGCAGTGCCTGCAGGGCTGCAGGTACTTCCTGCAGGTAGACATCAATCATGCGATCGAGCAGGGCCTCCCCGTTCTCCATCTCCAGGTACAGGCCGAGAAAAGCCCGGTTGATGGCTGGTTTGTTAGCTACTTCGGTGGTGTATGCGGTGGACGCAGGGGGTATTTCCCTGCCGCTGGTGTCATCGCCCGTGAGCAAGCGGGCCATGGTTGTCGCCAGGTTTTCCAGGGTCAGCGGCTTGCTGATGTAATCATCCATACCGGCGTTAATGCAACGTTCCTGGTCGAAGCTCATGGCATTGGCAGTAAGGGCGATGACCGGGATGTGCGCGTTACGGTCTCCGTCCGCCTCGCGCCTGCGTATGGCACGGGTCGTTTCATAGCCGTCCATGTGCGGCATCTGGCAATCCATCAGGACCAGATCGAAACGCTGTCTCTCCAGCAGCGTCAGCGCCTGCATGCCGTCGGCTGCCAGGGTGACCTCGCATGACAGCGACTCGAGCATATGCTGCGCCACTTCCTGGTTGATGGGATTGTCTTCAACCAGGAGTATATGTGCGTGCAGTGCCGGCAGTGTCTGCAGCGGCTGTGCGGGCTTGTCTGTCTCCGGCCTGTCGCTTTCGCCACGCGGGAGTCTGAGGTTGACACGAAACAGCGATCCATGACCGTCTTCGCTTTCTACATCGATGGTTCCACCCATGCGTGCGACCAGCTTTTTGCAAATCGCCAGTCCAAGACCACTGCCGCCGAATTCGCGCGTCGTGGTGCTGTCCGCCTGGGAGAACGAATCGAATATTTTTCCCTGCGATTCAGGGGGAATGCCTATGCCGGTGTCCTCGACCGAAAACAGGATATTGGCCTCATTACCATCGTCATCAAGCGTATCGATACCCAGCGTCACGCTGCCGTGGCGCGTGAATTTGATGGCGTTGTCGAGCAGGTTGCTGAGCACCTGGGTAATATACATCCGGTCACCGATCCAGGTGTGATGGATGTCGGGCGGCAGCCGGCACTTCAGTTCCAGGTCCTTCGTGGCCGCAACGCTGGCAAACTGTTTCGTTACATCGTTGAGCATATCAACCAGGTCGAATGGCTGTTCATGAATGTCCAGGCGATGCGCCTCGATCCGCGACAGGTCGAGGATGTCGTTGATGATGCCGAGCAGCAACTTGCCGGAGTCGTGTATATTCCTGACGAAACGGTGCTGACGTGTGTCGAGTTGACTGCTGAGTAATAACTCGGACATGCCCATGATGCTGTTCATGGGCGTACGTATTTCATGGCTCATGGTAGCCAGGAATTCACTTTTTGCACTGTTGCTGGCCTCGGCCTTTTCTTTTTCCTCCAGCAGTCGTACCTCATACTCATAGCGTTGTGAAATATCCATGGCAATGGCGGTATACATGCGCCTGTTCTTCAACTGCATCTCGCTGACTGCAAGTGACATTGGAAATTCGGATCCGTCCATGCGGCGGCCTGTTACTTCAATGCTCCTGCCGAGAATGACCGAATACCCGGAATTTTTCAGTCCCTCCATGCCCGCTGTATGTTTGTTGTGAAAGCGCTCGGGTATGAGTGACAGTATGTTGTTACCGATGACATCGGTGGCCCTGCACCTGAACATCTGTTCTGCTGCCGGATTAAGTGACTCGATCACGCCTTCCTCATCAACCGTGATGACGGCACCGACCATGGTTTCCATGACCGTTCGATGGCGAGTTTCGCTATCCTGCAGACCCTCCATGGCGCGCTGTTTGGCCAGGCTGGCTTCTTCAGCAACGTTTTTCAGCCGGGTCAGAAGTCGAACCTGATTGCGAAGGGCACGGAATATCAGCAGTGCCAGCAGCAGGAAAACCACACTGCCGGCCAGGCCGATGCCGAGTATCTGGCTCCAGGCGGTTTTGCTCCGCGTAATGGATTCAGCATTCAGTGCCTGCACCGACTGGCGGGTGGTGTCTGTCACGCGTTCCATGGACGCATTTATCTGCGCGGCGAGGTGATCGAGCTCCTTGTTCAGCAGGTCACGCTGTTCGAGCAGTGACAGTTGCCGCTGCTGTGCTCCGTACAGACCGCCAGCGCCGGCAGTGATCGGCGTCTGTCCGCTCCCCGGAGAAAATCCCTTGCCGAGAATCAGGCCGAACAGCCGTTCAAGCTGGGAGCTCTCAAGTGCTTGGAAGCCATTGCCCGGTTGGGTGTTCTGCGCGCGTAGCTGAATGATCAAATCATGCAGGCGGTCGTCCATGATCTTCTCGAGTTCCCGGATTTCAGTCGCGGCAAGTATGGAATCGACATGCCATTCGATAGCGACAAGCGAGAATTTGAGCATGCTGATTCGTTTTCTGTTTGTGTTGTTCAGAACAGCGGTTCGTCCGTTATCCTCCCGCCGGGATGAGTCATCCTCACGGATATACACATCCAGATCTGACAGTAACCGGGCCAGATTGTCGTGTATCTCCAGGTGCAGGCGATCCCGCTCCCCGGCATCGATAAAGCTGTCGTACTCGACACGCCAGTTGGTCGCCCGGTAATGCAGCGCGACGAACCCGCTGGTGAGATCGTTGAGTTTGTTGGCAAGTAGTGCATGGTCTTCCATCGGATGAAATTTGGTAAAGCTCCTGATGCTGTGGTTGAGTGCACCCAGTTCCCCGGATTTCATGTGTTCGGAGGCCTGGTCCGGCGGGTGGTTGATAATGCGATAGATAATTTCTTCGGCATTCAGAAGATGTAGTTTGATCTCGGTTGCGTGCTCATTGATGCTCCATTTCTGGGTATGCAGGGCAACCGTGTCAGTTTCCAGGGTATTTAGGGTGGCTTTCATCAGGCCCAGCATGATTAGCCCGGCAGTCAGCGCAACGATGATGAGTGAAAGGGTGAGTGTCAGGATATACCGTGTGTTGTTGTCTGGCCGCATAGGTTTTCTCACGAATGTCATCTGACATGCGGTAACCATGCCGCATTGATAACGGTATGACAGGTTCTGACCATGGAGTTTACTGCATCAGTTACCGCACAGAAAGTCCGGACTTTTAGCGGTATTGCCGCCGATTCAGGTAGACTATGGGCATCAAGCCTGTCTGCCTTTCAGTAATTTTGCCACCTCACGACAAGTTCAGGCGAGTGACTGTTCTACCCGGGGTCTGTGACGGCAGGCACCGTAAAGTATATCCGGGCGCAATCAAGCAAGGATGGGATGCTTATAATGCAGAGTCTTAACGAACAGGATCGCCTGGAGCTGGGGCGGCTTGTCATCAATGTGCTGGATGAGTGGGGCATCGCGTCTGCTGACCAGGTGAATATACTGGCATTACCCGGCAAGGTCTCTGGCAGGCATTTGCGCCGTTATCAGGATGAAACGCCCCTGCCGGATGATCCGGATGTGATGAAGCGTGTCGAACACCTGCTGGGGATCGCCGATGCATTGCGTACGACATTCCCGCGTAACAACCAGATCGGCCTGATCTGGCTGAAACAGCCGTGCAAGCGACTCCGCAAGCGACGCCCGGTCGATATCATGCTGGAAGACGGGCTGAGTGGCCTGATTACCGTGCGTACGCACCTGGACTGCTCGTTTGCCTGGCGCGAGTCAGAGCGCAAGGATTGATTCGCACCTGCAAGCGCCTCCTGCAGATATTTCTTCAGCGTAGCCAGAGCGCAAGGACTGATCCCAGCCTGCAAGCGCCTCCTGCAGATGTTTCTTTAACCTAGGAGCGCCTTGCAGGCGGGAATGGATCCTGGCCCCGGTTCGCGGGCAACGTCCGCTCCTACGTCAATTAACGCACCCGTAGCAGCGCAGGTATGCGCGAATAGATCCGGTTGCGAGATACCCTCGCGGGAAGGCCCGCGCCTACCGGGTCACCGCCTCGGTGCGTAACGCGCTGCCGACGGCCAGCAGGCAATCTGCGGCGTGCACCTCGTCCGGCTGGATGTCGCAGTCGATGACATCATTGACGCTGATCATGCGTGTACTCACGCCCAGCGACTGTTGCAGGGCGTCCGCCAGTCCGAACAGCGTGACCGGTATCGGCAATATGGCAACCGCTCTGACAGCAGCCTGGTGGTAGTTATGCTCGTAGTAGTCCATGGAGCGCTGAATCTCCAGCGCAAGCCGGTTGCATAATGCCTGTGGGCTGGCGGCCTCCTCCTGCAACTGGCGATAGCCGACATCGATGCTGCGGGTCAGATAGAGCGTGGCATTGTGTGTAATGGTGATCAGGCAGCGATCTTCCCCGAAATACAGGCTGACGAGGCCGGCCTCGTCTTCGGGCAGGCAGGCCGCAATATTGCGCATGGCCAGTTCCGGGATATCGATGACCTCGAGATTGACGCCGGCCTGCTCAAGTTCGCCGATGCGTTGCCGGACGGTGTTTGTGCGGGCGACCACGACATAGACCTGCTTGCTGTTGGCCGGGCCTGACGGTGGTGCGTCGAAAATGTCGAGCACGGCATCATCGATATGGAAATCAATCATGTCCTGGATGCGCCAGCGAATGGCGGCGGCAATTTCTTCCGGTGGCACCTCGGGTGCATCGACCACCAGCAGCTGATAGTCACCGACGGACAGCAGGGCGGAGCACGGCGATCTGTTTTGTGTGTTGCTGAGT
>JBATGJ010000323.1:0-11314 GCA_049665685.1 Gammaproteobacteria bacterium
AGCTTGCTCAGACCGAACAGGGCATTGGAGCTTGAGAACGGCACGCCGTTGTCGGTACGGATGGCCCTGGGCAAGCCATAGTCCTTAAATACTCGCTCAAAGACGCTAAAGGCAAAGGTTGATCGGGTTGACTCAAGACCCTCGCAGGCCAACAGGTAGCGGGAGCGGTAATCGGTAATGGTGAGCGGATAACAATACTGCTTGTTGCCTAGCAAGAACTCACCCTTGTAGTCGGCGCACCACAGTTCGTTGGGTATATGCGCGTCACTGAGCGGTGTACCCTCTGCCTTGTAACGGCGCCGCTTGCGCCGTTTGACCAGGCCGTGTCGGTCCAGCACGGCGTGCACCGTGCTCTTGGCCGGTGGCTTGATCATGGGGTAGGCCTTGATCAGTTTGTCACGGATTTTGGGTGCGCCCCAGGTGGGGTGTTGACGCTTGAGTTGCAAAATCGTCCGTTCGATCTGGAACGGCAGCTGGTTGGTATGTCGATAGGGCCGGCGGCTTCGATCCTGCAGGCCATCCAGGCCGCAGTCCTTGTAGCGGTTGAAGATCTTGTAGCCGGTCACCCGGGAGATGCCAAACTCCCGGCACAGCGGGGCCATCTTCTCGCCATCGAGCAGGCGGGCTACAAACTTTAGGCGTTCATCCATCGGTTTACACTCTTTCCATGGCATCCGGGATCCCCCCAAATGCCCCTATGTGTAAACCATGTCTCCGGTATTTGCTGTAAACTTTGTCTCAGGTACAACAAAATGGGTTTGCTGCTTTCAGAAACCCTTATTTTCATGCCTCTGGCGCACTACCGTTGTCTTTACCCAAGCTACCTGATCTGGCTGCGCTACTCGCGCTCAGTCTGGTTCTCTTCGAGAAACTCGTCAGGTGTCCTGTGTGCAATGCCCTGGTGACATTCAATACAGGTCTTTTTGCCGCCGCCTTCGGTTTCCAGGTGGGCTCGCAAGGCTTTATCTGACTGCTTTGCCAGGTTGAAATGGTCTTCACTGTGGCAGTGCCGGCACTCGCGTGAGTCAGTTGCTATCATGTAAGACCATACCTCTTCGGCCATGCGCGCCCGATGTGCTTCGTATTTTTCCCGGGTGCTGATGGTTCCTTTTAACTCGTGATAGGCATCTTTGATGCCCGCCTTGGTCTTCACCCAGAGCTTGAGCGGATAAATGTGGGGTATGTGGCAATCCGAACACGTGGCCCGGACACCACTGGCGCTGTTGTTATGGGGTGAATCCCGCCATTCGGGTGCGGTGAAAGCTGCCATGGAATGGCATGCCGACGTACAGAACTTTTCCGTGCCGCTGGCATAGATTGCCACCTCTGATCCGACGACGGCTGCTGCTCCCAGAGTAAACATGATATAGGCCCCCAGGGGGATCCCGAGCAGCCAGCGACTGGCGGGGCGTTGCCAGATGCGACTCCACAGGGTGGGCTTGTCATTTGGATCAGTTTGCTTCGACATCGTCCTGGCCTCCCAGTATTTTTTCATCGTTCTTGGCTGATACGACTGATACGGTCGCACGAGAGGGCTGGTTCAGATCGCTGTTCTTGCATCTATACTCAGCTTGAAAATAACGCAAGCGTCCCGTTCCTGCAAGATGCGGGGGCATTTCAGTCGGACAGCCGCCAAATACCCCGCTTTGATGCATCGCACTGCTGCCAGGTACCTGACAAAGGCGTTTGGCAATACCCGGCGCTGAAGGTTCACTTGCAAGGATATTTATCCTGAAACGCCTCCAGCACAAGTAAACTCGCGTTGGCTTCTTTCCGCGCCGGGTGCCCTTCGACATATTTGACAACCATGTCCTGCGCCTGCTGCATGGTTATCTCAGCAGGCATACAGAACAGCGGTGCCTTGAGAGTACCATTCGCATGCAGTCCCTCTGCCAGATCAATAGAGGCCATCAGGTAGCCCGGACACACGCCCGGCTTGAAAATATGCACTACCTCCCCGGTGCTGCATACCCGCAGCAGATCGTCGCCATCCATCCACTGCGGGAAGGCGTTCGAGACCATGCCGAGTGCGGCAAGCCCAGTAATCACGGCCAGCCGCCGCGCATTCATCAATCGACTGTCTCGTAGTTTCATCTGCGACTCCTGGCGACTCATCGTGCGAAAAAATAATAATGAATTCAGACGCTAAATATCACCTTTTATCTGGTTGACAAGAACAACACACTAATTATACTCGAATGTCAAACAGAGAAAATAAACAATAACATGTACAGCCATTCCTGTGAACGTAACCATCGGGCTACACATGACACGGAGGGTGTCCGCCTGAAGTGAGGGGTTTGTGGCGCGTGGTTTTCACCCTAGTTGTCTTGCGACTTCCTTCATAGCGCTGGTTGGTATCATCAACCTTGCGCTGATGCTCGCGGGTGGCGGGGGCGGTGGTGCTGTCGGTCCACCCGGTCCACCGGGCCCGTTCGGCAGCATCGACATCAACAATGCCGCCGTAATTAACGCCCGGACCAGTAATGTAACTGTCTCCGGCCCTCCCGTTGTCGATTTCCAGTTGCGCGACCAAAACGGGGATATGGTCGTGAATTTGCCGGCAGGCAGCCGATGGGCTGGTGACCGTTCGAGTCGATACCTGTGGCCCGGGCGGTACGCTCGGGCCGACAGTTGGCAGCGAGAATTGCGTGTGGTGCCATGCCCCGCGGGCTGGATATGATGTGGGCGTTGCACACGGTGTCATGTGACCATTGAACATGTCAGACATGAGCGAAACTTGCGGAGCAGAACAACATGCGGTCTTTAGACACTTTTCGAAAGATGGCGCTCCGCGTCCCCGGCGCGTACCCTAGTGGCTATCAGCTGTCATTAGCGGCGCAGGGGAGACAATGACTGAAGGAGAAGAAGCCATTATGTACATTTCAAGGACACACAATACCTGCGGGGCAAGATCAGCCAATGTGATGTTTGTCCTGGCTGCTGCACTGCTGGCCAACATGTTCCTCATCACGCCTGGTTTTGCGCAGGCGCCGGCGGCGTCCACAGGTTCACCTTATGCGCCCCAGTATACGAAGGGTGGCGTCGAAACCTGCTTGTACTGTCACGATGTCGATCGCATGCGGTTAATCATGAAGACAAAGCATGGTGATGGAAAAAATCAGGACACACCCTTTGCAAAAAAGGGTTGCGAGTCCTGTCATGGCCCGGGAAGTCTGCACTCGACCCGCTCGCGCCGGGGCAAGGGCCGTCCGCCCATGAACGTGTTTGGGGAAACTGCAAAGACACCATTCGCCAAGCAGGCGCAGACGTGTCTTGAGGGCTGCCACAACAAGACCATGGGAACGCTGGCAGGCATGCAGTGGCAGGGTAGCTCTCATGGTAGTGCCTGGAAAGATGCCGATGGGAAGGAGCGGGCGATGGCCTGCTCAAACTGCCATGTTATTCATGGACTGGATGAGCCAATGAAGGACAAAAAGATACAGGCCAAGATCTGTTACAAGTGTCACGAAAAAACGGAGGCCGAGCATCCGCGCTTCGAAGATAAGGGCATTGCTTTCGACAAGCTGAGCTGCTGGGACTGCCACGATGTTCATCAGCTTATTCCCTCCGAAGACAAACGTGCCAGCAGATAACATACACATTCTTGCCGGCCTGGATAAAGCGGGAATCTAGATCAAACATGACGAAGTTACGGGTCGCGCAGCACGTCTGGTATTTTCATGTCCTGTGCGTCGTCGTCCTGTCGGCGCTGACGGGTAGTCCATTGTACGCTGAGGAAGGCGGCCCGGAGTCGACATCGCCTGCACTTGCATCGGCGACTTATAGCGACAAGGGCGCAGACACATGTCTAACCTGCCACAACGATCAGAGCATGCTGGTTATCTTTCGAACTGCGCATGGGCAAGGCAGCGACCCGAACACACCCTTTGCCCATCTGCAGTGTGAAAGCTGTCATGGCCCCGGCGGCAACCATGCGGGGCGCAGGAACGTCGGCGCAGGCCATCCCTCGGTCGTCAGGTTTGGTAACAGGGAGAATACCCCGGTCGACGAGCAAAATGCCGTCTGTATGAGCTGCCATACCCGGCATGTCGGCTTGCAATGGACAGGCAGTCCGCACCAGCGTAACGAGGTGGCTTGTGCGGATTGCCACAGTGTGCATGCAGCGGTCGACCGGGTGTCGGTGCTTACCGAGCAGGCAGAGGTTTGCTCCGGATGCCATGCGCGGCAACGGGCCGACAGCCACAAGCCCTATGCCCATCCGATTGCATCCGGCATCATGACCTGTACCTCCTGTCACAATGCACACCATTCGGTAAACAGTGCCCTGTTGAAACGCAACGACCTGAACGAGCTGTGCTGGAGCTGCCACACTGAACTGCGCGGTCCCTTCCTGTTTGAGCATGCCCCGGTTTCCGAAGACTGTTCACTCTGTCATCTTGTCCACGGATCGATACACCCGGCGATGCTGGCACGCCGTGCGCCGTTGCTTTGCCAGGCATGCCATTCGCGGAGCGGTCACCCCAGCGATTCCTATACAGCGGCCGACCTGCCTGGCGGGGGCGGCAACCCATCTCGGAATGTGTATGTCGCAGGGGGCAGTTGCCTGAACTGCCATCGACAGGTGCACGGCTCCAATCACCCCTCCGGGGTGAAGCTCATGCGCTAATGGCGGGATGTTGAAACTCATGGCCAAGCAGAAACATCGTCGTCACGAAGCCTCCATTGGAATCCGTCTGGCGGTCGGCTGGCTTGTGTTTGCGGCAGCCAGCGTCGGTGCACAGGAGCCGGACACCTCGCTGTGGGCCTGTGAACTGTGCGCCCCCTCCAGCGGCTGGGAGATCGACGTCGTGGCGGGCCCCGGTTATGTCTCGAATAACGCCTTCAAGTTCGGAGATTATACCGGTCTCGAGGACGACGGCGTCTATTTGTTCGGCGATGTCTTTGCCCGCTACTGGGGCACAGACGCGCAATACATGCGCCTGGATGGCTACCGTCTCGGCCAGGATTCGCGGGCGCTATTCCTCAAAGGTGGCAGGCTGGGCCGCTACCAGGCACGGGCATCCTACCAGGGCATCCCCCGCAGGATTTTCGATACGACCTCAACGCCATTCAGGGGCAACGGTACCGACCGGCTGACGCTGCCCGCTGGCTGGGTCCGCGCGCCCACGACACAAGGGATGACCCAGCTCAACAGCTCGCTGCAAGGCGTTGATATCAAGCGTGATTGGGATATCTACACTGCCGGTGTTTCCTTCACCCCGGTGACCCGCTGGACCTTCGACGTCGATTACCGGCGACAGGAGCGGGATGGGAATGATATATACTCCGGCGCCGTCTTCTATACCAGGGTTGCGGAATTCACCCGACCCATCGATTATGAAAGCGACGAACTGGAGGCCGCTATCGCGTATCGCGAGGATGACTGGCAACTCAGGCTGTCCTACATTGGGTCCTTCTTTGACAACAACAACTCGAGCCTCAAGTGGGATAATGCCTACAACCAGATACCCAATCCGCCTAACCCGGCACAAATGGCATTGCCACCGGATAACACAGCCAACCAGATAAGCCTGGCCGGCTCCTTGTTGTTGCCCGCCAATACCACGCTGAGTGGCCAGCTGAGTCTGGGGCGCATGAAACAGGATGAGCATCTCCTGCCCTATACGACCAATCCGGGCAGCCCCGCATTGCCGCGCAATTCGGTCGACGGGAAGGTGGATACGACCAACGTCAACCTGCGGGTTACCTCGTCGCCGGTTACTGCCTTCACGGTGGAAGGCGAGTTTCGTTACCATGAGCGCGACAACAAGACGGCCGAGGACACATACAATTATGTGGACACGGATGCGTTTCCCGCTGCGGATCCGGCCACGAACATTGCCTATGACTACGAGCGGTATGACTACAAGCTCAGGGGCGAATACCGGTTGATGCGACAGGCCCGGCTGCATGCCGGTTATGATTACCAGCGTTTTGATCGTACCCACCAGGAGCGCAACCATACAGACACGGGGCGCCTCTGGACCCGGGTCAAGCTGCGCCCGAGCAACTTGTTTGACATCGATGTGGAACTGTATACCGAGGATCGTGATGGCTCCCAGTACACGCCGATTACTGCTGTGCCATCTCCACAGAATGACCTGATGCGCAAGTACAACATGGCCGACCGCGAGCGCAGAGGAATACACTCTTATCTGTCGTTCTATTCCAGCGATCGCATAAACGTCGGCATCGATGCCGAGTACACCAAAGACGACTATGAGAATTCCGAAATCGGCCTGAATGACAGCACCTTTGAACGCTACGGGTTCGACGTGTCTTATCTCGTCACCCGCGATGCCACCGCCTATGCCGCATTCTCGCACGAAAAAATTAAGTCCCGGCAATCCAACAGCCAGGCCTTTGCTGCTCCAGACTGGTTTGCGCATAGCGATGACACGTTTTACACCGGCACTCTGGGTCTCAGGTATCCGAAGATGATTGGCAAGCTCGGTGCGGAAGTTGAATACACCTACGCGCGCTCCAAAGGCCAGATCGAAAACAATACCGGCGGCTCGTCGTCGGCGTTTCCCGATGAGCGGACCAAACTGCACCAGGTGAAACTGGGGCTGGATTACCCCTACAGTGACGCACTCAGCCTCAAATTTGGCTACCGATACGAGAAGTACGATACGGACGACTGGGCGCTCCAGGATATTGAGCCCGACACGGTTTCAAACCTGTTGTCGCTTGGCGCCGATCCCTATAATTACAGCAACCACGTTTTCTTTGTCGGGGTACGGTATGTTTTTGATTCGCGCGGCCGGGTTAAACCCGGTCGGCCGCAGTGAGGGTATGAAGTCTTGTCAGTAACAGGATATCCGCACCGGGCAAGGTCATCCAAATCCGGCCCGCTTCTGGACAGCGGGGCGGATCGGCCGGTACAGGAGGCCGCAGGTTTTATCTAAAATGACATGATTAGCAGAGTATTCACTGGCACCAGAAGACCATGATGCAAAACCATGACACTATAATCGCCAAGGCCGCGCACTTTATTGCGGAGCGAATTGCCCGCAGCCTGGTGTTGACGCTGACCTGCCTGACGCTGTCCAGTGCCGCTGCGCAACCCGTCGATTCAACCGCTGCGGGGAAAACGGCAGAATTCACCAAAGGGCAACACCGCGTCTGTCTATATTGCCACAATGTCGAGCGAATGCAGCTCATTGCAGAATCTCCTCATGGCAAGATTGAAAACCCGGACAGCCCCTTTCTCCAGCATGAATGCGAATCCTGCCACGGGCCTGGCACCCTGCATGCCACGCGTATTCGGCTTAACCAGTCCAGACAGCCGATGATTGTTTATGGTGCAGACTCCGCCACATCCATTAACAAGCAGTCCCAGACCTGTCTCGAGGGCTGCCACGGCAAAGATATGGAAAGACTCAAAAGCATGGAATGGAACGGCAGTGTCCATGGACGCCCCTGGGTGGATGCCGATGGCCAGGAAAAGGAAATGACCTGCGTCAACTGTCACAAGCTGCATATAAAACAGGACAGTGTGAAGGACATGACTGAACAGGCCAAGACCTGCTACAAATGTCACGAAAAAACAGAGCGTGAACACCCCCGTTTTGAAGACAAGGGCATCGTCTTTGACAGTCACACCTGCTGGGACTGCCATGATGTCCATCAGCTGATCTACCAGGGATCTGGACAGGAAGCTGATTAAATGCGGAGAGGCCGGCACCATGTACAGCCCCACAAACCAGCTAGACAGCAGGTTATAGCCCGGCTGTTGTGCGAACAACCTGGTCGGAATAAGAGTTTTTTTAACGGCCTGTTAAATTATCAATCATGCCTGAATGGAAATATTACGTGATTGCATACCGTTCAAGCTCAGAGCCCTTGATTTCACCCAGACATTTCTCAACTATTGCCATGTCGAGCTTTTCTTTCCATGGTTCAATCAGTCCAGGATTTTTGAAAACCGAATGCTTGTGCTCATCATGCCGACTATGCGATTGCCCGATAAATTCAAGTGTTTGCTTCTCAAATGGTATTCCCAGAAACTGAAACAGATCATGCGCATAATGCACGGTATCTTTTACAAGATCCTCATAGCGAACGATCCTGTACCGGTCCGGGTACTGCCTGCCAAGCAATAAGGCCTGCGTTGTAACGTTTTTCCAGTCATCAAATCCCCAGAATTCACCTGGCCCTGTTTTTCGACATTTACCGCTTTTCCATTCTTTCAGCGGATCCGCATTTGCGGGAAATTCCCGTGGATTGCTCAACCATGAATATATGGTCGCGCAAGGATGCCGTACAATGTGTATGAAACGAATCCTCGTGTTTAACTCAATGATACGGGGGGTCAGGTTATGAAACCGATTCGATTTAATTATCAGATGACGCGGGTTTTCGTGCTTGTCTTCAAAATGAGGAACCAGCCCATACTTGCGGAGATGCTCCTGATCCAGGAACTCTGACTTTGTATGATATACATCTGAAAACAGTTTTTCCCATTGACTTGTTGTACTTTTTTCATCCAAAGCATCCTTGAATTCATATGAATACAATGGGCAAGACTTGAGCCTAACATCTGGTGAAGAGGCGAAAATCTGTGATAACCATGTTGTTCCAGAGCGCGGCATTCCGGATATCCATCCAACCTGTAGCTCGCCGACCCGCATTCCAGTCACCTCGACAATACAACATCATAGCGATAATGGGCGGCATAGTATGTGTCAGGCATTTTATGTATTGCTGCCTGCCAGCCGCACCTCTCTGCCATATCGACAAACTCTTCCTCGGTACGCCAGATACCGATTGGTGAAGCCGGATCATTTTCTGTACCACGCTCGATGGGATTTTCGCCATAAAAGTGCGACAGTTGTTTTTTGTCAGGGCAGTTGCCAATGAAAACCTTCTCCGCATTTGCAAAATTATTGTTCAGCGAACGCAGAAGTGACTCTGATCTTTCATGTTCTATAAAAGGGAATGACCCGTAACAAAGTATTTTGGTAAATTTTTCTGGTGTTGGCGGGTTCTCGCAAAATGTCACAACATCCTGCAGGATATATGTCTGTTCGGGTGGGGATGCGAAATATCTATTGGCAATAGAAATCAGGTGCTCTGAAAAGTCCACCCCCAGGCCGCCCCTGCAATGGTTAAATAACAAGGTGCTCAATGCACCGTTACCACAGCACAAGTCGAGCAGTGTGTCGCCACTATCAAGCGCCAACCCCGAAATAACCGCATCAACAATCATATCAATTTGTTCTTGAGATACGGGTTTCCCATTAACCGTGCGCTTTACTTGCCCCCAGAAATCATCCGGGTCGCAGGTTTTTGGATGTTCTTTATAAAAAGTAAATTTATCCTTGCTCAACTTGCGACCTCTTCTGATGACGTACTACGGCGCCGCTCCAGACTGCTTCAGTGAAAACACGACCCTACCAGTGCGCCGATTTTCTCGGCCAAAGCAGGCGTTACCCTTGAACCAACAGGCAAATATAGGGATGTATTTGACAAATGCGTCATATTAGGGAAATCACAGCCATCACACCAGCTGCTGAATACATCTGTATTGTCATAATACGCACGGTACCTACCCATAGTAAAAATATTATGTTCCTCAAGGACGCTCAGTATTCGATCGCGCGTTACACCTGATTCTGTGTCCTGGGTTATCAAGACCGCATCCTGATAATTAGAATTGACATGCTCTCTCTCCTTAAGAAACTGAACCCCATTGATACCCTTAAGTGATTGCTTGTAGGTGTCAATAATTGACTTGTTTCGCGCACGATGGAATTCGAGCCTTGAGAGTGACCACAACCCCAGCGCTGCCTGATACTCGGAAAATCTCCCGTTTGCGGTTACGGGTACTTTTTCAGGTGCCCCGGCGCCATAACTGCTCCTTATGTTCCTGACCTTGCGAGCCAATAACTCATTATTTGTGGCCATGCACCCGCCTCCGGATGTAGAAAGAATATTGGCCGAATCAAAAGAGAATATTGCTGCTTCGCTATCGCAACCCAGAATTTCACCATTAACAACCAACCCAAAAGCTCCTTCAGCATAATGAATTATTTTCAGGCCCGCGCGACCATAAATACCAACCAAATCACCAATCTCGCACACATTACCCCACAAACTGGTTGCGATTATTATGCCAGTATCTTCGTCTATTACATCCTTCACGGTTTCCGCAGTCATGTGGCCGGTAACTTTATCGATATCGCAAAATACCGGCGTAAGTCCAGCCCAGATAACGGCCTCGACAACTCCTGGTGAACAAAGGGACGGGACTACTACTGTACCTTTAACATCAAGAGCAATAAGCGTCATCAATAGAGCAAGAGTTGCGTTAGTAGAAACTACCGCATTCCTGACATTCAGATATGACGACAGTGAGGACTCAAACTCAACCGCCAGAGGGCCATGATTTGTATAATATTTATTTTTATAAATTCGTCGTAATAAATCTGCTAGCGCATCATCATCTGGCTCATACCGCTGACCCACTGTAACAGCTGATTTTGATTGCTTGTCGCCATCTATTTCCATCATTTCATTCATTCAGCACCCATCTGCATTGAACGCCCGGTATGTTTAACAGGCTGCAGGAAATTAGCTCAAGTACAACGTATATACATCGGTTGTTTGCGCAATTGCCATTTACTGCGGATCGAAAATCTCCAGCAACGAAGCGTGCGGCAACCTCTCGGGCGCAATCGAGGGGAGGCCAGTAACCGCGTAAATCACCACACAACGCTCAGTCAACCCGGATTCGACATGTTGACGCTCGCGCAACTGGCGCATCGTGTGCTTCTTGTGAATGCGACTTTCATGATTGCGGTAGCTGAACAGCCCTCCCTGGTGAATACCGGCGTAGCACATCGCAGGAGTTCCCGATGTGATTTCTCGTTAAATGCCAATTTAACCAGCCTTCACTCTAAGCAGGGCTGGGATATGTGTCTTTTAATAACCTGTTAAGGCGTGGATCGTCTTTAATGTATTTTACTATCCGGACAATAATTTCAACATCACCAACCGTAACCATAGAGCCGCATGGCATGTTGATAAATCGTGAACGCAATTTATTCGTATTTACCATTCCACTTGTAGCAACATCATAACTGTATTCTTTTGCATGTAACGGCGGGTCATAGTGACTTCTTGCCAATAATCCCTCGTCATTTAGAAAACTAACCAGTATATCCCTGGATACAGGGTAGTCATCCATGACCTCTACTACGATATTCTTGTAGGATGTCTGCTCATTTTCGTCAAACTCCAGCAACCTTAATCCGTTTACACGAACCAAATGTTCTTTGTATGCTGAATATATCTCTCTGTTATGGGC
>JBATGJ010000324.1:0-11673 GCA_049665685.1 Gammaproteobacteria bacterium
GGATGAACACCGCGTCATGCAACGAGCCGGCGGAAAGATTCAACGCATGAACCAGCCGATCATCGCTGTGCCGAAGGTGCTCGAGCAGGGTGTTGACGGTCAGCTTGTCGAGTCGGGACGACAAACCAAGCCGTTCCGCCATCGGCATGTAAATACTCGCTGCGATCCCGTTCCCGCGGATATCCGGAATCCTGGAGAGCACCTCATGCTGCATAATCGATTTCGCACGGTTGCCAGTCCCGTACACGGGCTGTGACTCCAGTATGATATGACCCGCATCGAGCGCTTCCCGCAGGCGGATGCGCCAGTGTTCGGTGCCATAGATTTGCGACTGATTGGCCGCGGGCGGGACGAAGCGCTGCCAGGTGTTGTGGCCACTGGCCTGGGCGGCACGTAGTGCGATATCGGCTTCTGCGAGCAGGTCCGGCAGGGTCGCCGGATATTGCCACATGGAGAGACCGATATGGCCGATTTCATTGGTCTCCACCAGTCCGTCGGCGCGCAGCTGCATCAGGTCCCGACACAGAGAGGTCGCCAGTTCATCCGCACCGCTGGGTGTCAATCCCGTCGCCACGATACCAAAGCCGGCCCCTGACAGGCGGGCTGCAAAACAGTTATCGATCGCTTCGATCTGCTTCGAGATCAGTTCCGCGATACGTGCCAGCACCGCGTCGCCGCCGATGAATCCCGCCCGGTCATTCACGCCGGCGAAGTTGTGCAGTTCGAGCAACAACAGGGCGCCCTGCGTTGGATCATCGCTGCGTGACAGCAGCCCGGCCATCTGGCGATCGAAGTAGCGCCGGTTGGCGAGGCCGGTCACCGTGTCGCGGTATGCCTGTTCACGATACTTTTCGGTCAGGGCGGACTGCCCGGAGAAGAACCTGCCGACTTTTTCAGACAGGCGGTTCATGGCCAGGACGACCCGGCGCATTTCACGGGTGCGCGGCAGTGTATCCTGTACCTCGTAGTTGCCGTCACAGATGGCATCTGCCTGCAGTTCTACCCTGCGCAATGGCTGCAGTAACAGTCGCAGTGTCAGTAACCCAACAGCCAGCAGGGCAACAGCACTTGCCAGGAACAGCCAGAATGTGTCGATGGTATTGGCCCACAGTTCCCTGTGTGCGTTAGCCGGGTTGCTCCTGACAAGAACGCTGCCGGCCTGTTTCCAGCCGGCCATTACCAGGGCCTCGGCAACCGGTGCCGGCAATGACACGGCATTGATAAACCACTGTGGCACATTGTTCGCACCATCGGTGGCCGTTTTCTCTACCAGGGTTTCACCGCTGTTGGACAGCAGCACGATCCGCTGATAGTCGCCACGATTGAAAATTGCATCGATCATGGTCTCCACGATCGTCAGATCGTTCGACTGCATATAGGGAGAAATCGACAGCCCCAGAGACGTGGCGGTGTCCTGTGCATGGGTATCCAGCTGGGTGGAGAGGAATTGCTTGAGATTGCCGGTGCTGATATAGAAGGTACCGGCAAAACAAATGAAAAACAGCAGGACTATGCCTGCGGAGATCTGCTTGTAGAGTGTCATTTATTGTCGTTTCGATTACATGCAGGCGATGCTCACCGTCTACGTGGTGCCGGGATGTCGATCTGCAGCAACTGTTCCGTGTTGATCCTTGCGACCACCTCTTGCCAGCGGCTCAGGCGCTCGGGCTTGCCTACATGCTGTTCGTTTCCGCGTTCCTTTGCAAGCCATAACCCGTCTGCATTGAAACTGTAGACCGGCAGGAGGTCATCCCGGGTGGATGATTCCTGAATCTCGTTGACGAGATTGTCGAGGACCAGTGGATCGGAGTCCGGTGTCCGAAAATACGTTAATACCATGTGTGCCTGGTTCAGCTTGAGGGCCTTGACGTAGGTCAGACGCAGGTGCCTGGCCGGGATGCCCATCTGGCGCAGGGTAAAGTATTTCGCGATCGAGAAATCCTCGCAATCACCGCCGTAGGAGGCCAGCAGTTGCATGGGTGTGGCCCAGTAGTCTTCAACACCCCAGTGGTCGATATCGTTGACGAAGGTAACCTCGTTGAAAAAGGCGTTGACGCGCTGCAGCTTCTCGATGTCGTTCAGCCTTGCCCCGCTCGTGATCAGCCGTTGCCAGCTGTCGTAGCGTACTCGGACCAGGCTGCCATACTGCTGTTCCAGCGTGTCCAGTGTATCTGCATCAGGGCTGAGTTCATCGGCGATCCCGCGCGGGCTACCAACAGTGTACAGCAGCAGCAGGGCGCAACAGTGCAGCAGTTGTCGGGCGGGCCTTGCTCGCGGTGCAGGATCTACAGGCATGAATCATCCAGGCCGGGTTGGCAGTCGTTATCAGTCGACTTATCGGCCACCCGGTCCGATGACTTTGATTAATCGTACCTGTATGGTGACGCGCTACACTGTCTCTGCGGTGCATTAACGGCTTGGTACCTAAGTCCTATTGCGCCACAACCGCGCGTTCACTAGACTCTATAAACCACATAAAAACAAAAAGTTATGAAAAAAATCAAGATTACACTTGTGATTGCAGCCGAGGAGGACTACCCGGGTTGCGGGGATATCGTCGAAACCTGCAACGAGTTTCAAATCGTTGCCCGGCATGGCAGTCTCAGCGCTGCAGGTATCTGGCAGGACCTGGCAGGCAGTGACATCATCCTGCTGGACGAGCTGGCAGTGAGCCAGGAGGGACGAGATGCCGTGCGCAATATTCACGAAAGTTTTCCCTTTGCAAAAATCCTGCTGATCATGGAAAAAACTACCAGAAACAAGACCATGGAAGCACTATCCATGGGTATTACCGGTGTCATGGAGCGTACCAGCATGCTCGCCTCTGTCCGCAAGGCCATTCCTGTGCTGTACTCCGGGGAAACCTGGGTGTCGCGTGGACTGGTCAAGTCACTGCATTCGCAATTGAAGTGTGCGGGCGAAGACTCGCTGTTTCCATCTGCCGTCCGGCAACGGGACTCCATCAAGAACTGAGAGAGCCGTGGTACCCAGGTGCTCGGCACCGACACCAGCGGCTCGCAGCAGGACAATACCAGCGAGGTCGAAATTCTTGAAAACCAGCTCGGGCCGATCGAGGCCGTCGGTATCGGACTGACCAATCAATCTGACATTGACAACCTCGACCAGATCGAGGGTGAAGCACGCGGTGTGGATGCGGTGGACAACATCTTCACCGCCAACGAGTTGATCGACACCCTGGCCGACCTGAATCCACTCATCCAGCTTGATATGGTTGGCAATGACGTCATCAACGGTGGAGAGGGTAATGACATTATCTTCGGTGATTCGATGTACACCGATGTAATGGCGGCAGACCAGGGCCTGTCAACACCACCCGGAGCGGATACGGTCATTACCGTCTTCGGCAATGGTGGCAATACCGACCAGGTCATCCAGCTTACCGGCTTCGATTCCACTGGCATGAGCGGCGTACAAATCATCGAGAACCTGCTGACCAACGGTAATTTCGTGGTTGAATGAGCCCGGCTTGATAATCCCTCATGCGTCAGCCGGCCGGCTGACGCATAGTACATAATCTCTGTAAAACTCTTGCCCCGGGTGTGTAATAATCACGCCCACTGTTCAGGGTGCCGGGGAAGGCAATATATACATGTTTCGTCCACTCGAGCTGTTTATTGGTCTGCGGTATACGCACACCAAGCGACGGACACATTTCATTTCGTTTATTTCGCTGACCTCCATGCTGGGAATCGCGCTGGGGGTGATGGCGCTGATAACTGTGCTGTCTGTCATGAACGGATTCGAGAAGGAGCTGCGTGCGCGTATTCTCGGCATGGCCTCGCATGCCACCGTGACGACCTTTGGCGGCACACTGACGGACTGGGAAGCCCTGTCGGAGGTTGTCACTGCCGAGCCCAAGGTGGTTGCGGCGGCGCCCTATGTGCGCGGCGAAATCATGCTCAGCCTCGGCAAGCAGACCAGCGGTGCGGTGTTGCGCGGTGTGCTGCCCGCGGTCGAGGGCAGTGTGTCCGATGTCGTGCAGCACATCATCGATGGCAGCATTGACCTGCTCAGGGCGGGGGAGTACGGCATCATCCTCGGCCGTGAACTGGCGGTGGCGCTGGGCGCGGGTGTCGGCGATACCATTACCGTTGTTTCACCACAGGTCATGGTCGGGCCGACCGGGATCATGCCACGCCTGCGGCGTTTCACCGTGGTGGGCCTGTTCGAGGTCGGGATGTTCGAATATGACCGGGGTGTCGCCCTGGTGCACATCGATGATGCGGCGCGCCTGTTCCGCCTGGAAGACAGCGTCACGGGCCTGCGCCTGAAGCTGGATGAGGTGTTCGATGCGCCGCAGGTCAGCCGGCAACTTTACGACAGACTGCAGGGAGACTACCTGATCGAGGACTGGACCAGGCGGCACGCGAATTTTTTCCGGGCGGTCAAGACGGAAAAGCGTGTCATGTTCATTATTCTTACGCTGATTGTCGCCGTTGCCGCATTCAATATCGTGTCCACCCTCATTATGGTAGTCACAGACAAACGTGCGGATATCGCGATTCTGCGGACACTGGGTGCATCGCCACGCTCGATCATGCTGATATTTATCATTCAGGGGGTTGTTATCGGGGTGCTGGGAACCGCCATGGGTGTGGCAGGGGGGGTCGCCCTGGCGCTGAATATCGAAACCATCGTTCCGGCCATTGAGAATTTCTTCAATGTGCAGTTCCTGTCTGCGGATGTTTACTACATTAGCGATGTGCCTTCGGAGCTACACTGGAGCGATGTCTGGCGGATGGCCTCGGTTGCCCTCGGCCTGAGCCTGCTGGCGACACTGTATCCCGCCTGGCGCGCGGCGCGCACCCATCCGGCGGAGGCCTTGCGTTATGAGTAAGGTGCTCGAGTGCCACGGACTGCAGAAGAGTTTTCAGGAGGGCAGGGAGGTACTGCAGATACTGAAGGGTATCGACCTGGCCGTGGAAGCAGGCGAACAGGTGGCCATCATGGGTGCGTCGGGCAGTGGCAAGAGCACACTGCTGCATTTGCTGGGTGGTCTCGATGAACCGACAAGTGGAACCATCACCATCGATGGCCAGCCGCTGGCCGGGCTGACGGCCCGGGCGCTTGGCAGTTTACGCAACCGGGCACTGGGTTTCGTCTACCAGTTTCATCACCTGTTACCGGAATTCAGCGCGCTCGAAAACGTGGCCATGCCGTTGCTGGTCAGGGGAGTGCAGCCGGTCGAGGCGTCGCTGCAGGCCACCGCGATGCTGGAACGGGTCGGTCTGTCCGCACGCCTGACGCACAAACCGGGTGAATTGTCCGGCGGCGAGCGGCAACGTGCCGCGGTCGCACGCGCACTGGTATCGCACCCGTGTTGCGTGATTGCGGACGAGCCGACCGGCAACCTCGACCAGCATAATGCTGCCCAGGTCTATGCCTTGATGCTGGAGTTGAACCAGGCCCTCGATACCAGTCTGCTGGTGGCAACGCATGATCCCTCAATTGCCGCGCGCATGGACCGGATCGTTTACCTGGATGACGGTCATCTGCGGGAAAACAGCCAGTAACGTAATTAAGGAAGTTCTTAGCATGTTCAGGGAAGAGCATGATAATACTGGCAATTTCATTTGTCGCAGGCGTTCTTGCTCTACACCTGCAGGCGACGCTGCCAGGCATGGCAGTGCAGCTGCTGGCCGTGGCGGCATTGCCCGGGCTGGCCGCCCGGTCGTTGCGACCGCTCGCCGTGGGTGCCCTCGGTTTTCTGTGGGCGGCCTGCCACGTGCAGGCACTGAGCGCGCAGGCTATCCCCGAGCGGTTACTGGGTCAGACCGTCCTGCTTGAAGGCATTGTCGCAGACAGGCCGTCGACGCGGGTGGAGCGGCGTACACGTTTTTTGTTGCAGGCCGTGCAGCTCGACGACGGTTCGGGCTGGCAACCGTTCGATGTCCGGGTGCGACTGGACTGGTACAGCGAACATCCGGTTGTGGCAGCTGGCGAGCGCTGGCAGCTTGCCGTGCGACTGAAGCCGCCCGCTGGCTATGCCAACGCAGGCGGCTTCGATCACGAGTTGTGGCTGTTTTGCCAGCGTATCCGTGGTATCGGGTATGTACGCAGCGATGTCCGGAACCGGCGCATCGATGCCGGGCACACTGCATCGCTCACCCGCTTTCGTAACCGTCTGGCTACCTCGATCGAAACACAGGCCGGGGGATTGCCATCGATGGCCCTGGTGCAGGCACTGACGATCGGGGAACGCAGCCGGATCAGCAGTGACCAGTGGCGGGTGCTGCGGGTAACCGGTACCAGCCACCTGATGGCAATTTCCGGCTTGCATATCAGCCTGGTCGCCGGACTGGTCTTCTGGTGCATGCAGTTTGCCTGGTCGCGTTCCTGTGCATTGACCACGCGCCTGCCGGCCGTGCGTGCGGCCGCCATTGCCGCCCTGCTTGCCGCCCTTTTGTATGCGCTATTGTCCGGCTTTGCCATCCCGGCGCAACGCGCGCTGGTCATGGTCAGTGTCCTGATGTTCGCGGTCATGTCCGGTCACCGGGTTTCATTTTCGTCTGTCATCGGTGTGGCCGCGGTGGTCACCTTGTTGCTCGATCCGCTGGCGTTGCTGTCTGCCGGATGGTGGCTGTCGTTCTGGGCAGTCTGCGCGATCGCCTGGTTCGTCGTTGGTCGCGAGGGGTTGCGGCTGCGCAGGCAGCACTGGCTGTTTATGCCCGTGGCGCTGGCCGTTTGCATGGCACCACTGCTGTTGATGTTCTTTCAGCAGGTATCGCTGGTGGCACCGCTGGCCAACATCGTCGCTGTGCCGTGGGTCAGCTTTCTGGTCGTTCCGCTGGCGCTTGCCGGTAGTCTGCTTTATGGACTGAACGAGGTGGCCGGCCTGGCGCTGATGCAGGTCTCGGCCCGGCTGCTGGATCTGCTGTGGTACGGGCTCGACTGGCTGGCGGCTTGCGAGTCCTGCCTGCTCGACTGGCCACAACCCGCCCCCTGGATACTGGTGATGACCTCGGCTGGTGTGGCCGTATTGTGTGTGCCGCGCGGCGTGCCCGGTCGCTGGATCGCGCTGTTGTTGCTGCTCCCGGTGTTGTTTTCCGCGCGCCCGCAGCCGGCCGCCGGCGAGGTGTGGATGACCCTGCTGGACGTGGGTCAGGGGCTGGCGGCCGTGATCAGGACGGCCTCGCATACACTGGTCTATGATGCCGGCCCGGCATTTGGCGAGGATTTCGATACCGGGCGCGCCGTCATCGCGCCCTACCTGCGCTATCTGGGCGTGCGCCGCATTGATCGCCTGGTCATCAGCCACGGTGACAATGATCATATCGGTGGTGCCCGCTCGCTGTTGCAGGCGTTTCCTGTGGATAGCGTATTGACCAGTGTGCCGGACGCGTTTAACGGGGAGAGTACGCAGGCGTGTACACGTGGCATGCACTGGTCGTGGGACGGGATCGAGTTCGCGCTGCTCCACCCGGCAAGCGACGATGCATACACGGGCAACAACGCCTCCTGTGTCCTGCAGATCAGGATGGCAGACGGTCAAAGCCTGTTGTTGCCGGGCGATATTGAAGAGGAGGGCGAACGTGCTCTGCTGCGCCGTGCCGGCGATGACCTGGCAAGCACGGTGCTGGTCGTTCCGCACCATGGCAGCAGAACCTCGTCCACGGCTGCCTTTATCAGTGCGGTCGGTCCCGAGGTGGCACTGGTTCCGGCGGGTTACCAGAATCGCTATGGTTTCCCGCGTCCGGAAGTCATGGCACGGTATGCTGCACGCCATAGCCAGGTGCTGGAGACCGGGCGCTCGGGTGCGATTACCGTCAGGTTATTGCCGCACGCTACCCGTCCGCAGATCACCCGCTTCCGGCGGAGATGGCCGCGTTTGTGGCGGCGGCCGGAACAGGACATAACGCAGTTTGGCTATTGACGCAAATACAGTATGATTCCCGTCGGTCACGATGGTTGACTGACAACAAAGGATGGTGATTACGGTGCTGGAACTGGTGGAAGCGGGCGGCTGGCTGATGTTGCCCATCATTTTATGTTCGGTCATCGCGGTAGCCATTATCGCGGAACGGCTGTGGTCCCTGCGGCTGCGGCGCGTGCTGCCGAAACATCTGGTTGCACAGGTATGGCGCTGGGAAAAAATCCACCAGCTGAACGACGAGCACATGCGCGAGCTGCAGGCCAGTTCTCCGCTCGGTTCGATACTCGCGGCGGGTATCGTCAATCGCCACCAGGATCGGGCGGTGATGAAGGAGAGTATCGAAGATACCGGGCGACACGTTGTGCATGAACTCGAGCGCTACCTGAACACCCTCGGTACCATTGCCGCCATCACCCCGTTGCTAGGCTTGCTCGGCACCGTCATCGGCATGATCAAGGTCTTCTCGACCATAACGACACAAGGCGTCGGCAATCCCGGTGCCCTGGCGGGCGGTATTTCGGAAGCCCTGCTGACCACTGCCGCCGGCATGTCGGTCGCCATACCCACGCTGATGTTCTATCGCTACTTCAGGGGGCGCGTGAGGATGCTGGTCCTGCGCATGGAGCAGGAGGCCATGCTGATGGTCGAGATCATGCATGGAACCCGTAAGTCCGGGGATAACGACCAGTGAACCTGCAACCGGGTGACAGCGACGAACCGGAAATCAATCTGACGCCGCTGATCGATGTCGTTTTTCTGCTGCTGATATTCTTCATGGTGTCGACGACCTTCGAACATCAGTCCCGCATTCAGGTCGAACTGCCCGAGGCCAGTGCAGAACCGACCACGCCGGATGACGAATCGCTGGAAATTATCGTCGACGCCCAGGGCCGCTATTTCATTGGTGAGGAACAGGTTGTCAATTCACAGCTGAAGACGCTGAAGGGGGCCATCGCGAAGGTGCTCGGTGACCGTACCGACATGCCGGTCATCGTGCGGGCGGATGCCAATTCGCCGCATCAGTCGGTCGTCACCGTACTCGACGCCGCCAGCCAGCTTGGCCTGACGCGAATTTCCCTGGCGACTACCAAGTCTGCCGGGGACTGAAGCACGCCTGCCGCACGCGGCTGCATCCGGGATGAAGCGGCTGGACTACCACTGGTATGCACGCAGTCCGTGGCTGTTGCTGCTGACGCCCGCATCGCTGCTGTTTCGGATGGCAGTGCGCCTGCGCAGGTTCGCCTTTCGCCGGGGCCTGCTGCGCAGCCAGCGGGCAGCGGTGCCGGTGATCGTCGTCGGGAATATCACGGTCGGCGGAACCGGCAAGACGCCGCTGGTTGCCTGGCTGGCACGTCACCTGCGCGAGCTGGGCTACCGGCCGGGTATTATCTCACGTGGTTACGGCGGCACGGCGAGCCAGTGGCCACAGCAGGTTCGTCCTGACAGTGACCCCTCGACGGTCGGTGACGAGCCCGTCATGCTCGCCGGGCGAACGCAATGTCCGATGGCGGTGGGGCCGGACCGGGTTGCCGCGGCGCAGGCACTGGTGGAACACAGCGACTGTGACATCATCATCAGTGACGACGGCTTGCAGCATTACGCGCTGCAGCGCGATATAGAGATTGCCGTCATCGATGGTATACGCCGTTTCGGTTCGGGTTTCATGTTGCCGGCGGGGCCCCTGCGCGAACCTGTAGCCCGCCTCGACGAGGTCGACCTGGTGGTCGTCAACGGCCTGGGTGCAGGCAGGGAGCACCCGATGCGGATGTTTACCGGCGATGCGTACCGGCTGTCTGACGGGGCCCGTCGCAAGTTGTCCGACTTCCGCTCGGAACCGGTACATGCCGTTGCGGGTATCGGTAACCCGCAGCGGTTTTTTCGTGAGCTGCAGCGTGACCTGCGCACGGTCGAGGTGCATGAATTTCCCGACCACCATCGATTCGTGGCTGACGATATTGCCTTCGTCGATGGCCGGGCCGTCCTCATGACGGAGAAGGATGCGGTAAAATGCCGCGACTTTGCCGGTGACAATGTATGGTATGTGCCGGCTGAAGTGGAAATGAAAGAGGCATTCATCACCCGGCTGGATGAATTGCTGGAACAGCGTACACCGCCCGGGCGCCAAAACCGGCCGGCATCGCCCGAACTGACAGGAGAATGACGTGGATAACAAATTGCTTGAGATACTGGCGTGTCCGTTGTGCAAGGGACCGCTGCTGTACCGTAAGGAAGAGCAGGAACTCGTCTGCAAGGCGGACCGGCTGGCATTCCCGATAAAGGATGATATCCCGGTGATGCTGGCGGACGAGGCACGCGCCATCCCGGCTGAAGAAGAACTCTGAGTGCTGCCACCCATGTCGGGTGTTTCCTTCAAGGTCGTGATTCCGGCACGTTACGGCTCGACCCGGCTGCCGGGCAAGCCGCTGTTGCCACTGGCGGGCAAACCTATGCTGCAGCATGTGTACGAGCGCGCCGCGCAAAGTGGTGCCGATGAGGTCGTGATTGCAACGGATGATCAGCGTATCGAGTCCACGGCACAGGATTTTGGTGCCGTGGCCTGCATGACCGCTACCAGCCACACGTCGGGTACGGAGCGAATCGCAGAAGTGGCGGCAAAATTCGGCTGGGCCGATGACTGTATTGTCGTCAACGTGCAGGGGGACGAGCCACTGCTGCCACCGGCGCTCGTCACTCAGGTCGCAGCGGGCCTGGCACAGCACGCCGATGCCAGGGTTGCCACCCTGGCCTGCCCGCTGACGGACCGGCAGGAATGGCAGGACCCCAATGTAGTCAAGGCCGTACTGGACCGCGACGGTTATGCCCTGTACTTCAGCCGCGCAGCCATACCGTTCGACCGTGATGGCGATGCCGATGCCAGGCAAACAGCACTGCGGCATCTTGGCCTGTATGCCTATCGCGTCGACTTCCTGAAGGCCTATAGCACGCTGGAACCTTCACCACTGGAGCGGATTGAGAAACTGGAGCAGTTAAGGGTGCTCTGGCATGGCATGAGGATCCATGTGGGTATTGCCCGGGAGCGACCTGGCCCGGGGGTGGATACGCAGGCGGACTTCGAGCGGGTTGCCGCCATGCTGGACGGGTAGACCGTCAGTAGTGCATAACCGTGTAATTACCCGCTGCCGGCAGCGATCATTTCCCTGATATAGTCCGCGAGCAGATCGGTGTCCTGCTTGTGCATGTCTCTGTACTGGATACCAATATGGAAGCTGTCCTGCGCAAGGCGCTCCGTGTGGATCACCACGGCAGAGAACTGCAGGGTAATGGCGTCACGATTGACCGGTTGCAGAGTGAACTTGACCTCTACAATGACATCCATGACCTGTCCGGGTGTGCGTTGGTCATCCGGGATGATGGCGTCGTAGGTTGCCAGGTTGCATGCCAGTCGCAGGCCCCCGGCAGACAGGTTGGTGATGGTGCCGTCATACTGCTTCGCACCCGGCAGACCAAGTCGGCAGGGAATTTCCGTACCGATTCGTTCATTTTTCCGGTCAAGGGCAAAATGCTGTTTATCCATACCTGTCGGCATCGTTCGTGAACCATCCATGCCGCGGTTCAGGCTGGCAGTGCTCGCGTGCGGCAATCGGTACCGTTATAATGGCCGAGTTACCAGAAAACCGGCCGACCCCGTCGCGGGCCGGCTTTCGTTCAGCCCGGCACGCCACGAATGCCCTATTATGCCGTGCTGGCGGCATACCGGCCATAAGATGATTTCGCAGTATGGACAACGTAAAAGTCTTGTTTGTTTGCATGGGCAATAT
>JBATGJ010000325.1:0-4583 GCA_049665685.1 Gammaproteobacteria bacterium
GGCGTACCCTTATTACTGGCAGGTATTGCAGCGTCCAGCCTCTATGTACAGGGAAAGGAAAACTATATTCCAGAGCGCCAGGTGTTTGCAGAGTTCCCGTTGACCATAGATGCATGGAAGGGAAGAACGGGGACAATTGAGGACAACATACTTGAGTCACTCAAGACGGAAGATTACCTGCTGACGGATTTTGTTAATCCGGATGGAAGCGTAGTCAATTTGTGGATTGCTTACTATGGTGACCAGGCGGCTGGCTCTGCTGCACATTCACCGCGTGCCTGTATCCCGGGTGGTGGGTGGCTTATTAAATACCTCAGTCAGCGTGAGATTGATGGAATACAGGTGAATGGCCGTCCGCTGGAGGTTAACCGTCTGCTGATCAGAAAGGGTGAGTATGCGCAATTAGTGTATTACTGGTTTAAACAACGGGAACGTAACATCACCAATGAATGGTTGGTCAAGTGGTTCCTGTTCTGGGATGCCATGACCAGGAATCGTACCGATGGTGCGCTGGTTCGCCTCACGGCCCTGGTCCCGCCCGGTGGTAACCTGGCGGATACCGACAGACAGTTGGCCGGGTTTGCCAGTCTGGTTTACCCATATCTTGCAGCGTATGTTCCCGATTGAGTACAGGCGCATTGCTCGTTGTATCGTTGGCCACAGGTAAGTGGTGTGGCCGGGTATTGTTTGCACACATGACGGGATGCGCACTGTATATCGAGAAATGAATCTTTATAATCCCCTCTCCCCGGCCCTCTCCCGGGGGGAGAGGGGGGCTGTAAAGTTGTAGAAATATTGCCTGACAGGTATTTCTGGATCTATCAAGCTACTGTGAAAAAACTGCATGTTTGAAAAATCAAGCGAGCCCATCCTGAATCTGCTGACTAATCTACCAGCAGATACCGGCGCGCCTGATGCAGCAAATCCGCTGACGTTTATCCTGCCGCTGATTGCTGCCCTGGTGATCAGTATGGTGATTATCCCGATTGTGGTGCGCCTTGCGCCGAAGCTGGGGATGGTCGACCAGCCAGGCTCCCGCAAGGTGCATGAAAAGCCGATACCGCGTGTCGGTGGTGTCGGCATCGTGCTGGGCTCCCTGATACCGATATCGCTGTTGCTGCCGATCGATGCTGCCATGGCATCGTTTATCTTCGGCGGCATTGTGCTGTTCGTATTTGGCGCCCTGGATGATTCCCGGGAACTCGGGCATTACGTGAAGTTTATCGGGCAGTTTATCGCGGTTATCGGCGTCGTTTACGTCGGCGATGTATATGTCACACAGCTGCCCTTCATGGGTGGGGAACCGGTCAGCGAGGCGATCGGCCGGCCGTTTACCGTGTTTGCGATGGTCGGCATGATCAATGCGATCAATCACTCTGACGGGCTGGATGGCCTTGCCGGTGGCGAATCACTGCTGAGTCTGTGCGCCATTGCCTACCTTGCCTACCTTGCTGACGGAACTGATGCGCTCATTATGGCGCTTGCCATCATTGGCGGGCTGCTCGGATTTATACGTTTTAATACCCATCCTGCCAGCATTTTTATGGGCGATAGCGGCAGCCAGTTTCTGGGCTATTCACTTGGCTTTCTGGCGGTGCTGCTGACACAGGAAGTCAATCCTGTCCTGAGCCCGGCGCTGCCGGCCCTGCTGCTTGGCCTGCCGATCGCCGACATTATCGCTGTGGTCATACAGCGTATTTATCACAAGATGAACTGGTTTCGGGCAAGCCGCAATCATATTCATCACCGCCTGCTCGATCTTGGTTTTCATCATTACGAATCCGTTGTCCTGATCTACTCCATACAAACGTTGCTTGTCATCACGGCAATCCTTGTTCCCTATGAAGCAGACAGCCTGATCGCCGCTATCTATCTCATCGTCGTGGCCACTGTATTCATTCTGTTATACCTGGCTGAACGAAGTGGCTGGCGTATTCACCAGGATTCCATCATCATGATCGATGAATTTATCGAATCAACAATACGCAGTCACACGATCAGCAGTTTTGCATACCTGGTTGTCGTATTTGGTTTGTCATTATTTCTGGTCGCAGGCTCAGTCATCGCAACCCGGGTTCCGGTCGATCTTGCCGTGGTCGGCCTGCTGCTGTGTGCGCTCATGGTGATTCGCCTGGCCTTCGGGTATCGCGCGTGGTTCCTGCCGCTGCGGCTGTTGAGCTATATGGCGATCATATTTGTTGTTTACCTTCTGAACACTTACCAGCCGGCCTATTTATCCGGTGCCGACATGGTGACCTACCTGTTTTTCGGTACTCTGGTATTGGGCATTGCCCTGATGATCCGTTATACAGAGAGGGGACAATTCAGGACGACACCGACAGATTTTCTGGTCATCATCGCGATATCAATACTCGCGGTATTGTCCAGTCAGGGTATTGTCGATAGCGGCCTGACGGCAATTATACTCAAGGGCATCATTCTGTTTTATGGCTGCGAGCTGGTGCTCAACCAAATGAAAACACGCTTGAATGTATTTACGCTTTCGGTATTGTTCTCCCTGTCCGTTATCAGCGTGCGGGGACTGTTTCCATATGTTGTCTGATGCTGCCTTGACGGGGCAGTATTTCTGCCCCGGTTCAATCAGGTGAATGGTTACCACGGGGCATACAGGAGCCAGGGTTTATGAGTAGTAAAACAAGTGATGGCAAGGTTGCCCTGATAACCGGTGTTACCGGCCAGGACGGTGCCTACCTGGCAGACCTTCTGCTCAAGAAAGGTTATATCGTCCACGGTATCAAGCGCCGGGCATCGTCTTTCAATACCGACCGCATCGACCATCTGTACCGTGATCTGCATGAGGCGAATGTCCGTTTCATTCTGCATTATGGCGACCTGACGGATTCCACCAACCTGATTCGTATCATCCAGGATGTCCAGCCGGACGAGATCTATAACCTGGCGGCACAGAGTCATGTGGCGGTCTCTTTCGAGACGCCGGAGTACACCGCGAATGCCGATGCGCTGGGTACCTTGCGCCTGCTGGAGGCCATCCGCATCCTGGGGCTCGAGAAAAAGACGAAGTTCTACCAGGCTTCGACCAGTGAACTGTTCGGCAAGGTGCAGGAGACCCCGCAGAAGGAGACTACGCCGTTCTACCCGCGCAGTCCCTATGCGGTGGCCAAGCTCTATTCCTACTGGATCTGCGTCAACTACCGCGAGGCCTACGGGATCTATGCCTGCAACGGCATCCTCTTCAACCACGAGTCGCCGGTGCGCGGCGAGACCTTTGTCACGCGCAAGATCACCCGCGCGGTGGCGCGCATCAAGCTGGGTCTGCAGGACAAGCTGTACCTCGGCAACCTGAATTCACTGCGCGACTGGGGGCATGCAAAGGACTACGTGAAGATGCAATGGCTCATGCTCCAGCAGGATGAGCCGGATGATTACTGCATCTCGACGGGGGTGCAGTACTCGGTACGTGACTTTGTCGAGGCCGCCGGCAAGGAGGTAGGTATCGGCCTGCGCTGGGAGGGCGAGGGTGTCGACGAGAAGGGCATCGATACCCATAGCGGCAAGGTGCTGGTGGAGGTGGATCCGCGTTACTTCCGCCCGACCGAAGTGGAGACCCTGCTGGGTGACTCGACCAAGGCGCGCGAGCAGCTCGGCTGGGTGCCGGAGATCACGCTGGATGAAATGGTAGCCGAGATGGTGCGCGAGGACCTGAAGATCGCCGAGCGGGATGAGCTATGCAGGCGGGAGGGTTACCAGACCTTTGACTACCATGAGTAATTCCTCTGTATGACATTAAATTCAGATAATTAGCCACGGAATCCACGGAAGGACACGGAAAAATAGCCAGTCAATAATGCGAACCCCCATTGGTGATTACCATGGTATTGGCTGAATCAGATTTAACGTATCGAATTCGTGGCTGTGTTTATGAGGTATACAGGCAATTAGGTTGCGGTTTTCTTGAAGCTGTCTATGAAAAGGCACTGATTATCGAGATGCGTATGCAGGAACTACAGGTGGAGAGCCAGGTGCCGGTTGATGTTGAATACAAGGGTGAGAATATTGGTCATTACTATGCTGATCTGATTGTTAACGGCTCAGTAATACTTGAACTCAAGGCACAATCGCGTCTTTCCCCGGCCTGTGAAGTGCAGTTGCTGAATTATCTCAGGGCTGCAAATCTGCATCTGGGATTGCTGATCAATTTTTCCTATCCAAAGGCAAGTATCAGAAGAATTATCAGATAGATATTCAGGGTTTTATTTTTCCGTGTCCTTCCGTGGATTCCGTGGCAAACATTAAATGAATAAGACAGCAAAAATTTACGTAGCCGGGCACCGGGGTCTGGTGGGCTCGGCCATTGTCAGGAAACTCGAGGCCGAGGGCTTTACCCATCTGCTGCTGCGGACGAGTAGCGAGCTGGACCTGCGTGAACAGGCGGCGGTGCGTGACTTCTTTGTGAGCGAGAAACCGGACTATGTCTTCCTTGCCGCGGCCAAGGTCGGCGGCATTCTGGCCAATGACAGCTACCCTGCTGACTTCATCTACCAGAACCTGATGATCGAGACCAACGTGATCGAAAGTTCCAGGCTGTCCGGTGTGGACAAGCT
>JBATGJ010000326.1:0-3333 GCA_049665685.1 Gammaproteobacteria bacterium
AAAGCGCCCTGGCCGCCGGCCTGGTCATGGGAATCATGATCATCCCGTTCGTATCCTCGATTTCCGATGACGTGATAACCGCCGTTCCGCAGGCCATGCGCGAGGGCTCCTATGGACTTGGCGCCACCCAGTCAGAAACCATTCGCAGGGTCATCATACCGGCCGCCTTACCCGGCATTGTCGGCGGTGTATTGCTGGCCGTATCGCGCGCCATCGGCGAGACCATGATCGTCGTCATGGCCGCCGGTCTGGCTGCCAACCTCACGGCAAACCCCCTGGAGGCGGTCACGACCGTCACCGTGCAGATCGTCACCCTGCTGGTCGGTGACCAGGAGTTTGACAGTGCCAAGACACTTGCCGCCTTTGCGCTTGGCCTGGTGCTGTTTATCGTGACCCTGACACTCAATGTCATCGCCCTGCACGTGGTACGCAAATACCGCGAACAGTACGATTGACCGTCAGAAAGGTAACCATAATGGAGCAGCGCAGTACCCTCGAAATCATGCAGCGCAATCTGAAACGCCGTTATGCAGCAGAGCGCCGTTTCCGCCTGTACGGGCTGGTGTCGATCATCATGGCACTGCTGTTCATGCTGTTGCTGTTCACGGCCATTGTGGGCGCCGGCCACAGCGCGTTCGTCCAGAGCCGGATCAGCCTGAAGATCCCGCTGGACAGGGCGTCTTTCCCCGCCTTACCCGATGACACACAGGGATACATGAAAGCCGACTACACCGGGATGATCAAACAGGCACTGCGTGCACAGTTCCCCGACGTCAACAGTCGCGGCGACAAGCGCGCGCTCTACCAGCTGGTCAGTCCGGGCGCCATTTATACCCTGCGTGATCACGTCCTCGCCAATCCCGAACTGGTCGGATCCACCATCGATATCTGGCTGCCGGCCGATGACGATGTCGACATGTTCGTCAAGGGGCACTTCGACGATTAGCAAAGCGCGACCGGCCGGCTGAGCGAACAACAGGCCGCCTGGGTGACCGCGCTGCAGGAAGAGGGCAGGCTGGAAACGCATTTCAACAGCACGTTTTTCACCGCCGGTGATTCACGCGAACCGGAACTGTCCGGTATCCGCGGTGCGCTGGTCGGTTCCTTCCTGACGCTGCTGGTCACACTGCTGCTGTCTTTTCCGATCGGCGTGGGTGCCGCCATCTATCTCGAGGAGTTTGCCCCGAACAACAGGTGGACGGACCTGATCGAGGTCAATGTCAACAACCTCGCGGCCGTGCCGTCGATTGTCTTCGGGCTGCTCGGCCTGGCCGTGTTCATCAATTTCTTCGGTGTGCCACGTTCTGCACCGCTGGCCGGGGGCCTGGTACTGACCCTGATGACACTCCCCACCATCATTATTTCCAGCCGTGCGGTGCTCAAGGCGGTGCCGCCCTCCATCCGGGAAGCCGCACTTGGTGTGGGCGCATCCAGGGTACAGACGGTCTTTCACCACGTGGTACCCCAGGCACTGCCGGGCATGCTGACGGGGACCATTATCGGCATGGGACAGGCACTTGGCGAATCGGCACCGCTGCTGATGATCGGCATGGTGGCCTTTATCGTCGACATCCCTGGCGGGATTTTTGACCCGTCCACCGTGCTGCCGGTACAGATCTTTCTCTGGGCAGACAGTCCGGAACGGGGATTCATGGAACGCACCGCTGCGGCAATCATGATATTGCTGGCGTTCCTGGTGGTCATGAATGCCACGGCGGTTTACTTGCGCAAGCGCTATGAAAAGAAATGGTAACCACACAGGTACGCTAAAATGATTGAAGAAGTCATCGAACAGGGCCCTATCACCGGACCCCAGCCGGGGATGGATACGCTGACAGCCGGAAATGAGCGCGAGCAGGCGCTCCCGCGCGAGACTGTTGGCAGGACCACCGTTGACAATCCCCGCATCACCTGCCGGAATGTCAATGTGGCCTACGCCGGCAGCCTCGCCATCAAGAACGTGTCCCTAGATATCGGTAAAAACGAGGTGATTGCCATGATCGGCCCGTCCGGTTGCGGCAAGTCCACCTTCCTGCGCGCTCTAAACCGCATGAACGATGTCATCGAAAACTGCGAGGTAACGGGCGACATCCAGCTCGATGGAAAGGACATCTACGGCAAGTCGACCGATGTCGTCACCCTGCGGGCACAGGTCGGCATGGTCTTTCAGCGCCCGAATCCTTTCCCCAAATCGGTGTTTGAAAATGTGGCCTACGGTCCGCGCATTCACGGCCTGGCCGATAGCAAGCTTGACCTGGAAGAAATCGTCGAGACCAGTCTGCGCAAGGCCGGACTGTGGGACGAGGTCAAGAACCGCCTGGAAGAGCCCGGCACCGGCCTGTCCGGTGGCCAGCAGCAACGCCTGTGCATCGCGCGCACCATCGCGGTCAAACCCGAAGTCATCCTGATGGACGAACCCTGCTCGGCACTGGATCCGATCGCCACCGCGCGCATCGAGGAACTCATGGACGAACTGAGCGAAAACTACACCATTGTTATCGTCACCCACTCTATGCAGCAGGCTGCACGCGTATCCAGCCGCACCGCCTATTTTCACCTGGGTGAACTGATCGAGGTAGGTGATACGAAGAGGATTTTCACCAATCCGGAGCACCGGCTGACAGAGGGCTATATTACCGGCCGCTTTGGCTAGTCAGTGTTGTCAACCCAGTAACAAAGCCGGACAGTTGAAAGGAACAGCCTGATAGCGAATCCCGGTATGGCGATGGCGCAGCGAGCAGCGTAAACAGGCCCAAAACGATGGATAGCCGTGATCACGGCTGCATGCAGTTGCCCTTGTGTTTGCCGGTTATGTCGACAGCCGCTGTCTAGCGCACCTTCACCTTGATCAACTCCTCGCCATCCGGATCCATAACGTGCACCGCACAGGCGATGCACGGGTCAAAGCTGTGAATGGTGCGCAGGATCTCGATCGGCTGCTGTGGATCATGCAGGGTGTGGTTGTCCTGCAAGGCTGCCTCGTAGGCGCCCGGCTGGCCATTATGATCGCGCGGTCCGGCATTCCAGGTGCTTGGCACCACCGCCTGGTAGTTCTTGATGATTTCGTCCTCGATGACGATCCAGTGCGCAAGACCGCCGCGCGGCGCCTCCATGAAGCCCACACCGCGTGCCTGCCGCGGCCAGCTGGACGGCTCCCAGAGTTTTTCGTTGAAGGTCTTCGTGTCGCCGGCCTTGATGTTGGCAACCAGGTGGTCATACCAGCTCTGCATCATGTCGCCGACGATCTTCGTCTCCAGGCCACGCGCTGCGGTACGCCCCAGCGTGGAGAACAGGGCGGTGACCGGGACATCGAGCGTGTTCAGTGTCATGTTG
>JBATGJ010000327.1:0-7017 GCA_049665685.1 Gammaproteobacteria bacterium
CCCGTAGACAGCGAGTACATTATCTTCATCATCGACACCTCCGGCTCGATGCAGCAAGGTGCCTGGCCGCTGGTGCTGAAGAAGGTCACCGAGGTGCTGGACATCTATCCGCAGGTCAAGGGCATCCAGGTGATGAATGACATGGGCGACTACATGTTCTCGCAATACCAGGGCAAGTGGATACCCGACACGCCGGCACGCCGCAAGGCCATCATCACGCGGCTTTCCGGCTGGCAGCCGTTCTCCAATTCCAGCCCGGTGGAAGGTATCGAGGCCGCCATCCGGCGTTTCCATGCGCAGGACAAGCGCATCAGCCTGTACGTGTTTGGCGACGATTTTGCCCGCGGCTCGATCCAGACCGTGGTCGACACCGTGGCGCGCCTGAATCGTGCCGACAAGTCCGGCAAGCGGCGTGTGCGCATCCACACCGTGGGATTCCCGGTGCTGTTCGAGGCAGGCAATGGCATCCCGGTGAACGCTATGCGCTATGCGGCGCTCATGCGCAAGCTCGCGGAGACCAACGGCGGCAGTTTCGTCGGCCTGAACAGCACCCGCTGAACCAGCCGGCAGTAGCACGCCGCTGCGTTATTTAATGTGCTGATTCAAATAGATTAAAGCAGTTCAACGATCTGTCGACTAAAGGGTGTGGGACGATGAAATATGCCCGGGTTGTGTCGTTGACGGAGTGATTTCAATCACATCTGTCTCGTCGAAAGAAATGCCAGCCTGATCATAATTACTGGCACAGCAGCAGGTGGCTGGACATGGACGTTACGGCTGGCGGCAACAGAAAGATCCATTCAATTCTCTCCATGGTAATGGCCGGCATTCTTGTGACGGCCATTGCGGCCCTTCTCAGCTGGAAGAAACTCGACAAGGCCAGCGAAGATCTGATGAGCGCCGCCAACGAATATCATGCAAAAAGTGAAATCGTAATTGAGCTGTGGAATATCGCGAGGGCGCGTCATGCCGTGTTGCTTTACATGCTCATCGAAGAAGATCCCTTTGCAAGAGATGAACTGTATATAAAACACATGGAGCTGGGTGGTCGCTTCGTCATGTTGCGTGGCCGGTTGATGGAGCTGGATCTGAACTCTTCGGAGAAGCAGTATCTGGAGGATCTGCGCAAGGCAAATATGTCAAGCGCGCCGGTACAGGAGCGGACACGAGAGCTGGTAATGGAAGGTGCGCTGGAAGAGGCAAGGTCAGTGATACGCCAGCCTGACTACATCGGACACCGTTTGGCAACCTTCCGACAGTTTGACAAATTGTTCAGTTATTACCGGGATGCCAATTACTCTACGTTGAGTAAAGTTAACAGCACTGTTCTTAATGATACCCGTCGTATCATAGAATTTACATCTATCATCCTCATACTGTGTGCGGCCATCGGCTTTTTCCTGATGCGCGTTATCAACAGAACAGAGGCAGATTTACGTGCCGAAGTGGTGCGTCGTACAGCAATCCAGCAGGAGCTTGAGTTACACCGCCAGGATCTGGAAGAGCGTGTTGAGGAGGGCAGAAAGGAGCTCGAGCAATCCCATCAACAGGCCCTGCAATCGGAGAAGCTGGCCTCGGTGGGGCAACTGGCGGCCGGTATCGCCCACGAGATCAACACGCCGATCCAGTTCATAGGCGACAACACGCGGTTTCTGCAGGATGCCTTTGCGGACTTGATGGGTCTGGTCAACGTTTACGAATCCATGGGCAAGGCTGCCAATGAGGGCGGGGTACCCGCCGAGCTGGCTGACAAGGCCAGCGCCCTGAGCGAGGAGATCGAGGTGGGCTACCTGGCCGAGGAAGTCCCCAAGGCGATCAGCCAGTCGCTGGAAGGTGTCGACCGGGTGACGAAGATCGTGCTTTCCATGAAAGACTTTTCACACCCCGGTTCCGACAGCAAGGAAATGATTGATATCAACAGGGCCATCGAGAGCACCGCAACCGTCTCGCGCAATGAATGGAAATACAATGCCGAACTGGTCACCGACTTCGATGAGGTGCTGACGGCCGTGCCCTGTTATCCGGGCGAGTTCAACCAGGTCGTACTCAACATGATCGTCAATGCCTCGCATGCGATTGCGGATACCAGGTCCGGCGATGCAGACGAACCCGGCACCATCACCATCAGCACCCGCCTGGTTGAGGGCTGCGCAGAAGTTCGCATTAAGGATACCGGTACCGGCATGCCGGAAGCCGTCAGCAAGCGCATCTTCGAACCCTTTTACACCACCAAGGGGGTGGGCAAGGGGTCCGGTCAGGGGCTGGCCATTGCCTATGCCGTCATCGTCGACAAGCATGGCGGGACCCTCGAGGTGGACAGCGCGCCCGGCCAGGGCACGACCTTTATTATCCGTCTGCCGATGAGAGACAGCATTACTGAGGCAGGCACAGACACCAACCCGGACAGGAGTCCAGGCGATGAAGAAGTGTATTCTGTTTGTTGACGACGAGTCCAATGTCCTGCAGGGGCTGAAGCGCATGTTGCGCAGCCAGCGCCATGAATGGGACATGGAATTTGCAGACAGTGGTGAGGCGGCGCTGGCATTGCTGCAGGAGCAGGCGTTCGATGCGGTGATATCCGATATGCGCATGCCTGGCATGGACGGTGCCCAGCTGCTTGAAGAAGTCAAGCAACTGTACCCCGACTCGGTACGCTTTGTGTTATCGGGCCATTCGGACCGTGAACTGGTGATGCGTTCAGTCGGACCCTCGCACCAGTACCTGGCCAAGCCGTGCGATCCGGAGGTGCTCAAATCGGCCCTGACAGAGGCCTTCGCGCTGCGCAGGCTGCTGGCGACCGACAGTCTGCGCGCACTGGTGGCCGGCATGACATCACTCCCCAGCCTGCCGAGTATCTATTGCGAAGTGGTGGAAGAGCTACAGTCGGAGGATGCGTCGATCCAGGAACTGGGCAAACTCATCGAGCAGGATCCCGGTATGGTCGCCAAGGTCCTGCAGCTGGTGAACTCTGCCTATTTCGGTATCGGGCGGCAGATATCCAATCCGGCCGAGGCGGCCAGTTTCCTCGGCATGGATGTGCTGAAATGCCTGGTGCTCTCGGAAGGCGTGTTTTCGCAGTTTGACGACGTAGTGGTCCAGGCGGTACCCCTCGAGAAGATGAAGAACCGGAGTCTGGTGGTTGCCAACGCGGCACGGGAGATCGCCCGGTCAGCGGGTGCTGATGCGAAGATACTCGATCAGGCCTACCTCGGCGGGTTGTTGCATGATATGGGCACGCTGGTGATGATCTCGAATGCGCCGGATGATTACATGCGCGCAATAGATCTGGCACGGAAAGAGCAGATTGATATGCTGGATGCCGAGCTGGAGGTATTCGGCACCACCCATGCCGAGGTGGGTGCCTACATGCTGGGTCTCTGGGGTATCGATGATGATGTGGTGGCGGCGGTGGCCTACCATCACCGGCCAGGCAATTTCCCGGCGACCGGGTTTTGCGCGTTGACCGCGGTGTATGTAGCCAATGCATGCGTACGGGACGACCTGGAATCCGGCGATGAGCCGGTATTTTCCGAAGGCGACATGGAGTTCCTGGCAGGCATGGGTCTCGCAGAGCGTTTACCAGAGTGGCAGGCGCTGTGCGTACCGCCTGAAGAGGAGGATGCGGCCTGATGACAGAGAAAGTCCTGTTCGTCGACGACGAGCCCAATGTGCTCAGCGCGCTGCAGCGACAGTTTCGCAAGCACTACGATGTCAGCACGGCACTGGGCGGGGTGAGGGCCCTGCATCTCATTGCCCATGAGGGCCCCTTTGCCGTGATTGTCACCGATATGCAGATGCCGGAGATGAACGGCGTACAGTTCCTCCGCGAGGCCAGGAAACTGGCGCCGGACAGTGTGCGGCTGATGCTGACCGGCAATGCCGACCAGCAGACAGCCATGGATGCCGTTAACGAGGGCAGTGTGTTTGCCTTCCTCACCAAGCCCTGCCCGCCGGAAATCATGGTGAGGTCGATGCAGTCGGCCGTTGATCAATACCATTTGATCACGGCAGAGCGTGAATTGCTGGAAGGCACCCTGAATGGCTCGGTCAATCTGTTGATGGATCTGCTCTCCATGGTGGCACCCGAGGTGTTTGGCCACACGCGGGCGATTCAGGGCCTGGTCACAAGCCTTTCCGGGTCCATGCAACTGGAAGATCCCTGGGACCTCGAAATGGGAGCCATGTTGTGCAATATCGCGTGCGTCACGCTGCCGCCCGAGACGCTCGCGAAGGCCCGTTCCGGTGAAGCGCTGAGTTCCGATGAGCAGCTTATGCTCAAGCGTCTGCCCGAAACCGGCAGGAATCTGATCACGAATATCCCCCGTCTCGAACGTGTTGCCGACATCGTGTTCTACCAGGACAAGGCATTTGATGGCAGCGGGTTCCCCGAGGATACGTGTTCCGCTGACGATATCCCCCGCGAAAGCCGCATTCTGAAAGTGCTGCGTGACCTGGAAGATCTTGCGGCGCAGGGCATGCTGAGGGCAGAGGCCCTCGAGCAGATGAGAGGGCGTGACGGCATTTACGACCCCGTCATTCTGCAGGCAGTCAGTACCGTGCTTGCTATGGATGACAATGCATCAGCTGCAGAGGCCTCTGTCGAGATCAAGCTGTTTGAGCTGAGAATCGGACATGTACTGGTGTCCGATGTCGAAACGGTTGAAGGCAAGCTGCTGATTGCGGCTGGTAACACAATCACGGCGCCTCTGCTGGAGCGGCTGCATAACTACCGACGGGTATCGGGCATCAAGGAACCGATCCTGATACTGAGTGAAGGTGAAGCGCCGGATACGGTTGCAGCGGTAGCGATGTAAATGATCCAGTAGTTAGCGCGGTCAACCAGGAAGCAGTTAAACACGCAGGAACAACAGGCACCCGGGATTATATTGTTCTCTGAGGCAAATTACCCAGGCAGGATACATACAAAGTGGCAAGGCGAGTGAGGCTGGCGGGTGAACTTGTTCATGTCGCCCCGAAACCATCTTCAATCCTTTCCGTTGACGGCAGTGCCCTGTTGTATTCCAGGGACGGGAGCTATTCAGCTTGTCCCTTCACTCTGGACGTTACGTGGCGACGTCGTCAGGTATAGCCAGACAAAGCCGAGCACGGCGGCAATTATCGAGGCAAACAGCACCCCGGTCTTGGCCAGCACCAGCGCTTCCTGTTGTCCACTAAAGCCCAGCTCGGCGATGAAGATCGACATGGTGAAGCCAATACCGCCGAGAAAGCCCACACCGATGATATGACCGGGGCGGGTGCCCTCCGGCAGGGTGCCAATACCCAGTTTTACGGCCAGCAGCGAGAGGCCGGCGATACCCAGAAGCTTGCCTAGCACCAGCCCCACGATGATGCCGAGGGTGATCGGTTCACTCAGCAATGCGGGCAGCTGGCCGAGTGCAATCGGTACGCCGGCATTGGCCAGCGCAAACAGCGGGATGATCACAAAGGCCACGGGCACATGCAGGCTGTGTTCCAGCCGTTGCAGCGGCGTCTCGATCATGTGCACACTGTCGATCAGGGTCTGTACCACGCCACGGCGCTGTTCTTCATCCTCCATGATGAGGCATGGTTCGTTCGATTCGATGCGCTGCTGCACGCGTTTGCCCATCGATCCGATCATATCGCCAAAGCGCCGCATGTCGAATTTGGAGCGTGCCGGTATGGTCCAGGCGGTCAGTATTCCTGCGACGGTCGCGTGGATGCCCGACTCCAGCAACGCCAGCCATAACAGGGTGCCGACCAGGAAGTAGGGGACGGGACTGCGTATGCCGAACAGATTCAGCATGATCAGCACACCGACAAACAGGACAGCGGCGCCCACAGCACCCCAGACAATGGTGTCGGTATAGAAAATCGCGATCACGGCGACAGCGCCCAGGTCATCGACGATGGCGAGTGCGACCAGGAAGGTCAGCAGACTCTTTGGGACACGACTGCCGAGCAGCACCAGCACACCGATGGAAAAGGCAATATCGGTGGCCATGGGTATGCCCCAGCCCCTGATGCCACTGCCCTCGGTGTTCAGGAAATAATACAGCAGGGCAGGGACTGCCATACCGCCGATGGCCGCAATGATCGGTAACACTGCCTGTCTGAAGTCGGACAACTGTCCGACCAGGACCTCGCGTTTGATTTCCAGTCCGACCAGGAAGAAGAACAGCCACATGAGGCCGTCATTGATCCAGTGATGCAGGCTGTGTTCGAGTGTCCATGCGCCGATACTGATGGCCAGCGGTGTATGCAGTATATGTTCGTAGCTGTGATGCAATCCCGTATTGGCAAATACCATGGCGAGGATGGCGCAGGCCATCAGCAGCAGGCCGGAGGTTGTCTCCTTGTGAATGAAATCCTCAAACGGCGTGACGACCTTTTCAAAGGCCTTTTCCCATTTTTCGAATTTGTGGTTTGGGTCCTGCATTGCTTCCTCACTTGCCGGTTACCAGGGTCGGGCAATTATATAGAGCGGAAAAATCCAAAGCACTCAGAAACACCCGGAAACCTCGCGAAACTGCCTGTTCATGTGAGGTGAAACACAGGGTGTGGACTTGCGGGTGCGAAGACATTAACCGCGTTGCTTATAACAAAAAACCAGGGTGAAGTAATGCAGTGGAACAGGCCACCATCTACGGGCCGTGCGGGTCCTGCTCATTGACGGCATATTGTCCACCGCCATTATGCAGCAATGACCTGTTCGAACCGATGCGCTGAATCCTGCACATCCATGCTGCGGGGGGGGCAGATAAGCAATGAATAAAAGTCTTAATAACTAATAAATACGGATCGCAGCAAGGGTATGTTTGTACAGATATTGTTCGGGCATGCCTTAGTTAACCTATGCTTGAAATTCGGTGTGCAATTCGGGATATTAGCTGACAAAGTAACAACAAGAGGAGCTCTAAGGTCAGTGAGTGAGTCAATCAGCGGCTTCCAAACCATCAGGAATGAGTATTTCATTCCATCCAGGCCAGTAACAAAGTTGATCGCACTGCCTGCATGCGGTGCTGCAGTGCCGTGCCC
>JBATGJ010000328.1:0-1623 GCA_049665685.1 Gammaproteobacteria bacterium
CTGAGCATTCCAAAAGAGGGTGTGATCAAGGTATTCACGACGAATGGTTTCAATAAGTCGTTCAATGAAGGGATGTGATAAGGGTGTATACGGGACGGTCTTAATCTCGTCTATACTGAGAACTCTCAAGTTCGCTTGTCATCGGTGATACAGAAAGAGTGGGTCGTTATCTGAGCTGGGATATTTTGGGGCAGATTTTGTTGAGATGGCGGTGTTGAACATCCGACAGAGGGCGACACCATCGACATCTCCTGCATGTACGCCAAAGCCAATGATGCGCCACGAGAATAGGTCCATGACCACGAGCACCCAGTGGGTGTTGAGCAAAATGGGTTCACAACGAAAAAAATCAATGCTCCAGGGGCTGTCCTTCGTGTGCCCGATGGAGGTCAGCCATGACGGTCCGCTGTCATCGGGCATTGGACGGTAGTGTTTGGCGAGGACGCGCCGGACCAGGTCCTTGTTAATATCCAGTCCAAATGCTTTATTGATTTGCCGGGCAATTCCAAGGCAGGCAAAGCGTGGGTTGCGTTGCTTTAGTTCAATGATTGCCTGGATGAGTTTGGGTGATGGACTCTTGGGGCCTGGTTTACTTTTTCTGCCTGATGAGTACAGCGGCCGGTACTTGCGATTTATCAGGTGGTCATGGAATTTCAAAAGTGCCGATGGCCGAATAATCACGGCAGCTCGCTGGATACGGCGTGGATCGAGAAACAGTGACCAGAAGCCGAACAGAAACCGATCGAGTACTGAGAGATTAGGTGCGCGTCGCCGCGAACGGTTGATGACTATGAGCTGCTGCTTCATGAGCAGGCTGTCGGCGACGACTGCCCGCGCACCGCCGGGGCCCAGGAGTTTGGCGATGGTGGTCAATAGATGGATGAAGAGTATCAGCAGATCCTTCATGGCAGAGCAGGGTAGGGAAGGATACTTCCAGGAACAAGTCTGTCTAAGTTCTCGTTTTCAGGTGATAATTAACAATCCGCCTAGGACACACTGGTTTTCGGACCTTGATCAGCGACTATTACAAACAACCGGTCAGAGTTCGACTGTTAACGCGGATCGCAATCGATACTGCGAAAACCGGGCCTTAACGGAGATTGCATTGACCCCGAATTCTGCACGCATAAAATACCTGTTACCCCGGCTGGCCTTGTCGGTGCTGCTGGTGTGCGCCACGGCCCCGGCGTCAGCCGACGAACTGCTTATGAAAGACGGTTCACGGCTGCTTGGCAAGGTGGTGAAGAAGGAGAACGGCACCCTGGAATTCGAGACCGCCTTTGCCGGCGTGATCAAGGTGCAGTGGGCCCAGGTTGACGAGCTGCGCACTGACGAGCCGGTGACAGTGATGCTGGGTAATGAAGAGACCTCCACTGCCACCATTATAAAGAATACGGAGGCGGCAACCTTGCTGGAAACCGATGGAGACGAACCGGCCAGCAGCATCGAGCCGGAGGCGCTTGCGTTCATCAATCCTGCACCCTGGCGACTGGGGGAGGGCATCCACTGGACCGGGCGGGTGAACCTCGACCTGAAATCGCAGCGCGGCAATACCGACAGTGATGAATTCGAAGCCGACGCGGAGACGGAGCTGCGCCGCAAGCAGGACCGCTTCACACTGCG
>JBATGJ010000329.1:0-10122 GCA_049665685.1 Gammaproteobacteria bacterium
TCGCGCCAAGCCGCCAAGGCGCAAAGAACATCAAAATTAATAACACCACAGAGAACACAGAGAACACAGAGAAAAAGATCTTTATTATTGCCTGGATAAATTCTGTAATGCGTAGTCTTGAGTCTGACTCGAATCTGGCCGGGCAATTATTAATCTCTGTGTTCTCTGTGGCGTTTTTTAGATTTTCTTTGCGCCTTGGCGGCTTGGCGCGAGATCTTCTCTTGCATACAGGACAACAGCCGGCGGGCATTTCTAACCGATCAACACAAAACCCACGCCTGCCATATAGAAGCCGGCGGGATAGTGCCAGCGCGGTGGCTTTTCGAGTAAATATTCAAGCAGCAGCGTCAGGATGACGCCCATCACCATGTACAGTGGCACCACCTGCACCGAGGTGTAGTGCCGCATGTCCCCCGGCAGATAGTAGAAGTAGAACGTCCCGTAGAACAGCAGGAAAAACCCGTTTGCCAGGATCTCGAGCAACGGTCCGTCAATCCCGGAAACCACACCTTTCAGCCAGGCCGGTCGTATGACCAGCCGGCGCGCATGCAGGACCTGGTGCATAAAATAAACATAGTAACCATACACCGGCCAGATGATGAAATTCAGGGCCGAGGTATAGCCATCATGTACAGGCCAGACACGGTACTGCCACAAGGGTTCACCGAAAACGTTGAAATACAGCTTGCCCAGACAGACCTCGCAGACGATAGCTACCAGAAAGGCCACTGCCATGGACAAGGCCAGCGGATAGACCTCGATGCGAATCCAGCGGCGCACCAACAGCGACCCCAGCAGGTAAAAGACACCGGCGCCGAACAACGCACCGGAGAGTCCCTGCAAAACCAGGGTTAGTGGCTCGGCAATAAACATTCAGATGTGCGAAACCAGCTTTGCTTCCGGAACATGTTGCTGGATGGCGGCGGCTATTTCCAGGCGGATACCCTGGATAGGGCGGATAGAAACCCACAGCAGGTTCAGCTTCAGGTTGAATTCGGCGAATACGACGGCGTGGCTGAAATTAGTCAGCGTAATGTGTACGTGCTGCAAGGTACTATCGACCACATGCTTCGGCTTGTCGCGCAAACCCGGTATCAGCATCATGAAATCACACAGCGGCCGACCGTTCTCGTCATGCGAGGGCGCGCGCTTGCGCAACGGCTCGGAGGCATCATTGAATTCGACGGATATTCTGGGCAGTTTCATGGTTGCGGTGGATGACTGCTGCATTACTAAGCATAGCGTTAAACCGGCACGGCATTACAGTCTGATACGCCTCACCACACGATTTCCATCAAAATCATGCAGATAGTCAAATAGCGCCCCTCAAGCATTCACTTGCCACCGGCAGTCATCTGCTCGGAAATGGACTGTGTTTCACCCCATACCGGAGCGTCGTACCCGTGTACCATCAACCCCTGCGTGAAACAGCCGCAGGCATTATCAATCGGTCAACCGAGCCCCGGCCTCGCGGTACTTGTCTGCGGTACGTGTAATGATTTCGGCCGGCAGGTGCGGACCGGGCGGCGTCTTGTCCCAGTCGAGCGATTCCAGATAATCGCGCACAAACTGCTTGTCGAAACTTGCCGGACTGCTACCAGGCATGTAAGTGTCAGCCGGCCAGAATCGCGATGAATCAGGCGTCAGCACCTCATCGATGAGCACCAGCGTGCCATCGGCATCCAGACCGAACTCGAACTTGGTGTCGGCAATGATGATTCCGCGCTCGCGTGCGTAGGCCGAGCACGTCGTGTAGATCTGAATGCTGACATCGCGCATCTGCACGGCATGTTCTGTACCGATCAGCTCGCAGGTCATGTCAAAATCGATATTTTCATCATGCGCACCCACCGCGGCCTTGGTCGAAGGCGTGAAGAGCGGCTCGGGCAGGCGGTCAGCCAGCTGCAGGCCTGCCGGCAGCTTGATGCCACACAGCGCACCGGTACGCTGGTAATCCTTCCAGCCGGAACCGATCAGGTAACCGCGCACGATGGCTTCCACGGGCAAGGCATCCATTTTCTTCACCACCACAGCACGTCCTTCGACTGCGGCACGCTCGGCGGAATCCGGCAATACCTTCTCGAGTGGTATATCCGCGAGGTGGTTGGGTACGATGTTGCGCGTCTGCCGAAACCAGAAGTTCGACACTGAGGTGAGCACGGCACCCTTGCCCGGAATCGGTTCCGGGAGCACCACGTCGAAGGCAGACAGGCGGTCGGTGGTGACGATCAGCAGATGATCGTCATCGACCGCGTAGACATCACGCACCTTGCCGCGCGCCACCAGAGGCAGGCTCTTTATGTTGGACTCGTAGAGGATATCCAGCATCGGTGACTCCGGCGGGCCGCCAAGTATAAAAGACGGCATTGTACAGGATGTGACGGTGCGCGAGTATCCCGGGAACCAGGCCACTTCTCCACCAAAATCCACTGCATCCAGCGTGATTGATGCTAAAATGGCACGCTTACATGTGTCTACAAACGGTCTTGAATAATGAGTGAAGCACCACGCGTCGGGCTGGTCATGGGCAGCAGCAGCGACTGGGACGTCATGCAACACGCTGCCGACGTGCTGGGTGAGCTGGGCATTGCGTATGAATCCCGCGTCGTATCCGCCCATCGCACACCTGATCTGCTGTTCGAATACGCCATGGGCGCACGGGAACGCGGCCTCATGTGCATCATCGCCGGCGCCGGTGGCGCCGCCCACCTGCCGGGCATGCTGGCAGCCAAGACAACCCTGCCGGTACTGGGCGTGCCGGTGCCCACGCGCTATCTGAAAGGCATGGACTCGCTGTTGTCCATCGTGCAGATGCCGAAGGGTGTGCCAGTCGCCACCTTCGCCATCGGCGAGGCAGGTGCCGCAAACGCCGCGTTGTATGCGGCCGCCATTCTGGCCACGCAGGACGATCAGATTGCCGGGCGTCTCGACCGGCAACGCGAACACCTGCAGAGTGTTGTGCTTGATATGCAGTTACCACCGCAGCCGTGATATTACCGGGCGCGACACTCGGTGTACTGGGCGGCGGTCAGCTGGGCCGCATGTTTACCCTTGCCGCCATTACCATGGGGTATCGTGTTGTTGTGCTGGATCCGGATCCGCACAGCCCGGCCGGCCATATTGCGGACCAGCATATCCAGGCCGGTTACAAGGACCATGCCGCGCTGCAAATGCTGGGTGATGAATGCATGGCAGTCACCACCGAATTCGAGAATGTCCCGGCAGACAGCATGGAATACCTGGAACAGTTCTGCCAGGTACGGCCAAACGCAGCAGCCGTTCGCATCGCCCAGGAGCGTATTCGCGAGAAGAGCTGGCTGCAGGAACTTGGCCTGCCCACTGCGCCCTTTGCCGCCATCTATGAAGTTAACGATCTGGATGACGCCGTGGCTGAGCTCGCGGCGCCACTATTGCTTAAGACCGCGTCCATGGGTTACGACGGCAAGGGACAGATACCGGTTGCAAACCTTGACGAGGCCTATGCTGCATTCAGCGCGCTCGGCAACACACCCTGCGTACTGGAGGAAATGGTCGAGCTCGAGCATGAAATATCGGTCATCCTCGCACGCGATACCAGTGGACACAGCGAGGTATACCCGGTCGGTGAAAACATACATCGGCACGGTATCCTGGATACCACCATCGTGCCCGCTGCAATTGCCGACGGTATGTGCGTCGGTGCAGCCGGCATGGCCACACGGCTGGCCGATGCCATGAACTATTGCGGGGTACTGGCAGTAGAGTTCTTCTGTACCCGCGACGGTCAACTGCTCATCAACGAAATCGCGACCCGGCCGCACAACAGCGGACACTATACTGTCGATGCGTGTGCAACATCCCAGTTCGAGCAACAGGTACGGGCCATGTGCGGACTGCCGCCGGGTGATGTCAGCCTGCACTCGCCCGTGGTCATGACCAACCTGCTCGGCGACATCTGGGCCGGAGGTGAACCGGACTGGGAAGCCATACTCAAACAGCCGCGTGCTTACCTGCACCTGTATGGCAAGCGCGAGGCACGCCCCGGCCGGAAAATGGGTCACTTCAACTGTCTGGCCGACTCGACGGATGCAGCCCTCGAGCTGGTTGCGGGGATTCGCAAGACAATGAGTTTCTGAGCGGGCCGTTGATTGCACGCCGGCGCATGCTGAACAGATTCATCGACCTGACAGCCGGCAACGTCAGTCATGCGGAGCGCCTGATATCCGCACTCGGTGGATTCCTCGCGATTTATGCCATCTTCACCGTCAGCGACTGGCACCTGGATACCCGCGATGTCCTGCTGCTGGTGCCATCGATGGGTGCATCCGCGGTCCTGCTGTTTGCCGTCCCGCATGGTGCTCTCTCGCAACCCTGGAATGTACTGGGCGGCCATCTCCTGTCCGCCCTCATCGGTGTCAGCTGCTACCTGCTGGTGCCCAATACGTTTGTGGCGGCCAGTCTTGCCGTCGGACTCGCCATCGGTGTCATGCATTACCTGCGCTGCATTCACCCGCCCGGTGGCGCAACCGCGCTGACCGCGGTCATTGGCGGGGAGTCGACGCATGCGCTGGGATATCAGTTCGTACTGACACCGGTCCTTGAAAACGTCATCATCATGCTGGTGGTTGCTGTCATTTTTAACTATGCATTCAAATGGCGTCGCTACCCGGCCTGGCCAGAAGACAGGCTGGCACCACCGCCCGGGGTCGACACCGGTATACGCGCCATCGAACATGCAGACCTGGTGGCCGCGCTCGGCCAGATCGATTCATTTATCGACGTCTCTGAACAGGACCTGCTGCGTATTTATGACCTGGCAACAGGCCGTCTGAACCTGCGCCAGTTATCTCCGGATCAGGTTTACCTGGGACACTTCTACAGTAATGGCGCGTTTGGCGAGGATTGGTCCGTACGACAGGTGGTCGACGAATCTGTCAGCAGTGATCCGGATAAAGACATGGTCGTGTACAAGATTGCCGGCGGTCGGGGCTTGCGTTCGACCGGCATAATGACACGCCAGGAATTCGCCCGATGGGCACGCCATGAACTGGTCCGGGACGATGAAAACTGGAAGCGGCTTGATTCCACCTCCTTAGCGGCAACGGATAATGCCGATCCGGACCGGTAGAACGCCAGCTGACGGGAAAGGCGTTATATAGTCACGACATGATCAGGAGACACCGTCCGTGAATATAGGCAGGTCAAGCTACACCCTGCCACAGCTTGCGCTGCTGTTCGCCAACCTGATCCCGCTATACGGCGTACTGTTCATGGACTGGGACATCGGCGCCATTATCGTCCTCTACTGGGCCGAGAACCTGGTGATCGGCTTCTATACCATACTGAAAATGCTGGTAATCGGCGGATGGAGTGCAATCGGCCTGATCCTGTTTTTCTGCGTTCATTACGGGGCCTTCTCTGCCGCCCATGGCTTGCTTGTGCTGAAACTGACTGAATATGCAGGTATCAGTGCCATGCCGGCAGCCACAACCAGCTGGCCGGGACCGCTGGTGCTGGTTGAAAAACTCTATAACCTGCTCAGCAGTATACTGAGTGCCGCACCGGAGGAAATCCTCTGGGTGTTGCTGGCCATGCTACTCAGTCACGGCGTGTCATTCCTGTTATTGTTTATCGGCCAGGGAGAATATCGCGCGACCACGGTCGCCAAAGTGATGCAGGCACCCTACCGGCGCGTTGTAATCCTGCATGTCACCGTCATTATTGGTGCATTTTTCGTCGTCGAACTGGACTCGCAGATGGGCCTGTTGCTTGCACTGGTTGCGTTCAAGACCGGAATGGATATCATCCTGCATAATCGCTCACACAGTGAAAGGCTGTCCACCGGCCCGGTACCCGGACACAAATCCGAGGAAGAATAGCGATGGAAGTTGGCGGTCTTTTTGGTCTTCTGGTTCTCGCGGCCGATGTCTGGGCCATACTCAATATATTCCAGAGTGCAGCAACCACGGGCAAGAAGGCGCTGTGGATCATACTGGTGCTGCTCCTGCCGTTGCTCGGCGTCATCATCTGGTACTTTGCGGGGCCGCGCGAGGCCTGATATCGGTTCGACAACGGGGCCAGCGACCAATCATGGAACAAAACCAACACCGCAGTATCGAGGAGCAGATACTTAAGGAAAGCATCGTCAGTGCTGCCGGGCTGAATGCGGATTCCCTGCAAATCGGCCTCAAGGGCGACCCTTCAATGCGCGAGACCGTCATGCTGCGCAAACGCTATCACAGTGCCCTGGATGATGTGATCGAGACTGTGTCGGGTAATCTCGAGGACATGATGCTTAACCGGGGAATATATTGTATCTATGTCGGCTTCAACAGTGGCGAGATACGTACCCTGTCAATCTTCGATCCCCTGCGTACCGAGATTCATGCCGGCCAGAAACTTGCTGACCGGCATTACATCGAGCGTCAGTTTCCAACCATTTCGTTCGAGGAAAAGATCGAGATGATGCAGGAACTGTACCGTGCACTGCGCGCCACGTCCTTCTACCAGCGTCTGCCCGGTTACTGGCAGAGCATACTGGAGCGCCGCTCCGACACCTGGAAGCCACTGAGTCGCGAGGACATCGGCTCTGTGTTCTCGACCCTTGGCGTGCTGCGTGATATGCAGACCTATTATCTGCGCAATTTCACTATCTGCATGGTCCAGGGCTTTATACGTATGCAGTTCAACTGCGATGGTACCCAGATTATCAACGCACGCGACCTGAAACGGTTCATCAGCGAAAACCTGCCATGAATACAGACAACGCAGCCGACAGGCACGGGCCCGGTGTGCGACTGCAGCCGCACACCATCTTTAACAGCGTGCGCGGGGTATGCTACCTGGAAGAACAGTTCAATCGCACTTGCCACGATTCCAAGGCACGGGTACGGCGCTGGTTCTAGCTATGGGTTTTCTGGGAAAACTGTTTGCGGGAAATAATCCTCAAGCGACGCTCAACAATGAGATCAACCAGCTTATCGAACACTTCACCACGGCGACCATCATGGGCATCGACCGCGAGGACCTGGGGCGCTACCCGGCCAAACAGCACAAGGTGATGGCCTTTCATTACGGTGCCATCGAATACCTGTGCCACCAGCACGACCTCGATGATGCACAGACACTGGGTATATTTGTCGCATTCATCGACAAGTACTTCAACATGCCGGTTGCGGAAACCGGCAGTATCAGCGAGCGTTTGCAAGGCTTCCATGACAATCCCGGAGAACGGCGCTTTCTCGATGCCGGCGTCGATGTATTCAGGCGCTGGCATGAACAGGACGAACGGCGTGCCCCGCTTGAACTGGGTCAGATGCTGAAACCTCCTTGAGTTCACGCACACTCAATGCACTGTTACGCGAGGTGCACGCCTGCCGCGAGTGCGAAGCCGAGCTGCCGCTGGGTCCGAACCCGGTACTGCGTGCCGGCCGCACTGCACGTATTCTGATCATCGGGCAGGCACCGGGTACCCGGGTGCATGCCAGCGGCATCCCCTGGAACGATCCGAGTGGTGACCGCCTGCGCGACTGGCTGCAACTGGACCGTGAACTCTTCTACGATGAACAAACCGTTGCCATCATCCCGATGGGGTTCTGCTACCCCGGCAAGGGTAAATCCGGCGACCTGCCGCCGCGCCGGGAATGTGCACCGCTGTGGCACGAGCGCCTGTTGCAACAGTTGCCCGAACTGCAGCTGCGCCTGCTCATCGGCAAGTATGCGCAGGACTACTACCTGGGCACGCAGCGCCGCTCGCTTGCCGCGACCGTCCAGGACTATCGTGCATTCCTGCCTCATTATTTTCCCTTGCCGCACCCTTCACCACGCAATATCCGCTGGTTCAGGAATCATCCGTGGTTCGAAAGCGAGGTTGTGCCGGCATTGCGGGAACGCGTGGCAGGCATTCTAGAGCGGTAACCGTGCCGGGTGTGCGATTATTGTGCGCCGAAACCTCGTAAACAATATGCAGACGGTATTGCAGAGAGGCGTCGGTCAGCCAGTCGACAGGTGCAGCTCACCGTCATCATCGCGCTCTTCGGTAAACGGACTAACCAGGGGCAAGGGCACCTCGATACCATAGCCCTGTGCATAATCGACGCCTATCACGGCCAGCTTGCTGAATATCTCCATATCCTCGACAAATTCAGCAATGGTCTTGATACCCATGACGTGACCAACATGATTAATGGACGAGACCATTGCGAGGTCGACCGGATCTTCACAGATTTTCTTGACGAAATTGCCATCAATCTTCAGATAGTCAACCGGCAGCTCTTTCAGGTATGAGAATGATGAAAGACCACTGCCAAAATCATCCAGTGCAAAGCGACAGCCATGGTACTGCAAACTGTCTATCAGTCTGCGGGTATTTCGCAGGTCCGAGACGACTGCGGTTTCCGTAATTTCAAAACACAATTTCCGCGGATCAATCTGGAAATGGGTAATCTGATCATGAATAAAATCGAACAGAGCCTCATCACCCAGTGTTATACCAGATAGATTAATGGCGCACATGCCGGTCGACTCCCTGAGTCTGCCGTTATGGGCAAGTTGCTCAAAGGTATGGCTGATTACCCAGCGATCCAGCGCCGGCATCAACTTGAAGCGCTCGGCTGACGGGATAAAGAATCCCGGGGCAACGAGCTTGCCGGAGGGGTCCTGCATACGCACCAGCACTTCGTAGTGATGACCTGTTTCGCTGCTGCCATAGACCGGTACAATCGCCTGTCGAAACAGGGCGAAGCGGTCTTCATCCAGTGCCCAGGTAATGCGCGTCGCCCACTTCATCTCACCCTTGCGGCTGGCCAGTGTGGCATCACGCATTTCGAAGGCATGAATACCATTGCGGCCGTTCTCCTTGGCTATGTAGCAGGCGATATCTGCCTCGCTCATGACAGCGCTTGCGTCACTGGATTCACCGGTTATTTCAACTATCCCGATACTCACACCCACATCGAAAATCTTGCCATCCCAGTTGAAGCGGAATTGTCTTACAGCATTGAGGATATCTTCGGCTATGCGGGTTGCACTTTGGAGTGAACAGTTTCTGGCCAGCAAGCCGAACTCATCGCCGCCCAATCTGGCCAGCGTATCTGTAGCCCTGATTTTTCCACAGATCACACTACAGATGTTTTTCAGCAATTCATCGCCCGCCACATGGCCGCATGTGTCATTGACGACCTTGAACTGGTCGAGATCCATATACAGCATTGCATGGGTAGCATCCGCGCCTTCTGTATCCTTGACCAGTGACCCGAGCTTTTCCTCGAAATGATAGCGATTGCACAGGCCCGTCAACATGTCATGGTGCGCCTGGTGCTCGAGTCTCTCCTTTAACTCCTTTTCTGCTGTCACATCACTGAATACCAGAACCGAACCAATTCGCTTGTTATCCATGTTCATGATTGGCGCGAATGATCCGGTGACAGGAACCTCACTCAGATCATGCCTGACCAGCATGCTGCTATCGGGAATGTGGGCCACCCGGCCCTCAAGCAGGGAGACTATGAATGGATCACGGTAATTACTGCGGGTGTGATCCGATATCAAGCGAAATACCTGCATGATCGGGCTTCCGATGCAATCCTCGAAACGCCAGCCCGTCAGCTTCTCCGCCGAAGTGTTCATGAAGTGGATTTTGCCCGCTTCATCGGTTGAAATCACCGCATCATCGATTGACTGCAGGGTTATGTGTGCACGCTCTTTCTCTACGTACAACAGCGCCTCGGTTGCCTCACGCAGTTCATCATAGAGTTTCTGCATTTCATCCGAGGAAACATCCATTGAATGCTCCAGCAGGTACCTGTCCCTGTCTACCTGCCGGTAGGTCCTTGATATGCGCACAAGGAGTTGCTGCCAGCTGTCCAGGTCCGGCAGCAGGTTCTTGCTGATACCCAGCTTCTTCAGCTGGCGCTTGAGCAGGTTGTGCATGTTGCTGCGCTACTCACGCAACCTCGCTAATGGTGGTCAGCGTCATCGTCTGGTTATGCAATTCACATTGTCCGGAGGTAAACGGTGAAATCTCCCCGTATGAGTAAAAGCCGACGGCGGATATAATCCCGGCAGCCGGTCGGCCGTCCTGAATAACCCAGGTTTGCTCGAAGCGATCATCATCACCGGCCAGTCCACCGGTGACAACAACCT
>JBATGJ010000330.1:0-11172 GCA_049665685.1 Gammaproteobacteria bacterium
GGCCTGGGCATCGAAATCCTCCCGCGTTACCAGGTCGAGCTTGCCCAGTGCACCCTGTAGCAGGGTGTGGATATTCTTTTCCAGGTCCGCCTGCATGTCCTTTACACCGGCCGGGATGCTGTTGCTGATCTGGCGGGCGAGGTCGTCTATAAACTTGGTATCGAGCATATTCACACCTTAGATGAAATGGGTGGTGCGCGTCCATTACTGCCAGGTGCGCGTCATTTACAAGGTCAAATAAAAATCTTCAATGTCCTGATTATATTAATATTATTGGTGTATCGTGCGTTAACGTTCAAGCAGACAACTCACTCGCTGCCAGTTACCGGGAGGAATGCGCGCCAGCCACCAAAAGGGGTGATGTCGCGTGCGGTAGCGATGGCGCATGGCTCGCAGATAAAACCCTTGTGCCATGTACCATCTTCCAGTTCCAGCGTGCCGATACCAAGAGGTGATGGAACGCCTGTCATGAAACTGCCCAGTTCCGTTACAGGTAGCTCCCAGACTTCCACCTCGATCGCTGCGCCCTTGTCAGTATCTCTGACCAGTCCCGGGCGGAACGGCGGTCCACCGGCCAGGGCGTACAGCCGGTAACAGGGGGAGGTACGGGTTGCCTGAAGCAGGCGGCCGCCGCGCTCTGTCAGCTGATGGTTGAGCGGTAATCCCTGCATGTGAGCGCCACACACTACCAGGGTAACCCGGTCGGTGTTGTCATTGTCGGGTTGCCACAAGGGGGTGCCAAATCGGCCGGTTGCCCCGCGCGGCAGGTTGCCGGCATGATGCAGGCGTGCGGCATAGCACGAGAGCGCCGTGTCATGAAACGCAGGTGCGAACAGGGTAACGCCAAACGGCAGACCGCTATCATGGAAGCCGGCTGGTACGGCAACTGCCGCATAATCCAGCAGGTTCATAAAATTGGTGTAATAACCAAGCCGGCTGTTCAGGGTGACCGGATCGTTGTTGACTGCATCGATGGTGTAGATGCTGCCGGCGGTGGGTGTCAGCACGAAGTCTACGGTATTGAGGATGCAGTCTGCCTGCTGCTTCAGTGCCTGCAGTTTATAGCCGGCCCTGAAAGCCAATACCGCGCTGATGTCCTTGCCGGGTGCGATGATACTGTGCGTGACCGGCAGAAGTGCTTCCGGTTGTGCCTCGATGAATGTCTCGATGGCGGCATAGCGTTCGGCAACCCAGGGACCCTCGTAGAGCAGCCGCGCCGCGTCCAGAAACGGCTGAAAATCGATTATCACGGCCTCCCCGCCGAGGCTGATCAACTGTTCCACAGTTTTTCTGAACAGCTGTTCAGCCCCGGTGTTGCCGAAGAACTCGAGCTGACCCTCTTCGGGGAGTCCAAAGCGGAAGCACTCGGCAGGTGCCGGGCCCGGCCGTGCCCGGCGTGTATAAGGGTCATCAGGGTCGGTGGCGGTCACCAGGCTCAGGATGGTGGCAGCGTCGCGGCAGTCGAGGGTAAGCAGCGTGACACAATCCAGGCTGCGGCAGGCCGGCACCACGCCCCGGGTGCTCAGGAGGCCACGGGTTGGCTTGATACCGACGAGGTTGTTGAATGCCGCCGGTACCCGGCCGGACCCGGCCGTATCGGTACCGAGCGCAAAACTGCACAGGCCACGGGCCACGGCAACGGCCGAGCCCGAACTGGAGCCGCCGGAAATATACTCGGGGTTGAAGGAGTTGCGGGTAGCGCCCCACGGCGAGCGCGTGCCTGTCAGTCCGGTGGCGAATTGATCCAGGTTGCTTTTGCCAACCGGTAGTGCACCCGCCAGCAGCAGGCGTTCGACCACGCTGGCTGAGTGCTCGGGTACATAGGCATAGTCAGGGCAGCCGGCTGTTGTCGGAATCCCGGCCAGGTCGATATTGTCCTTGATGGCAAACGGGATGCCATACAGCGGCAACTCGGCCGGTGTATGTTGTGCCAGCGCTGCCAAATAGGGTGCCGTCTCCGCCTCGCTGAGCAAATGGATCCAGATATTTTCATCGCTGAGTGTTGAGGCGCGCGACCGGATATCCGCCAGGACTTCCGCTGGTGTCTGACTGCCCGCACGATAGCTGTTAAGCAGGAAATCAATCGAGAGATCGGGCAGCTCAGTCATCATGACCGTCCCCGACAGGCTCGAGCACCAGCAGTTTCTGTCCGGGTGCGACCAGTGTTCCGGGCTCGCACAGAATGCGACTGACCGTGCCGGCATGCTCGGCGTGCAGGGTGATTTCCATTTTCATGGATTCCAGTACCATCAGGGTATCGCCGCGACCCACGCTGGCGCCGGCCTCGACGTTGATCTGCCAGACACTGCCATGCACATGACATTCCAGCACGATTTCGGTGTCGGAAAGTTCCAGCTCATCTGCTACCTCATCGATGGGATCAGATTCCAGATGTTCGAAGTTTGCCTGTCCCGCTGAAATCCAGCGTTCGCGTTCAGCCTCGAATGCCGCCTGTTGTTGTGCCTTGAAGGTGGCGATGCTGTGTTCATTGTCTGCCAGGAACTGGTTGTAGCTGGCCAGATTGAATGTTGTCGGCTCCACGCGCAGTCGGTAACGTCCACGCGGGAAATCCTCGCGGATCTGCAGGAGTTCCGTTTCGCTGACCGGGAAAAAGCGAATCTGATCGAAAAAGCGCAGCAACCATGGCTGCTCGAAATCTGCCGTACGCTGCCAGCGGTTCCACATCTGCAGGGTGCGGCCGACAAACTGGTAGCCCCCCGGACCTTCCATGCCGTACACACACAAATAAGAACCACCGATGCCTACTGCATTCTCCGGTGTCCAGGTCCGCGCCGGATTGTATTTCGTGGTCACCAGACGGTGCCTTGGATCCAGTGGTGTGGCCACCGGTGCGCCCAGGTACACATCACCCAGGCCCATCACCAGGTAACTGGCGTTGAAGACAATCTCGCGCACGGCCTCGATGCTGTCGAGCCCGTTGATGCGCCGGATGAATTCGATATTACTCGGGCACCAGGGTGCATCCGGGCGCACCGAGCGGGTGTATTTCTCGATGGCCAGGCGGGTTGCAGGATCATCCCATGACAGTGGCAGGTGTACCACGCGCGCCGGCACCTCCATACCTGCAATGTCACCGAGTGCCTGTTCCAGTGCCTGCAAGCGGTCCACCAATTGTCCGGTTGGCAGTCTATGGCTGTCGTAATGTACCTGCAGCGAGCGAATGCCCGGTGTCAGCTCAAGCACACCCGGGATGGCAAGCGCTTGCAGCCTGAGCATGAGGGCGTGCACGCGGAAACGCAGGTTGATATCGAGCACCTGTGGACCGTATTCGATCAGCAGATAACGGTCACCACTGGGCCGGTAAGTGACGGCGATACCGTTGCTGTCGGCCTCAATCTGTCCCAGGATGGCGGTATCCGGCACACTGGTGCGTATGTTGCCATCCGGCGCACACAGCTTGTTGATTGCCGTCTCTTGTGCGCTTGACAGCTCATCAGCCGTGGCCTGATCCACGACTGCAAAGCGCACCTGGTCGCCCGGTGACAGCTGTCCCAGCTTCCAGCGATCGGCATCGATGACAGTGGCGGGACAGACAAACCCGCCCAGGCTGGGGCCGTCCGGACCGAGAAGAACCGGCATGTCACCGGTAAAGTCGATGCTACCGATGGCATAGGCATTGTCGTGAATATTCGACGGATGCAGGCCGGCCTCGCCGCCGTCTGTCCGGGCCCATTCCGGTTTCGGTCCAATCAGACGCACGCCGGTGCGGCTGGAGTTGTAATGCACCTCCCAGGCAGTGGCAAAGAAGGTGTCGATATCCTGTGGTGTGAAAAAATCGGGCGCACCATGTGGCCCGTATATCACATGCAATGTCCAGCGCTTGCTGTATTGCGGACGCTGGTCAACAGGCAGTAATGCAGACGGTAGTGGTTCGGTACCGGCCATGATATGCAGTACATCGCCGGTACGCAGTGGGCGGCCACCATGGCCGCCAAACTGACCCAGGGTAAAGGTGGCGCGACTGCCCAGGTAGGGTGTGAGCTGCAGGCCATGCCGGAAACACAGGTAGCTGCGTGCGCCGGACTCCGTCAGCTTGCCCAGTACCAGGGTACTGCCGGCATTCACCGCTACAGCTTGCCAGGCGGGTAGCGGTTGTCCGTCCAGTTCCGCCTCGATGGGTGCGCCGGTAAGCGTGATAACGCTTGCGCAGTTGAAGCGAAGTGTCGGCCCGGTGATGGTACATTCCAGGCCTGCCGCATCGGTCGGATTACCCAGCAACCGGTTACCGTAGCGAAACGCAAGGTCATCCATGGGGCCCGAGGGTGGCACCCCGATATTCCAGTAGCCGATGCGTCCCGGGAAGTCCTGCACCGTGGTCTGGGTGCCGGGTGCCAGCACATCAATACTGCTGGCGCGGTAGTCAAAGTCATCCAGGGTGCGGGTGGTGTGTGTAGCCTGCGCAAAGACCTTATCGGTGAGTATCTGGCGAAGGTAATCGAGGTTCGTCTCAATCCCCTCAAGGGTGGTGTGCTGCAGGGCACGATCAAGCTTGCTGATTGCGTTGTCACGATCAGTCGCATGCACAATGATTTTGGCCAGCATCGGGTCGTAGAAGGGTGACACTTCACTACCCGCCTGGATCCAGGTCTCGCAACGCGCGTCTGCCGGAAATGCCACGTGTGTCAGCAGCCCGGATGACGGCTGAAATTGCCGTGCCGGGTTTTCCGCATACACACGTGCCTGTATTGCATGACCGGACATAACCGGCTGCAGTGTTTCAAGGTCGGGCAACTCGTCTGCCGCCAGCCGCACCATCCATTCCACCAGGTCGACCCCGCAGGCTTCTTCGGTGACGCCGTGCTCAACCTGCAGACGGGTGTTGACCTCCAGAAAGTAGAAGGTGTCCTTGCCGGCATCGTAGATATACTCTACCGTACCGGCAGAACGGTAGTTGACCGATGCCCCCAGTCGGCAGGCGCTGTCCTGCATCCGGGCGCGCTGCATGCTGCTGATGCCGGGTGCAGGCGTTTCTTCGATAACTTTCTGATTGCGGCGTTGCAGGCTGCAATCACGTTCACCCAGGGCGATTACCTTGCCACCGCCATCGCCGAAAATCTGCACCTCCACATGGCGTGCGTTCTGGACATACTTCTCCAGGAAAATTCCCGCATTCGAGAAGTTGTTGCGCGACAGGCGCCGGACCGAGTCAAAGGCTTCTGTCAACGCGGTGGCATCGTTACATAGCTGCATGCCGATGCCACCGCCGCCCGCGGTACTTTTCAGCATTACCGGGTAACCAATGGCCTGCGCTTCATGCAGTGCATGGTCAAGATCATCCAGCAGTCCGGTGCCAGGCAGCAGTGGCATGCCACTGGCTTCTGCAAGCTGGCGCGCGGTGTGCTTGAGACCGAAGTCGCGCATATGCCGTGGCTCGGGGCCGATGAAGACAATGCCATGCGCTGCACATTCCTCGGCAAATGCGGCATTCTCACTGAGAAAGCCGTAACCCGGATGTATCGCCTGTGCACCGGTTTGCCGGGCCGCATCTAATATGCGGCTGGTATCGAGGTAGGTATCAGTCGCGAGGGACTCGCCGAGCAGCACGGAATGGTCTGCCGCGGTGACATGCAGGGAGTGTGCGTCCGCCTGTGAATACACTGCTACAGGACTGACAGACATATTGTGCAGCGTGCGCATGATACGGCAGGCAATAGCGCCACGGTTGGCAATCAGGACCTTGTCAAACATATGAATTATACGTAATCGTGGCGAGCCGTCCCGCCAATGCCGGGTAGCGCTGCAGGGTCGTCCCTGGCACTGTTGCTATTTATTCGCCAATACCACAACTGATAATTCTCTCGCTCCTGTGGCCAGGCTGCAAATGGAATTTATTTTGCCTTTGATATTATTCAATCCCAGACCAGCATGCGTACCGGAGTCGGGTTGTATGCGTTGCATGGATTGTTCAACTGCGGACAGTTCGATACCAGCACGGTGACATCCATGTCGGCACGCATCTCCACATAACGACCTGCGGCCGAGATGCCGTCCTCGAAGGTCAGGCCGCCTTCCGGGGTGACCGGCACATTCATGAAGAAATTGATATTGCTGGTCAGGTCGCGTTTCGTCATATGCAGATCGGATGCAGCGAGTGCGCTCAGGAAACTGTCACGGCAGTTGTGCATGCTGCGTTTGTCCAGGGCATAGCGCACCTGGTTGCTTTCCGCGGAGCACGCACCGCCGAGGGTATCGTGACGACCACAGGTATCGGCCGTTATGGTTAGCATGATATTGCCGTCCGATGAAATGAGTCTTGACCCGGTTGTCAGATAGAGATTGCCCTGGGCACGGATGGTATCAATGGCACTGTAGCGCTCGGCCGGGTCATGCGCATTATAGAACAGTGTGTCTACAGCCTGATTTCCCTCGAGATCGAGGATGCGCAGTATCTGGCCCTGGCGCAGGTCTTTGAGCCAGGCATCCCCTGCCTTGACGATCTCGTCGCAACTGGCGTCCTCGGGCCTGAGCCGGCTTTCAGTCAATGCGCTGTCAGTCATGATGGTCATCAATCGTACTGGCAGTGATAGATTGCAGTATTGGCAAAACCGCGTTGATTTTCCGGGCAGGCGTTCATGCACAGGTCATCATTTGCCAGTGGTTCAGCGCGCCAAATGGTCAGGTCCACGGGCCGCGGCCGCCATTCGCCGGATGGGTCGAGTGGATGCGGGCAGGTGTTGAGTACCACCAGACAGTCCATTTCGGCACGTAGATCGATATAACTGCCGGGCGATGAATGATTGCTGTGAAATTGCATATTGCCATCAGTGTCTGAACTGGCCTTTGAAAAGAAATTGATGTTTGCCATCAAATCACGCTTGTCCATACCCCGTTTCCCCAGTTCGATCAGGAACAGGTCACGGCCGTTGCGGTAAAAGTCATTGCGGTAATCCTGGTACGAGTGTTCTCCATAGCGGGCCTTGATCATGGCGGCATCGGTTACGCCACTGACGGTGTCATGCCAGCCGCAGGTATCCTCGATGATCGACATCATGACGCGGCCCATGTCTGAATAGCAGACATGCCCCCGGGTCAGATAGGCGGTATGCTGCGCCTTGAGGGTGTCCGCCATGTTGTAACGTTCCAGTGTTTCATGCGCATTGTAGAACAGCGCGGAGCAGTTGGCTCCTCCCTCGATATCGGTAAGTCGCAGACAGAAGCCGCGCCGTATTATGAACGACCAGTAACGCGCGCCCGGCAGGGTGTCACGATGTACGATTCGGGCAGGATCGGGTTTGTGGTCTGTCATGGCAATTAATTCCACGGGCAGTCTGTTGTATTGTAACTTTGCTGCACCATTTCCCCGGCAATCAAGCCGGGGCTTGTTAATACGTGCACTTGCAGTCTATCTGATAACGACCTAGTTGCCCGCCGCCTCGAGTGCCCGCGGCACTTCTTCTTCCACGTGCTGACGAATACCTTCGATGGTGTCCTGATCGGTACTCGCCAGTGGCAGGTCATAGGTTATGGTTGCACCATACGCCCCCAGTGCCTGCGGATCGATGCGCAACTTGTCGAACACAAGCAGGCGGCTGCCCAGGTAAAATGCTTCCTGCAGGTCATGCGTAATCATGAATATCGTCAGTCCAATCTGCTGCCAGAGTTGCAGCACCAGTTTGTGCATGTCGGTCCGAATGCCAGGATCCAGTGCGCCGAAGGGCTCGTCCAGCAGCAGGATGCGGGGTTTCATGATTAGCGTCTGGGCCAGCGCCAGGCGTTGCTGCATACCGCCGGATAATTCAGTAGGGTAGCGATCAAGTGCATGGGTCAGGCCAACCGAGTCCAGCATTTCACGTGCCTGCTCGCTTGCCCTGCGCCGTGCCGCGCCGAACAGGCGACCGGATAACGGTGCTGCCTGCAGTTCCAGGCCCAGCATGACGTTACGCAGGACGGTCAGGTGCGGGAAAACGGAATAGCGTTGAAACACAACGCCCCGATCCGGTCCCGGCTCGTCGCGTAGCGGATTTCCGTCAAGCCGAATCTCGCCACGGCTGGGTCGTTCCTCTCCCAGCAGCATGCGCAGAAAGGTGGTCTTGCCGCAACCCGATGCGCCGACAATAGTACAAAATTCTCCCGTGTCGACTGACAGAGAGAGATTTTCAAGTACGACCTGCTGGCCGTACTCTTTCCAGACATTGCTGAACTCGATCCTGTTCATGTGCTATCTGCCGTTAGTTTCTGAAACCAGGGGAACGCGATTCTGGAAATATAACGCAGAGTCAGGTCTGTCAGGAACGCAAGCAGTGTGATCCAGATTACGTAGGGCAGGATTACATCCATGGCGAGATAACGGCGTACCAGGAAGATTCGGTAGCCAAGGCCCTCGGTCGCGGCAATCGCTTCGGCGGCAATCAAAAACAGCCAGGCCGCGCCGAGTGACAGGCGTACTGCATCAATGAGTCTGGGTAATACCTGCGGCAGTACCACGCGGATGATGAGTTGCCAGGTGGAGCCACCCAGGGTCTGCGCCTTGATGATCTGTTCGGAAGGAATTTCGCGAACCCGCTGTTGCAGGTCACGAGTGATAAATGGGGTGATGCCAATCACGACCAGCACCACCTTGGAGACCTCGCCCAGTCCAAACACGATGAACAGTATGGGCAGGATCGCCATGGGTGGAATCATTGAGATGGCGGAAACAAAGGGTGAAAAACCTGCATTTATATACGGGATGATGCCGAGCAGTACGCCGAAGACAAGCGCGATCACTGCGCTGATGCCGACACCCAGTGCCAGCCGTTGCAGGCTGGCACCGGTGTCTGCCCACAGCAGATAATCACCGCTGCGCTTGCTGGGTTCGAAGGCCATACGATCTATGGCCGCCCCGATAGACGAAAACGACGGTAGCAACTTGTCATCCGGGTTTTCCGCCAGGCGTGCATCAGAGGTGACCATATAAATCAGCAGCAACAGCACAAAAGGCAGCATACCCAGCAGCGCGCGCGACACGCGCCCGGGGCGCCGATTCAGTAGTCGTTTCATGAGCGATCCGGCTGCTAAAGCTTGCCGTCGGCCGCCATCGCCATGTAGGTGTCATCGAAGCGCAACTTGACGCTGTTCTTGTTGCCGACAATTTTGTTGCCCGGATATGCCGTACCGATGTACCCCGCGTCCGGGGCACCTTCACCCAGCAAGCCATGCTTGAAGGAGAACGCGGCGACGCTCTGCATTGTTTCTATCAGTTCGCCGCTGCGTACGAAGGCGACCGCATCGGCAGCATCATAGAACATGCGTGTGGAGGCCAGTTGAGACTCGTAACCGGCCAGGTCGGTGCCGGAGGCCTCGGCCATCTGCGTGCGTGCAGCAACCGCGCCTTTGCCATCACCCGACATGGTTGACATGATTTCATACCAGGCACCGGTCAGGGCCTTGCCGAGTTTCGGATTGGCGGCAAGCGTTCCGGTATTGACCACCATCATGTCGATGATTTCACCCGGGATCTGGCTCGAGTCGAACACCTTGTGGCTGTCCGGCATGGCGAGAATCTCGCTGAGCAGGGGGTTCCAGGTAACCACCGCCGTGACGTCCCTGGAAGCATAGGCCGACACCATGTCTGCGTCCGAGGTATTAACGACAGTGAGGTCTTGCTCGCTGGAGCCGATGCTTTCCAGGGCGCGTGCCAGCAGGTAATGCGACACCGAGAGTTCCACCAGGTTGACTTTCTGGCCCTTTACATCCGCCAGCGACTTCTTGCCTTTGAGTATCATGCCGTCATTGCCGTTGGAGAAGTCGCCGACAATGAGTGCGGTTGAATCCACACCACCGGCCGCCGGGATGGTCAACGCATCCATGTTGGTCATGACACAGCCATCGAAGGCACCGGCCGTGTACTGATTAATGGATTCTATATAGTCGTTGATCTGGACGACCTCGATCTCGATGCCGTATTTGTCAGCCCACTTCTTGACGATGCCGGCCTGATCCCCATAGCCCCAGGGCATCCAGCCAACATAGATGCTCCATGCGACGCGGAACTTGTCCTTGGCCTGCGCAGGTGCAGGACCCAGTACCAGCCCAATGGATAGTAATGCGATGGTAAATAGACTGAAAAGTCGATGAAAACAGCTTGATTGGGTGCGCATGGCTCTCTCCGGTTGTCGGTTACGATCAATTTACAGGCGCGGGGAAGCCAATTTGTCATCCTCCCGGGCTTTTATCCCGCCGTGTAACCCCTGACAAAAGAGGTCGGTCACTCTCGGACCAGACACCCGCTGCTGCGGATCGGAACCCTAGTCACCCATTGAGCTTATTGGGCCGTGGACCGGTCAACTGCAGGCAGTGCCGTTCCCCCACGTCAGCTGTACAGCAATATGGGTGCCAACAGCACAAATACAGTAAATCAATGGTTTACAGCGCCTGTTGTGGTATCCACCACAAACAGAAGCACCAATCTGGTGCTAGCCCCGATTATGTGCACTGAAATAGGGCATTTTACAAGACTGTAATATTTTGAAGTCAGCCTAACTCGTTAATTCAATTGGTAAATAGGCATCTGGCATGGTTCCTGCTAAATCGAGACTGAATTCCCTGAGACAGAGTTAAATGTGGTTGGTCATTGCACAGTGTTTAACCACCTAACTTTTTATGGAGAACTGAAATGATGAAGAAAACCTTACTAGCAACCGCCCTGATGGGGGCGACGGCTGCTTCACACGCTGAGCTGGACTTCAATATCGCCGCCGCCAGCAATTACTACTTCCGCGGTGTCACCCAGACACTCGATGACGCAGCGGTTTCCGGTGGCGTCGACTGGGGCCACGATTCCGGCCTCTACATCGGCACCTGGGCGTCGAATGTCCAGTTCGCGTCTGCCGAGGTGGACTGGTATGCCGGTTACGCCAACGAGTTCGACAACGGCCTGGGCTATGACGTCAGCGTCCTGTACTACTACTACCCGGATGGCGGCAACATCGACTATGCCGAGATCGCCGGCAGCCTGAGCTACGGCATGTTCAGCGGTGGTATCGCCTACACCTTCTGGGGCGAACTCGATGGTAAGGGCCCGTTCGACGAGGGTGACGTCTACTACAACGCCGCAATCGACCTGCCCGTTAACCTCGGTGAAGGTGTCGGCCTGAGCGTCTTCGGCGGCTACTACACCTTCGAGGCAGACGGCACAAACGGTGCCGGCGCCGATGACTACGGCCACTGGGG
>JBATGJ010000331.1:0-5913 GCA_049665685.1 Gammaproteobacteria bacterium
GCCTGGACTTCTTCTGCAAGGAGGGCGCCAGGCACCGTGCCGCTATGCCCCATCATCTTAAGCAGTCGGATTGCCACGTCACCGAACATCGTAATATCCGCGTAGGCGGGACAAGAAAAGGTCACCAGCATGATTACGTCCTCTCTAATGAAATTGGGGTCAAGGGAAATTGGGGTCAGAGTAAAAATTTCTCAATTTCTACTCTGACCCCAATTTCCACCCCAATTTCCCTAGCGTACGCCATCAACTGCAGGAATGAAGGTCCTGTGCACGGCCGCATTCACCTCGGCGGCCATAAGATCGATCCGGCCGTGATTGTATTCGGCCAGCTGCCCGGCCAGCAGTGCTTGCTGCACCGCCAGCACCTGCATAATATCCGCGCGCATTTCCTCGCGGTGCAGTGCTTCGTCGAGCTCGACCAGCACCTTGTCGACGGTGAACCAGGTTACCAGTCCCGCCGTCACACCACAGAGGATCGCCACCGGCCCGGTTGGTGCACACAGCGCGGTGCCGGCTCCGGCCGACAGCAGCGTTGATGAACCTTTCTTGGCAAGCGTCTTGGTGACCAACGCGGCTCCGGTCTGGAATGATTTTTTCGCCGCGACCTTGCCGACTACCGCCGCCGTGGTCTTGCTGGCTAGCGCCTTGCTGGCAACGATACCGGCCCCCACGCCACTGGTCGCGGCCACCGAGGCCCTGAGCGTATCATGGTCCAGGCTTGACAGGGGCACCAGTGACAACTGGCCAATCTCGCACGTGCTGCCAGCCAGTTTATCCCTCAGTTGCGGTGTCAGCTGCGCAAAACGTGCAGCCGTCATTTGTGCCAACTCACTGTCAAGCTTGCCTAGCTGCGCATCAAAGTCGTTGCCTGCAAACAGGTACCTGGCGAGCTGTTCGAGCATGGTTTCTGCGACATCGTCGGTAAATACGGCAGCGAGACGCTGATATTCACCAAGCACGGTAAAGTACCAGTCCAGGTACTGCTCAACACCCTGCTCTATATCCATAAATAATACGGCAACGCCCTGCTCGATTTTCTCATCGACCGCGTGTGTCGCCTGCACGCGCGTGGCTTCTACATCACTATCCAGCCTCGCAAGCAGTTGCTCGCGGCGTGCAGTATCCACTGCACATGGATCGATCATTCCGGCAGCCGTATCCACAGGGTGATCAAACACCGAGCGATCCAGTTCGCTGAGCTTCACCGAGGCATAAAAAAACGGCAGGGCCAGCAGGATGATGGTGATTATGAATGCCCGTGACACGCTACTGCCGGGGTTGCGTCCGCGCATCTTTAGTGCACGCCTCTCGACCATGATGCTGACCCCCAGCAACAGCGCGGTCACCAGCCACGCCACCGTCGCGGCGCGCAACAGAAAAAAGGCCCAGGCGATAAGCCGGCTGCCGGTGTCGGGCAGACCTGGTATCAGCAGCTGTGAACCGTGCCAGGCCAGTGCCTCAAGCGCCGCCGCGGCGCCGGCACTGGTTCCCCACAGCACACAGCCGGCATCGTTGTAGGTATCAATATAGACACGCTCGGCAAGGGTGTTCCAGGCCAGCAGGCGGGTATCCGGCGCACCGACCAGGAAAAAATCGATCAGCATAATTGCCAGGCCCAGCAGCACGCCATTGACCAGCAACAACGGCCAGCGACGCGCGATTGCACCCAGGTGTTGCGCGTTGATACTGCCGGCCAGGCCGCGTCTCACGGGGACGCTGATCAGCGCCAGCAACAATCCGTCAAGCGCAAGCGCCAGCCAGTGCTGCATGGACAACTCCGCGAGCAGAACCAGTAACAGCCAGGCGAGACACAGCGAGAAAACGACCTGTATGGCACGGCTAATGTGCCCCTGCCAGAAAGCCTTCCTGATACGGCTTGCGGGTTGCATAACACCTTCGAGCACCAGCCGGCGGCGCAACATCAGGTACTCGACGCGGTAGTGCCAGATGGGCCAGGCCACCAGGCTGATCAACACAAACAGCCCCCAGCACGGGACCATGCCAGCCAGACTGGTCACGTAGATCAGGGCCAGGACAGCAAACACCAGCCACAGCCCGTGCACGATCGTTCGCACGATGTTGCGCCAGGGCATGTCGCTGCCGGGATCGTCTGTTTGATCTGTGGAAGGCTGCATAACCGAACCGAACGCGTCTCTGGACTATTGGCCGGGCGCGCTATGCGCACCATAAACATTGGTAGGGTGCGCTATGCGCACCATGAACAACCCGAATAAGGGAGCAGTAACAGATGATAACAATTGCGCTGTGTCACTGATCCCTCTTATTTTGCAATTTTTCGACCATGGCCACCATGGCCCAGGTATCAAGCCGGCAATATGCCAGCAGGTCCTTATGCAGACGCTCGGCTGCGGCCGCATTCAGTTCGCCACTGATCAGATCGAAGTATGCCTGCTGCGCCCGGGTGCCCTCCTGTACCGCGCCCAGGTCGGCGTAACGCAGCCCGGGGACCAGGCAGGGCAGTACACTCTTGATCGACCACGAGCCCTTCATGTCGGGATGGTAGTAGTTGCGCTTGACGACGGGTAACAGATCCACGATGCGATCGTTCAGTGTGCGCAGTGATTCACGCAGGTCTGCGAAGGCAGCCGCGAGTTCGCTGATAATGCGCTTCTCGAACGACTGGTTGTAGACAATGATTGCGCCCGCTTCACCGCATACCGCAAGCAACGTTTCCGCAAAGGCGCGGCGCGGATCGGTGCCCGAGGTATCGAGAAACTCCCGGTGCACGATGGGCTGCGCGGCATACTCGATGTGGCAGGACCACTGGAACGGGAGCTGGTCATAGGGGTGCGTGCCGGCCCAGACGGGAACGGCAAACTGGATACACTCGAAGTCGAGGTAATAGCGTGGCCAGGCCAGCGCGTCCAGCTCACTGGCTGCCCCGGGCAGCTGCTCTTCACTGCCTGCGATCGTGATCCGGCGGATGCGCTGATGGGTCTCGCTGCTCAGTGCGTCGGCCGGAATATTCCGCACGTCGGTAACGCCGCGTGCCAGCAGTTGCTCCACCAGTTGTGCGCGAACATTGGGCAGCAGCGACACGGGGTAACCGGCATCACGTGCGTTGCAGTAGGCCGTGAACTCGCAGATCCATGGCCGCTTGCAATGGCCGCCGACATGGCGCACGGGCTCGGGTCCGGCGGCAATGTTCTGCAGACGCTCGATGTCCGCACCGATGGTCGCCAGGTGTCGCTGGACCCGCTCGGTAATGTCCTCGCGGACGAACAGCCCCGCATAATCATGCCCGCCATGGTAGATGAAGGCACTGTCGATGTGCATGAGGTAGATCCGGTTCAGGTTAATACCGGTCCGGGACAGGACCCAGACCTGGATGGCAACATCATCGATGTGCCGGTCCTCGACCCGTGTCCCGGCCTTGATCTCGATCAGGTCCCAGCCCGCGCCTGCCCGCTGCAGCACATCGACGAACACGGTGACCGGGTCATCGCGGAAGGCAGCCTCAAACAGGGTCTGCACGGCGGGATCCTGCAGGCATTGTGCGGTCTGTCGAAAGGGATCGGTGCCGGTCGCACCCCGTTCGATGAGGACAGCACCTGGAAACATCAGACGGGCATGGCGCTCCACCACCTGTCCGGTGATGGCCGCAGCCGAAATTACCGGCTGCGCCTCCTCGGGACGATGCAGTGCAAGATGCAACCGCTTTTCACACTGCAGGCCGGCGAGGATGCGGGTTTTGGTCAGGTGCATGGTAGAAAAATGGTGTAGTAAGAGTAACGGAGTAACGGGGTCGGACCTCCACAAGATACTGTTTCAACTGAAATACATACCAAAAAAGCGGCATTCTCGTCTCTTATCGCAAGCATTTAATGCCTGAAAACGATGCCTTAACGACCTCGGGTTCCCCTCGGTGGCACATTACGCCACCCCTCATCGAAGAAGTAATATTGGCTGCGCGTGATGCTTCATCTTAAAGTGGCCATTTCATACCTGGAACAGGCCTTTTAAGGCCTGAAAACAGCTTTATTTTCCAATTTCTTATCCGTTTATCAACATGTTGGGCAGGTCCGACCTCTGTTCCTCTCAGCCGACCACCTCTGTTCCTCTCAGTCGACCTCTGTTCCTCTGCTCAATCAAATCGATTGCTTGCCAAAACCTCGTCCAGCGACAGTTGCCCGGGCTTTGGCCATGCTTCCTTGGTGCCCTTACCAATCGCAATCATGAAAGCGATCGTATGGTCTGCGGGCAGGTTGATGATGCTGGCGACTGCGTCGAAATCAAAGCCGTCCATCGGACAACTCTGGTAACCCAGTTCCTGGGCCATCAACATAATCGCCATCCCCACGAGCCCACAGGAGCGCATGCCCTCGTCGCGTTCGACCTGGGGTTTATCCCGATAATAGGCATCGATCGCCGGCACGAGAAAATCCTGCACTTCCTGCGGTGCGTTAGTCCAGTAACGTTGTGGCTCATGTTCCCATGACTTGTTGTCGAAGCACAGCACCAGCAGTTCGGACGCGTCCGTGACCTGTGCCTGATCCCAGGCCGCAGCTCGAATCGCCTTGCGTTGCTTGGGGTCCGTGACACGCACGAAGCGCCAGTTCTGAATGTTGAACGCCGTGGGTGCCAGAATCGCGTGCTCCATCAGCGTACTGAAGGTTTGCTCCGACATTTGATGCTCAGGGTCGTACCACTTGATTGCGCGCCGTGCACGTACTGCTTCGGTAACTTTCATTGCATTCTCCCTGGTCTTGTGAATATTCAAAATGGCAAAATGGTGTCAGAGCACATTTTCTACTTATATTAGAGTTAAATGTGCTCTGACACCTTTTTTCTACATCACCAGCACCTTCGCGCCGCGCACGGGGCCGCGCTTCAGTTCCAGCAAGGCACGATTGGCCTCGATCAGTGGGTAAGTTTCAACGGCCGGGCGAATCGGCACCTGCGCGGCGATCGGCAGAAACTCGGCAATATCGCGGTGCGTGACATTTGCCACCGACTTGATCTCCTTCTCCATCCACAGGTGCTCGTGATAGCGCAAGCCGAGCAGTTCGTCCAGGTCTGTGTCCTCCTTGCGGATCGCATTGATAACCAGGCGACCACCCGGTCGCAGGTTGGCGAGTGCCGCTACCACCGGTTTCCAGGCAGGCGTGGTGTCGATGATCGCCTGCAAAGGCTGCGTCGGACGGTCCATGGTATCGCCGGCCCAGTCCGCCCCCAGCTCCAGGGCGAAGGTGCGCGCCTGCGGGTCGCGTGCAAACACGGCGACCGGTGAATCCGGGTACAGGTGCCGTGCCAGCTGCAGCACGATATGCGCCGAACCGCCGAAGCCGGTCAGGCCGAGTGCATCGCCGTTGGCCAGGTTGGCGAGTTTCAGGGAACGGTAGCCGACACTGCCGGCACACAACAGCGGCGCGGCCTCGGCATCACTGAACACCTCCGGTATCGGGCAGGCATAGTCCTCGGGCACGGTGAGGTACTCGGCATAACCGCCGTTGCAATCGCGGCCGGTCGCGACAAATCCGGGATCGAGGTTCTCATCCGGCGCACCGGAGGAATGGTGAATCCAGCCGACGCCCACGCGCGTGCCCTCAACAAAGCGGTTGGCATCCGGACCGCGCCGGTCTACCCGGCCGATGACCTCGTGGCCGGGCACCACCGGCAGGTGTGGCGGCGCGGTGCGGCCCTCGATCTCGTCCAGCTCGGTGTGGCAGACCCCGCAGGCGGTGACGCGGATACGCACCTCCCCCGCCGCCGGTTCCGGATCCGGCAACTCCACCAGCTCCAGCGGCGCCTCGTCCTCAAGCAGCGACACGATGCGGTTGATGACCATCGCCTTCATGACGGGAAAGTGTGGCAGAGGGAGGAGGTCATGGCCAGTTGGCATGAAAAAGGGTGTCAGAGCACATTTTCTATTTATATTAGTGTTAAATGTGC
>JBATGJ010000332.1:0-21211 GCA_049665685.1 Gammaproteobacteria bacterium
TGCCAGGGCCTCGCAAGCGGCCTTGCGGCGCGGCATCGACCTCAGCTCACAACGGGCGCGCCGCTTCAGTCAGACCGACTTCGAGCAGTTTTATTACATACTGGCAATGGACAGCAGCAATTATACGGACCTGTCTGAACTGTGCGCACCGGAGCACAGCCCAAAACTGCGATTGTTCCTCGAGTTTGCATCGGTACCCGGGATCACAGAGGTCCCTGACCCTTATTACGGCGGGTCAACCGGCTTCGAACGGGTCCTCGATCTGATCGAGGAGGCCTCTGCCGGGTTGCTCGAAACGCTTCGCCGTCAGCACGGTTTATAACACGCCGCCTGCGGTCGGCACATCCTCAAGCTGTTTTCTGCGGCGCTATTCCGCGGCCGCGTTTTCCTTGACCGCCGGCTGCGTGTCATGTCCCGCTGCCCGCTGTTCGCCACTGCCCGCCGTATTGCTGTTTGGCGCCAGATCCGGTTTTTCGCCACCCGATGGTGGTCGCGTCTCCGGTGCAATATTGGCCGCGGTGGCTGGCCTCGATTCGTTTGCTGGTGGTGCGCCGGCATCCGGAGCAGGCTGCCGCGCTTCGGGTTTACCGGCCGCTTGGGTAGCACCGTCAGGCTTGTCGGTACCGGTCTGCTCGCCCGTTGCAGCGGATTGCTCCCGACTTTTTCCGGCAGTGCGTCGTCTGCCACCGCGGCGCCCGCGGCGAGAGCGACGTTTTGGCTGACCCGGTGAGGATTCATCGCCGACAGTTGCCTGCTTGGCGGGTGGTGACGTGTCAGCCTGGGCGGTCTGTTTACGCGCGGCAGCTTCTTCCTGCTGGCCAGGTTGCTGGCGCTGACGGGATGGGGCGGGTCGGGATGGGGCCGGTCTGCTGCTGGCTGACCCTGTCTGACGTTCGCTGGTGCGCCGGCTACTGCCGTGACGACTGCGACTGTTCCGGCGCCCACTGCTGTCGCTGCTGCTGTGCCGACGCTCCTGTGGCCTGCCATGACGACTGGCCGAAGGCGTGGGTGACGACTCGCTGGTGCCGGCAGAACCGAGCAGGCTGGCAAACAGCCGTTTCAGCAGGCCGGGTTTCTTTTTGCGGCGGGTAGCGGTCCTGGTGACGGGTTGTGGTGCCGGTGCCACGGGTTTGACCGACTTGATGGCGGGGACTTCCGCCGCCGCAGCCATTTCTGCCTGCGGCAGTGCCACCTCGGGCTGTGCCGGCGCTTTTCTCAGGTCATAGCTGGCAACGCTGCTGATTTCAGCACTTTCATCCAGGCGAATGCGCTGGACGTCGTATTCGGGCGTCTCCATCGCCGGTGAGGGGATCAGCATGACCGGGAGCTTGTGACGGGTCTCGAGCCCGGCCAGCAAATCGCGCTTTTCGTTCAATAGATAGGTGCCCACGTCGACCGGTACATGTGCGATGACCCGCAGGGTATTTTCTTTCATCACCTCTTCTTCGATGATGCGCAGTACCGACAGCGACAATGACTCCACGCCGCGAATCGTGCCCTGGCCGGTGCAGCGCGGGCACACGATCTGGCTCGATTCGCCAAGCGAGGGACGCAAACGCTGGCGAGACATCTCCAGCAGACCGAAGCGCGAGATGCGCCCGACCTGGACGCGTGCACGATCGACCTTGAGCGCATCGCGCAAGCGGTTCTCGACCTCGCGCAGGTTGCGGGCCGGCTGCATGTCGATGAAATCAATCACCACCAGCCCCCCCAGGTCGCGGATGCGCAGCTGCCGCGCGACTTCATCGGCGGCTTCCAGGTTGGTATTGAGTGCTGTTTCCTCGATATCGCCGCCCTTGGTGGCGCGGGCCGAGTTGACATCGATGGAGATCAGCGCCTCGGTATGGTCAATCACCACGGCGCCGCCGGAGGGCAGGCGGACCTCGCGCAGGAAGGCCGACTCGATCTGTGATTCGACCTGGAAACGGCTGAACAGCGGGATCCGGTCCTGGTAGAGCTTCAGCTTGCCGAGATTGTGCGGCATGACCCGTTCCATGAACTCGCGGGCCTCGTCAAAGACCTCCTGGCTGTCGATCAGGATCTCGGTGACGTCGTTACGCAGGTAATCGCGCAGGGCACGAATAATGACATTGCTTTCCTGGTAGACCAGGAAGGGGGCGGATTTCTCCTTGGCCGCCTGTTCGATCACCGACCACAGGTGCACGAGGTAGTCGAGATCCCACTGCAGCTCCTCGCCGCTGCGTCCGATACCGGCCGTGCGCACAATCACCCCCATATCCTCAGGAATGATCATGCTGCTCATGGCCTCGCGTACCAGGTTACGGTCTTCGCCCTGGATACGGCGTGACACGCCGCCGGCACGCGGATTGTTCGGCATCAGGACCAGGTAGCGGCCGGCCAGGCTGATGAAGGTGGTGAGGGCCGCGCCCTTGTTGCCGCGCTCTTCTTTTTCGACCTGCACGACCAGTTCCTGGCCTTCGCGCAGGGCGTCTTTTATGCCGAGACGAGCACCGGCCTGGCGTGCCTCTTCAGTGAAATAACTGCGGGCGACTTCCTTCAGCGGCAGGAAGCCGTGGCGATTGCCACCGAATTCGATGAAGGCCGCTTCGAGGCTCGGCTCAATGCGGGTGATTTTTCCTTTGTATACGTTGGATTTTTTCTGGCCTCTGGAGGGTACCTCGATATCAAGGTCGTAAAGTTTTTGTCCATCGACCATGGCGACACGCAGCTCTTCGGGCTGCGTGGTATTTATCAGCATTCGTTTCATGTAGGTTTTCTCTCATCCGCTCGACCTGAACACACGGGCCGCCGCTGCGCCAGCCGGTCCAGGGCAGAATCAAACCCGTGAATGCGGCAAGGCAGGCAATTACTGTGATAAATACGGTGACGTATTCCATGGGAGCGTTTGTCGTTTATTTGATAGTATGTTTCAGCAACGAGCTGCTATTTGTGAGAATGTTGGTTAATCGATCGGCCAACAGCCCCGGTAGAAAAAAGTTGGTTGGAAGCAACAGATCACGGGTTGTTACCGGATCGTTACAATTCCGAGAGGCACTATAGCAACCTAGACCATTACCCGCAAACCTTTGCGGATTGAGCACATGCTGCGGGTGGGGTTATTGCCGTGTCGGCCGGAATCAGAATCCAGTTATGAATGAAACCGTTGTGAAACCGCATCCCAAGGTGCGTCAGGTCAGCGTGACGGCAGACGAGGCCGGCCAGCGGATCGACAATTTTCTGGCGCGACACCTCAAGGGCGTTCCGCGCAGCCATATTTATCGGATTTTGCGCCGCGGCGAGGTGCGGGTGAACAGCGGGCGCATCAAGGCGCAGTACAAGGTGTGTGCCGGTGACACAGTGCGGATTCCGCCAGTGCGCGTGGCCTCGGCAGGGGCGCTGCGGGCGGTGCGGGTTCCGGCAGGCGGGCTTGCCGGATTTATCCTGTTCGAGAATCCGCACTGCCTGGTGCTGAACAAGCCGGCGGGCATGGCCGTGCACGGCGGCAGTGGCATCAGCCAGGGCGTGATCGAGGTCCTGCGTGCCGAACGTCCGGCAGCGCCGTACCTGGAGCTGGCCCATCGCCTGGATCGCGATACCTCCGGCTGCCTGGTGATCGCGAAACGGCGCAGTTTTTTGCGCGCCTTGCATGAACAGTTGCGGTCCGGTGCGGTCGAAAAGTATTACCTCGCGCTGGTGGCGGGGGAGTGGGGCGGCGGAGTACGTACCGTCGAGGCGCCGTTGAGAAAAAATACGCTGCAGGGTGGCGAACGGATCGTACGCGTGGATGCCGCAGGCAAGACGGCGATGACCGTGTTCCGGCCGGTTGACCGCTTCCGTGGCGCAACACTGGTGGAGGCCGTGCTCCACACCGGTCGGACCCATCAGATTCGGGTGCACGCGGCGCATATCGGGCACCCGCTGGCCGGCGATGCCAAATACGGCGACCGGATATTTAATACCGCCATGCGGGAAGCGGGCCTGCGGCGTATGTTTCTGCATGCGCACCGGGTGGTGTTTGATGATCCGGGTGGCGAGGTGGTCGATATCAGTGTACCGCTTGATGATGGCCTGAAGGCTGTTCTGGACCAGCTGGAATCTGCATAATCTGCCGCAAAACTGCAACCGGGCATGAAATGACCGACAGAATTCGATGTATCGTGTTTGACTGGGACGGCACGCTGATGGACTCGGAGTCGCAAATCGTGCACTGTCTGCACGCGTCTATCGCCGACCTGGGCCTGGCACCAATGGACGATGACACGGTGAAGAATATCATCGGGCTGGGTTTGCGCGAGGCGATCGACACGCTGGTCCCGGGGCGCGACGCCGACTTCCACCGCGCATTCGTCGAGGCTTACCGCGAACACTGGTTTGCCCATGGGGGCTCTGAACTGTTCGCGGGTGCCCGCGAGGTGCTGGATTTGCTCAAGGCGAACGATATCCTGCTCGGTGTCGCCACCGGCAAGGCGCGACGCGGTCTTGTCCGGGTCCTGGGCGAGACCGGGCTGAACGATTATTTCGATGCGACGCGCTGTTCGGATGAGGCAATCTCCAAGCCGCACCCGCAGATGCTGCTTGAAGTCATGGAGGAATTGTCGGTCAGCCCGCAAGAAACGGTCATGGTGGGCGATACAGAATATGACATGGAGATGGCAACCCATGCAGGCGCAGCCAAGATCGCCGTGCGCTCGGGGGTGCACTCGGCAGACCGGCTGAGCCGCCATGATCCACTGGTCTGCCTGAATAACGTGGCCGATATGCCGGCGTGGATGAGTGGCCGGGGTTACATTCCGGATCAGTGATTTTCAAATCAGGATAACGATATGTCAGACAAGGAACGATCAGGCAGCATCCTCCCCGATAATGACGGCGGCTATCGGGACATAGTAGAGCGGCTGGCGTTTACTGCTGTCAACGAGCAACGCCGCGCGCGCCGCTGGAGTATCTTTTTCAAGATCCTGCTGGCGCTGTATCTGCTGGCACTGTTGATAATCTACCTGCCGCGTGACTGGAGCGAGGTGGCCTCCGTCGGCGAGAAGCATACCGCACTGGTGGAACTGACCGGCATCATCAGCGATTCGACCGAGGCCAGTGCCGATATCGTCATCGGTGGACTGCGTGATGCCTTTGAAGACAAAAAGACGGCCGGTGTGATTCTGCGTGCCAACTCGCCTGGTGGCAGCCCGGTACAATCATCCTACATATACCAGGAAATCCAGCGGCTGCGCGAACTGCATCCCGAAACGAAATTATATGCCGTGGTCACGGACATGTGCGCGTCCGGCTGCTACTACGTGGTATCGGCTGCCGATGAGATCTACGTCAATAAATCCAGCATCGTTGGTTCCATCGGGGTACGCATGGACAGTTTCGGCTTTGTCGACACGCTGGAAAAACTCGGTGTCGAGCGCCGTCTGTACACAGCCGGTGAGAGCAAGGGTTTCCTCGACCCGTTTCTGCCCAGCAAGGAGGCAGATGTGGAGCACATTCAGAGACTGCTGGGCGACATCCACGAGCATTTCAAGACTGCAGTGCGTGACGGTCGCGGAGACAAGCTGAAAGAGGCCCCGCAGCTGTTCACCGGTCTGATCTGGACCGGCGAGGAGGGTGTCGATATGGGCCTGGTCGATGATTTTGGCAGCGCCGGCTATGTCGCACGCGAGATCATAGGTGCAGAGGATATCGTCGACTTCACCCGGGAACCGGACCTGCTGGAGCTGTTCACCGAACGCATCGGCATGGCGATGGCGCGGGCCATGGGCAGGGTGATGGTTGAGGCGACAGGAACGATTAAATAATCTGCCTCTCGCTCTGGCGCCAGGACACCAAGAGACAACTCAATACAGCCACAGAAGCCACAGAGAAAAAGATTTATTTCCTGTCGCTCAGATAATATCTGTCGTCATTACCGCATAGGCGGGGATGACGACAATTTTTTATTTCGGTAACTACTCTTGCGTTACTCTTGACCCTGACATACTGCTTCGTTCTATCTCGTCCATCCATGGACTCGTACCTCGTACCTCCTGCATTCATGTAGTCATGTAGTCATGTATGTTCTGTTATGGGTTGTTATTTTATTGCGCCTTGGCGTCTTTGCGCGAGAAAAGATTTAAGGTAACACAATCCCTGCGTTTGAAAGCATCTCAGTCAGCCGAATCAGCGGCAGGCCGATCAGTGCCGTTGGGTCTTCACCCATCATTTTTGCAAACAGCGTGATGCCAAGCCCTTCGGACTTGAAACTGCCGGCGCAGTCGTAGGGCTGTTCGGTGCGCAGATAGCGTTCGATCTGCTCCGCCGTCAATTGCCTGAACTGTACCGTGAATGGCACCATATCGAGCTGCAGCTCGTGATTGGCCGTATCCAGCAGGCACAGCCCGGTGTGGAAGGTGACACGATTGCCGGATAATCTGCCGAGTTGGGCGACGGCCTGGTCGTGATTGCCGGGCTTGCCGAGAATGTCATCGTTGACGGTTGCGACCTGATCGGAACCGATGATGAGGCCCTGAAAAGTTTCTCCCGCTGAACGGGCCTTGTGTTCTGCCAGTCGTTCGACCAGGGCGTCCGCGGTCTCGCCGGGCAGGACGGTTTCGTCGATGTCGGGGCTGTTTGTCGTGTAGTCCAGACCCAACCGGTCAAGCAGTTCCCTGCGGTAGGGCGAGGAAGAGGCCAGTACCAGCGGGCGTTGACTGTCAGCCATCGATTTCGACGAGGGTCTCATCGGGATTCACGGTATCACCCTTGACCACGTGCACGGACGTGACAGTGCCGGCAATCGGCGCCTGGATCTCGGTCTCCATCTTCATGGCCTCGGTGATCAGCACCGGTGTGCCGGCCTCGACTGTGTCGCCGACTGAAACGAGCACATCGATGATCGTGCCGGGCATGGAGGCCGTGACGTCACCGGGTTTGGTAGCGCGCGGACGCCGGCTGCCGCCGGCGGTGGGTATGCCTTCTTTATCTCCGACTACAATTGCGTCCAGCGTCTCCACCAGCACCTCTTCAGGTACGCTGTCGACCGTCATGTAGAACGGTCGGTTGGCGAGGGTGCTGTGACCGGTACCGGTGACCTTGATGTGGTAGGTCTCGCCGTGCAGGGTAACGTTGAACTCGGTCGGGCGGGAGCGCGTCTCCGGTGTTTCGCCGATGGGTTCGAGCGTTTCGGGTATCAAGGCATTGCTGCTGCGCTGTTTCAGGAACTCCCTGCCGATTTCCGGGAACATGGCATAGGTCAGCACGTCCGCCTCGCTCTCCGCCAGGTCATCGATCTCATTGCGCAGGTTGTCCATTTCATCGCTGAGCAGGTCCGCCGGGCGAACATCGATGACGTTTGCCTTGCCGATGGCCTGCTGCTGTACGGCCGGATCGACGGCAGCCGGCGCCTTGCCGTAGCGGCCCTGCAGATAGAGCTTCACCTCGTTGGTGATGGTCGAGTAGCGTTTGCCGGTCAGTACATTCAGCACGGCCTGCGCACCGATGATCTGCGATGTCGGAGTTACCAGTGGCGGGTAACCGAGGTCCTTGCGGACCGCCGGGATTTCGGCGAACACGTCCTCGATGCGATCGAGCGCACCCTGTTCCCGCAGCTGCGAATGCAGGTTGGAAATCATGCCGCCGGGGACCTGGTAGACCTGCACGCGCGTGTCGGGTCCAAGGTAGTCATTATCGAACTGGTGATACTTCTTGCGCACGTCACGGAAATACAGCCCGATCTCCTGCAGGGCATCGAGGTCGAGCCCGGTGTCATACTCCGTACCGCGCAGTGCCGCGACCATGCTCTCGGTCGCCGCGTGGCTGGTACTCCCGGAAAAGGACGAGATTGCCGTGTCGATGTGGTGACAGCCGTGTTCGATTGCCTTCAGCAGGCACATCTCGGCAGTGCCGGCGGTGGCATGAGTGTGCAGGTGCACGGGCAGGCCAGTGACCTGCGTGATTTCGCGCAGCAGCTCGCCGGTGACCATGGGTGTCATCAGGCCGGCCATGTCCTTGATGGCAATGCTGTCGCAACCCATCTCTTCCAGGGCGCGTGCCATGGCCACGAACGTGGCCGTAGTATGCACCGGACTGGTGGTATAGCAGATGGTGCCCTGGGCATGTTTGCCGGCGGCACGCACCGCAGCGACCGCGGTCTCGAGATTGCGCGTGTCGTTGAGCGCATCGAAGATGCGGAACACGTCGATGCCGGTCTCGGCCGCGCGCTTGACGAAGGCCTCGACCACATCGTCGCTGTAATGCCGGTACCCCAGCAGGTTCTGGCCACGCAGCAGCATCTGCAGGCGCGTGTTCGGCAGCGCCACGCGCAGCTCCTCGAGCCGTTGCCAGGGATCTTCTTTCAGATAGCGGAGGCAGGCATCAAAGGTCGCCCCGCCCCAGACCTCGAGCGACCAGTAGCCGATCCGGTCCAGTCGTTCGCACACCGGCAGCATGTCCTCGGTGCGCATCCGCGTAGCGATCAGCGACTGGTGGGCATCGCGCAGGATAACGTCGGTGATATGTACTTTGGTCATGTCGTGTCCATCAGTGTTTTGGTTACATGCCCAGGTGTGCCGATAATGCCGCGGCAATTGCCGCTGTCAACTCACGTGTGGGACGACTGGTTTTGTAGTTGACGAGTTCCGGATGGTCCTCGACGAATCCGGTATCGAAGTTCCCCTGCCTGAAAGCAGGCACCTTGAGTATTTCCTCGTAGTACGGGATCGTGGTGCGTACCCCGTATACGCCGATATCCTGCAGGGCGCGACCGGCCCGGTTGAGCAGGTCGTCCCAGGTCAGCGCCCACACCGTCAGCTTGGCGCACATGGAATCATAGTAGGGCGGAATCTCGTAGCCACTGTAGATGGCGGCATCGGTGCGCACCCCGGGCCCGCCGGGCGCGAAGTAGCGCGTGATCTTGCCGAAGCTTGGCAGGAAATCGTTCTTCGGGTCCTCGGCATTGATGCGCAGTTCCATGGCGTATCCACGCCGCTGGATGTCGGCCTGCGCAAAGCGCAGCGGCTGCCTGTCCGCGATGCGTATCTGTTCCTGGACGATGTCGATCCCGGTAATTGCCTCTGTCACGGTGTGCTCGACCTGCAGGCGCGTGTTCATTTCCATGAAATAGAATTGGCCGGCGTCGTCGAGCAGAAACTCGACAGTACCCGCGTTCTCGTAGTGCACCGCCTGTGCCGCGCGTACGGCCATCTCGCCGAGTTGCTCGCGCTGGGTATCTTCCAGTTGCGGCGAGGGCGCGATCTCGATGAGTTTCTGGTGACGACGTTGTATGGAGCAGTCGCGCTCGAACAGGTGAACGCAGTTGCCGTGGCTGTCGGCCAGCACCTGCACCTCGATGTGGCGTGGCCGGACAATACACTTTTCCATGAAGACATCCGCCAGCCCGAAGGCCTTGGCGGCTTCCGACAACACCCGGTCGTAGTTCTTGCGCAAATCCTGCTCCGAATCACAGCGGCGGATCCCGCGACCGCCACCACCGGAGGTGGCCTTCAGCATGACGGGGTAGCCGATTTCCGCGGCCAGGGCCACGGCCTCATCGAGGCTGCCCAGGTTGCCTTCGCTGCCGGGTATGACGGGAAGACCGGCCTCGATCATGGCCTGACGGGCCGCGACCTTGTCGCCCATGCGGGTGATAACCCGTGCGTCCGGGCCGATGTAGCGCAGGTGTCGCAGCCGGCAGATCTCGGCCAGCAGTGGATTCTCGGAGAGAAATCCATACCCGGGATGCAGGGCGTCGCAGCCGGCGGCCACGGCCAGATTGACGATCCGGTGCGCATTCAGATAACCGGCGATCGATTCAGGCCCGATGTTATAGGCCTCGTCCGCTTTTTTTACATGCAGGGCATGGCGGTCGGCATCCGCGTAGATAGCGACGGAGGTAATGCCGGCCTCGGCACAGGCGCGGATAATCCGGACAGCGATTTCGCCGCGGTTGGCGATCAGGATTTTCTTGATCAAGTGGAGTCCATGTTACGGATTGGCAGAAGATTTAACTACGGAATTTCCCGGGCCATGTCAAGGCCAGGTGCAATTCAGCGGGCGTGGAAAATACAGGATTATCAGTGTTTTCCTTTTGACAGTAAACAGACCAGTCGCTAGTATAAGCGGGTTATGATAGAGCACCTGCCGGATCGCCTCGATCTGCAAGCGACAGCCGAGGCGGGCCGCGTGATGCGCGGGCGTATACCGCTGGCAAAACTCGAACGGGCATTACCGGCCCTGGCGTCGAGTGACGGTGAGTTGCAGGTGGTGCTGGAGCTGGGCAAGGATCCGGCCGGTATCCGTTACCTTGCCGGCACGATCCAGGGCGAGGTCATGCTGCAGTGTCAGCGCTGTCTGGAGCCGGTTGAGCAGGCCCTCGACCTGAAATTCCGGCTCGGCCTGGTGCAGAACGAGGCGGCAATTGCCGGTCTGCCGGAGCACTACGAGGCGTTACTGCTAACAGGTGAACCGGCCAGTGTGGCGGATATCATCTCGGATGAGGTGCTGCTGGCCTTGCCGCTGGTACCATTGCACCAGCGGGATGCCCGCTGCGAGGGCATCATGAAAGATTATCAGCCGTCCGCGAATGAGACCCGCGAGAGTCCGTTCGCGGTACTGGCGAAATTGAAACAGAAACAGCCGTAAAGAGGAGTTATCAGCATGGCCGTACAAAAGAACCGCAAGACGCCATCCCGACGCGGGATGCGCCGATCACATGACAAGCTGACTGCAAGCACGCTTTCCATCGAGCCGACAACCGGCGAGACTCACCTGCGTCATCACATCAGTGCCGACGGGTTTTACAGGGGCCGCAAGGTCATCAGCAAAAACCTGGACTGATCGTCCTGCATCCAGTTGAAGCCATCAGGCGTTATTCCGGTGCTGCACCGGCAGCACACCCGTGCGCGACATGACTGATCGCGTCACGATTGCGCTTGACGCGATGGGTGGCGACGTTGGCTCGGCTGTCGTGGTGCCCGCTGCCGTGCTGGCGGCCGAAAAAAACCCGGATATCGACTATATTCTGGTCGGCGACGAAACGGAGCTCGGCGCCGCACTGTCGAAGGCCGCAGCCAGCGGCAACAGCCAGTTGCGCGTGCAGCATGCCAGTGAAACCGTGGAGATGGACGAACTCCCGTCGCACGCACTGCGCAACAAGAAAGATTCTTCCATGCGTGTTGCCCTCGACCTGGTCAAGGAGGGTCGCGCGCATGCCTGCGTGAGCGCCGGCAATACCGGTGCGCTCATGGCAACCTCGCGCTTTGTCCTGAAGATGCTGCCGGGGATCGACCGCCCGGCGATCTGTACCGCCTTGCCCACCGAGAAAAAGCATACCTGGATGCTGGACCTCGGCGCCAATGTCGATGTCGATGCCCGGCACCTGCTGCAGTTTGCCCTGATGGGCTCGGAACTTGCCAGCGCGGTCGATGGCAACCAGCATCCGTCCATCGGCGTGCTGAATATCGGCGAAGAGGAAATGAAGGGCAACGAGCAGGTCAAGGAAGCGGCACACCTGATCGCCGCGAGCAGCCTGAACTATGCCGGTTTTGCCGAGGGTGATGACATCTTCAAGGGCAATTTCGATGTCATCGTCTGCGACGGTTTCATCGGCAATATCTCCCTGAAGTCCAGCGAGGGTGTGGCGAAAATGATTGCCACCTTCATCAAGCAGGAATTTACCCGCAACATCTTAACCCGGACTGCTGCACTGTTTGCCATGCCGGTACTGAAGGCCTTTCGGCGCCGGATCGACCCGCGGCGTTATAATGGCGCCAGTTTGCTGGGTCTGCGTGGTATTGTCATCAAGAGCCATGGCAGTGCTGATGCGCTGTCGTTTGGTAATGCCATCAAGGTCGCCGTCCTGTCAGTGCGTGAAGCCGTGCCCGATCGCATCAGCAAGCGGTTGCAGTCTTTCCAGGAGAACCAGCAGGCCTCATGAAGTATTCGCGTATCACGGGCACCGGCAGCTATCTTCCGGAGAAGATTCTGTCGAATCATGATCTTGAAAAAATCATGGATACTACGGACGAATGGATCCGTGAGCGCACCGGTATTGTCAAGCGTCATATCGCGGCCGGCGATGAAACGTCCTGTGACCTGGCCGAAATCGCCGCGACACGCGCCATGGAAGCGGCCGGGAAGACACCACGCCAGGTCGACCTGATCGTGCTGGCGACCACCACGCCTGACCGGGTATTTCCGAGCACGGCCTGCCTGTTGCAGCAACGGCTTGATATTCACGGCACGGCCGCGTTCGATATCCAGGCGGTCTGCACCGGCTTTATCTATGCACTCGGCGTGGCCGACAAGTTCATACGGACCGGCACATCGAAATGCGCACTGGTGGTCGGCACCGAGACACTGTCGCGCATTGTCGACTGGAATGATCGCGGTACCGCAATCCTGTTCGGTGACGGGGCGGGTGCGGTCGTGCTCGAGGCCAGTGACGAGCCGGGTATCCTGTCGACGCACTTGCACGCCGACGGCAGCTATGAACACCTGCTGACCGTTCCTGCCGGGATTTCCCAGGGGTATGACAAGGTGCAGGCCGGACAGGCCTATGTGCAGATGCAGGGCAACGAGGTGTTCAAGATGGCGGTCAACACCCTTGGCCGCATTGTGGATGAGACACTGGCCGCCAACGACATGCAAAAATCCGATGTCGACTGGCTGATACCACACCAGGCCAATATCCGCATTATCCAGGCCACTGCACGCAAGTTGCGCATGTCCATGGACCATGTAGTGGTCACGGTTGGCGAGCATGGCAATACCTCGGCCGCCTCGGTTCCGCTGGCGCTGGATACCGCCGTCCGCGACGGTCGGATCCAGCGCGGTGAAATCCTGCTGATGGAGGCCTTCGGCGGTGGTTTCACCTGGGGCTCGGCACTGGTCAAGTATTAATTTTCTATTGCCACTGAAACCACGGAAGGACACGGAAGTACAATTCCTGCTTATTCTGTGGTTTCCGTGGATTCCGTGGCAATTTTTACTAATCGGTAATTAAGCGTCCATGAGTGCAACAACCGATAAATCACTGGCGATGGTGTTTCCGGGGCAGGGCTCTCAGTCCGTCGGCATGCTTGCCGATCTGGCCGCAAGCTATCCGCAGGTCGGTGCAACCTTTGCCGAGGCAAGTGAGGTGCTGCAGTACGACCTGTGGAAGCTGGTACAGGAGGGGCCGGAAGCGGAACTCAACCGGACTGACAGAACGCAGCCGGCGATGCTGGCGGCCGGCGTGTCCGTCTGGCGGGCCTGGCAGTCAGGCAACGGTGCCATGCCCTCGGTCATGGCCGGCCACAGTCTGGGTGAATATACGGCGCTGGTGTGCGCGGGCGCGCTCGACTTTGCCGATGCCGTCGCCCTGGTGGCCGAGCGGGGCCGTTGCATGCAGGATGCCGTACCGGCCGGGGTGGGGGCGATGGCCGCCCTGCTGGGACTCGACGATGAAACCGTTACCGCTGTCTGTATCGAGGCGGCGTCCGATGAGGTGGTCGAACCGGTCAATTTCAATTCACCCGGTCAGGTCGTGATTGCCGGGAATACCGCCGCCGTGGAGCGGGCGATTGTCCTGGCGAAGGAAGCCGGCGCCAAACGGGTTGTTATCCTGCCGGTGAGCGTTCCGTCACACTGTGCGCTGATGAAGCCCGCCGCCGACAGGTTCTCGCAGCGACTGGAACAGACACGCATTCTGCAACCGGTCATTCCGGTTGTGCAGAACGTCGATGCTGTGTTGCAGGATCAGCCGGAAATCATTCGCGATAACCTTGCCAGGCAGCTCTACAGCCCGGTGCAGTGGGTCAGTTCCGTGCGTGCCATGCATGCACATGGTGTAACACGCGCGCTGGAGGCCGGACCCGGCAAGGTGCTGGCCGGTTTATGCAAGCGCATCGATAAATCCATCCTCAGTGCAGCCGTCTATGATACGGATACTCTGACAGCGGCGCTTGCAGGTTGAACGATTAATTCAAGCACAGGGATCAGACATGCCACTGAGTAATGAAATCGCACTGGTAACCGGTGCCAGCCGGGGAATCGGCAAGGCCATTGCCGAAGTGCTGGGGCGCCGCGGCGCCACGGTCATCGGCACTGCTACTTCTGCTGGCGGCGCTGATGCTATCAGCGCGGCACTATCCGCTGCCGGCATCACGGGAGCGGGCCGGGTGCTGAATGTCACCGACCCGGATTCCATCGCGGCACTGCTGAACAGCGTGCAGGACGAGTTCGGTGCACCGGGTATCCTGGTCAACAACGCCGGTATCACGCGTGACAACCTGATGATGCGCATGAAAGACGAAGAATGGAACGAGGTTATCGAGACAAACCTGACCTCCGCATTTCGCATGAGCAAGGCCTGCCTGCGCGGCATGATGAAGGCCAGGCGCGGACGCATTATCATGATCTCTTCCGTGATCGGTGCGACCGGCAATCCGGGCCAGGCGAACTACGCCGCGACCAAGGCCGGCGTGATCGGCTTTGCCAAGTCACTGGCACGTGAAATCGGTTCGCGCGGTATCACCGTGAACGCCGTGGCGCCCGGCTTTATAGACACTGACATGACGCGTGCTCTTCCCGAGGAACAGCGCGCGGCGTTGCTGGGGCAGATTGCGCTAGGCCGGCTGGGCGATGTCATGGATATCGCCAATGCCGTGGCCTTTCTGGCATCAGCCGATGCCGCCTATATCACCGGCGAAACCATCCACGTCAATGGCGGCATGTACATGGGCTAACCAGCGTTTTGCAGCCACTGCCTGTAATAATCGTATAAGTAACTGTAAAATATAAAATAAAAATGATCTTTAGTGCGGCCCGGCCGCGTTCGGATGAGAGGGTATCCTGCAGCCCCCGTAGCTGTGTTGTAATCGACTTGTAACTTGTCTGTACCATTCACTACAATAGCCGCGCAGCCATGGCTGCCATCCATAAAACCGAGAGGAACCTCCCGAAATGAGTAATGTTGATGAGCGCGTCAAGAAGATTGTTGTTGAGCAACTTGGCGTGAAGGAAGACGAAGTCAATAACAGTTCTTCTTTTGTTGATGACCTTGGTGCTGATTCCCTCGACACGGTTGAGCTGGTCATGGCGCTTGAAGAGGAATTCGAGTGTGAAATTCCTGATGAGGAAGCTGAAAAGATTACGACCGTTCAGCAGGCAATCGACTACGTCAACGCCCACTTGGGGTAATCTTTTTTCATCGAGCATTCAGGCCGCACCCGTAACGATCTGCGGTGCGGCCTTTTAGTTTTCAGAGCCGTTACCCAACGAGGCCCGTGACAGGAGATATGCATTGTCGAAAAGACGTGTGGTCGTAACCGGGCTCGGTATCATTTCGCCAGTAGGAAACAGCGTCCAGGCGGCTTGGGCAAATATTCTTGCCGGCAACAGCGGCATTGGCCCGATCAGGAATTTTGATGCCTCTGACTTCCCGGTACGTTTTGCCGGCGAGATCCGCGACTTCGATGTCGGTGACTACATCGCCGGCAAGGAAACACGTCGCATGGGTGCCTTCATTCATTACGGCATTGCAGCGGCCAGCCAGGCCATCAGCGATTCAGGCATCGAGATTACCGAGGCAAATGCCGCGCGTGCCGGTGTCGCCATCGGTTCCGGGATCGGCGGTCTGCACGGTATCGAGGTGGCCTACCAGGCCTGGCTCGACGGTGGCCCGCGCAAGATCTCACCGTTCTTTGTGCCCGGCAACATCATCAACATGATCGCCGGCAACCTGTCGATCATGTACGGCATGAAGGGGCCGAACATCGCCGTGGTGACGGCCTGTACCACCTCAACTCATAATATCGGCCTGGCGGCACGCAGCATTGCCTACGGTGATGCCGACATTATGGTGGCCGGCGGCGCGGAGATGACCACCTGTCCCACCGGCATCGGCGGGTTTGCCGCTGCCCGCGCACTGTCCACGCGCAACGACGACCCGGCCGCGGCCAGCCGGCCCTGGGACAGTGAGCGTGACGGTTTCGTGCTGAGCGATGGTGCCGGCGTCCTGGTGCTGGAAGAGTACGAGGCAGCAAGGCAGCGGGGCGCGGACATCTATTGCGAGATTTCCGGTTTTGGCATGAGCGGTGATGCCTACCACATGACGCAGCCCTCGGAGGGCGGCACAGGTGCGGCGCAGTGCATGGACGCGGCGCTCAGCGATGCCGGTATCAATCATGATTCCGTGGACTACATCAATGCACACGGCACCTCGACGCCGGCAGGTGATCTGGCCGAGACACAGGCGATCAAACGGTCGTTCGGTGAACATGCCGGCAAGGTCGCCATCAGTTCCACCAAATCCATGACCGGGCATCTGCTGGGTGCCGCCGGGGGTGTCGAGGCCGTGTTTACCGTGCTTGCCCTGCGCGACCAGCAGGCACCCGCTACCATCAATCTCGACCATCCCGATCCCGAATGCGACCTGGACTATGTGCCGCATACCTCACGCGGCATGAAGATCGACATCGCGCTGTCCAACTCATTCGGCTTCGGCGGTACCAACGGCACACTGGTATTCAGTCGTTTATAAATTGAGAGCGTCTGCTGATCTCGCATAGGAGCGCCTTGCAGGACCGTTTCCGGCATCCATGCCTCCCGGCGGCGATGGTCAGGAAGACCGGGTGTCGCACAGCACATGGGTGTGCGAGAGTGACCACTTGTCCATCCCTGGACATCGTGATCATGAGAAGCAAGATATATACGCCTGCCAGGCGCGCCTGCAAGCCTTCCTGATTTCCCGCTACAGAACCTGACCACGAACATGACCGCGATTGTCACGGAAGCCAAACGACCGGTTGATCTGCTGGCGCTGGTCAGGGCCAATCCCGAACGCTATCCGTTCCTGCTGAAAAGCGTGGCCCACGGCCACTACGACATCCTGTTTGCCTGCTCCGGTGATTGCCTCGTCCTGCAGGCGGACGGTGTCTTGCAGCACCCCGCTGGACTGTCTGTCACGAGTGCCGATTTTCTTGACGGGCTGGATGCATGGTGGCAACAGCTTGCCATCGAATCCGCTGCGGGTGACCTGCCCTTCACCGGGGGGTGGTTCCTGTATCTTGGCTACGAACTGGCCGGGCAGATCGAGCCGACCTTGTCGCTTGCCCATGCGGACCCGGACCTGCCGGTTGCCTTCGCGATGCGGTGCGCGACGGCCGTGGTGCGCGACCGCGACAGGGGCCGGGTGTATATCGTGGGCGAGCCCGGTAGTGAAGCGGACATGGCCGCGGTCCAGGCGGATATCGAGGGTCTGGACAAGACGGGTACCCCGGTCAGGCAGGATATCCGTGCACGGCAGATTGACGAACAGCCGGAGCGTGATTATCTCGATGCGGTCAGGCGTATCAAGGACTACATCGTCGAGGGTGATGTCTTCCAGGTCAACCTCTCCCGGGCATGGAACCTGCAGCTGGCAGCGATCCCCAATGTCCAAGACCTGTATGAAAGCCTGTGCTACCACAATCCTGCTCCCTTCAGCGGCCTGGTGCTCTGGCAGGATGCGGCGATCATCAGTTCGTCGCCCGAGCGACTGGTCAGCGTGCGCGATGGTCTGGTCGAGACGCGTCCGATAGCCGGTACGCGTCCCCGCAGCGCGAGTGCGCGCGAGGACGAGGCCTACTCGGAAGAACTGCTGGCGCACCCGAAAGAACGTGCCGAACACATCATGCTGATCGATCTCGAGCGCAATGACCTGGGACGTCTGTGTGTGCCGGGCACGATCGAGGTCAACGAATTCATGGTGCTGGAATCCTATGCACATGTTCACCATATCGTCTCCAACGTGCGTGGACGGCTGCGTGCTGACATCAAGCCGGGCGCCGTGCTTCGTGCGGTGTTTCCGGGTGGTACCATAACCGGATGCCCGAAGGTGCGCTGCATGGAAATCATCGCCGAGCTGGAACCGGCCCCGCGCGGTGCCTACACTGGCTCGATGGGTTACCTCAACCGTGATGGCAGCATGGATATGAATATCCTGATCCGCACCATGGTCAGCCGGGGAGACCGGCTGATGCTGCGTGCCGGTGCCGGTATCGTGGCGGATTCCGTGCCCGAGGCGGAACTGGCAGAGACGCGCGCCAAGGCGCGCGGCCTGTTGCGCTCACTCGGTGTGGGTTCTGCATGAACAGCCGCATGCCGATGTCGCGCATCAATGGTGCAGCGGGCGGGCAGGTCGCTGTGACCGACCGCGGCTTGCTGTTTGGCGACGGTGTGTTCGAAACGCTGGCCGTTCGGGATGCCCGTCCCTGTTTCTGGGCACGGCACATGGCGCGCCTGCAGGCGGGTTGTCACCGGCTTGCGATTGCAGCGGTCGACGAGGTTCAGCTGCGTGCCGAGGTGGAGCAACTGCTGCAGGCGGCGCCCGTTGCCGCACAGTATGTCCTGAAGATCATCATCACCCGCGGGACGGGTACGCGCGGGTACCGGCCGGAGCCGCATGCAGTGCCCACCCGTATCGTGCAGTTGCATGACTGGCCGGACATGGCCTCCGGTGCAGCCGGCATCCGGGCAACCCTGTGTTCGCTGCGCCTGGGCAACAATCCGCTGCTGGCCGGTATCAAGCATCTCAACCGGCTGGAGCAGGTCATGGCCCGGTCTGAATGGGATGATCCGGACATCCGCGAAGGGCTGCTGCTCGACCAGGCCGGGCGCGTGATCGAGGGCACCATGAGCAATCTCTTCCTGGTGAAAGACGGGGTGTTGTCGACGCCGGACCTCGCCCGCTGCGGTGTGGCCGGCATCATGCGTGACGTGGTGCTCGAACTGGCCGGCCAGCAGGGGGTCACTGCACGCGTGACCGATATCGGCCTCGATTCCGTATTCCAGGCAGACGAACTGTTTGTCTGCAACAGCCTGCTCGGCATCTGGCCGGTGATCGCGGTGAACAGCAACCGCTATCCGCGGGGCGCCGTAACCGTCGGGTTACAAGCGCGACTGCAGGGCTATGCTGATGACAGCCATACCTGGCGGGCATGACGGAGCGGACTGCATGACAGACGCACCACCGACCCCATCGATCAGACGCTGGCTGGTTCAGCTCATGATTTTTATCCTGCTGGCGGGACTGGCCGTGGCCGGCTGGCTGCTGCTGTCCTACCAGCGCTTCCAGGACACACCGGTCACACTGGCAACCGCCGAGGTCACGTTCGAGGTGCCGCCCGGTAGCTCACTGAAGAAAATGACCCGCCGTCTGTTTGAACAGGGCATCATCAACCAGCCACGTTTCTTCACTATGCTGGGACGCGAGCTGGACGTCGCGCGGCGCCTGCAGGCCGGCGAGTATACGCTGCGACAGGGTATGACGCCCCGCGACCTGCTGTTACTCATGACGGACGGCAAGGTCGTGCAGCATGACCTGACCCTGATCGAGGGGCACACCTTCGCGGAAATGCTGGCACGCATTCATGCGCACCCTGTCATCGAAGCGACCCTGAAGGGCCTCGACAGTGCAGAGATCATGGCGCGGCTGGGTTACCCGGGCGAAAACCCCGAGGGACGCTTCCTGGCAGATACCTATCACTTCCCGCGCAACACGACCGATCTGCAGTTTCTGCAGCGCGCCTACCAGGCCATGCAGAGACAGCTGGACGCTGCCTGGGAAACGCGGGCGGAGGGACTGCCGTTGAAGAATCCCTACGAGGCCCTGATCCTTGCCTCGATCGTCGAGAAGGAGACCGGCAAGGCCGAGGAACGCGCGGCCATTGCCGGTGTATTCGTGCGCAGGCTGCAGCAGGGGATGCGCCTGCAGACCGATCCGACCGTCATTTACGGGCTGGGTGCGCAGTTCGATGGTAATCTGCGCCGCCGCGATTTACTCAACGATACACCCTACAATACCTATACGCGGTACGGGCTGCCGCCCACGCCGATTGCCATGCCCGGTGTGGCGGCCATTCAGGCCGCGCTGCACCCGGCCGACGGCGACAGCCTGTATTTTGTTTCGCGTGGCGATGGCAGCCATTATTTTTCCGCGACGCTCAAGGAGCATGAACGGGCGGTGGACAAGTTCCAGCGCGGCAAGCGGGATATCACCTTACCGCAGGAGCAGCAGAACAAGTGAGCGGCAAGTTCATCACGGTGGAGGGCATCGAGGGGGTCGGCAAATCCACCAACATGACCTTCGTGCAACAGACGCTGGAGGCGGCCGGTCGCACGGTGGTGGTCACGCGTGAGCCGGGCGGCACCGCGCTGGGCGAGGCTATCCGCGGCCTGTTACTCGATCCCCGCTATACCGGTATGGATCCGACCTGCGAGTTGCAACTGATGTTCGCCGCACGGGCCGAACACCTGGCGCGCGTTATCCGACCGGCGCTGGCTGAGGGCCAGTGGGTGCTGTGTGACCGGTTCACCGATGCCACCTATGCCTACCAGGGCGGTGGGCGGGGTATCGACACCGCGATCATTGCCCGGCTGGAGAAGCTGGTGCAGGGCGATTTCCGTCCGCACCTGACGCTGCTGCTCGATGTGCCCGTCGAGGTCGGCCTGACACGTGCCGGCGACCGCAGTGACCCGGACCGGTTTGAGCAGGAGCAGGTCGAATTCTTCGAGCGGGTACGACAGGCCTATCTGGAGATGGCCGCAGCCGAATCGCAACGCTACCGGGTGATCGATGCCGCGCGACCGCTGGATGCTGTCCAGCAACAGCTTGCCGACGTGCTGACGCAGGTTGCTGCCGGGGTCGAATGAGCGCAGTCGGGCAGGACCGCTCTCAGTGAACTCCCGGGGAATTAAATCCACCATTTGAGCGTCTACTAATGAGTACAGGAAAAAACCTGTTACTCCCTACAGGCACTGTGTGTTTTAATCATCAGACAGTGTTATTGCACGTCACCTGCCAGGCAAGCGGCGGGTAAAAAAACCAGAGGAGATTACACATGAAGATGATGAAATTTTGGGGCTCGCTACTGACGGTCGTAGCCTTGCTGGCCGGCATGCAGGTCATGGCTGGCGACCGGTATGGTAAACAGAAGGTGGTTTACCACGTCAACTACGATGATCCCAAGCAACAGGCCGGTGCCTTGAGAAACATACAGAATCACATCAATGCAGTCGGTGCCGAGAACCTTGACCTCAAGGTGGTTATGCATGGCAAGGGCCTGACCCTGTTACTCACGCCCGAAACTGCAGCCAGCACCAAGCTGAAGATGGGCAACGCAACGGATGAAATCCAGGCCAAGATTGCCGGTCTGAAGGATCAGGGCATCGGTTTCGAGGTGTGTTCGAACACACTGAAGGGCAAGAAGATCGACTACGAAAAAGACCTGTATGACGTTAGCGAGGCAGATAT
>JBATGJ010000333.1:0-24102 GCA_049665685.1 Gammaproteobacteria bacterium
TCTGCCTCCCGCCCAGCCCGCCCGGCCGCGGATACAGCCTGTGCCGCAACGCAAACCACGCCATGACAAATCTGACCCCCGCTCCAGGCGGCGACCGGAACCTGAAGACGAAGACAACGACACCGGCCAGCCGCATATCGACGAATACGCCTGATCTCCGGCACCCTTCAGATCTTTCCGCTCCGGCCTGTTCATGCCATGCACCCCGTCATGGCCGGTCCGGCATGGATCAGGCGTTCGACAAAAAATTCCAGTTGGCCACTGGCCAGACTCGGCAACGGCCACCTGTCGGTCTTGTCCGCGATCTTCCTGAACGCCAGTGCCGAGCGGCTGCGCGGAAAGGCTTCGACCACCGCCTGCTGGCGCTGCACTGCCTTGCGCAGATAATCGTCATGCGGCACAGCGCCCATGAAACCGAGCGTTACATCGAGGAAACGCTGCGTTACGCGTGACAGTTTCTCATACAGCTGCCGACCCTCGTGGGCCGTTGCCGTCATGTTCGCCAGTATGTGGAAACGATCCACGCCGTGATAACGGTGCAATACCTTGATCAGTGCGTAGGCATCGGTCAGGGATGCCGGCTCGTCGCACACCACCACGATCACCTCGTGCGAGGCCCGCGCAAAGGTGACCACGCTGTCGGATATGCCGGCGGCATTATCCACCAGCAACACGTCCACATCCTGCGTCAGTTCGCCGAATGCGTGAATCAGCCCGGCCTGTTCGGTCGCCGCCAGATTGAGCATATTGTGTTTGCCGGATGCAGACGGAACGATCCTGATGCCCGCCGGCCCCTCGATGATGACCTCCTCAAGCGTCGCCTCGCCGGTGATCACATGCGAGAGATTCTGGCGCGCATTCAGCCCCAGCATGACATCGACATTGGCCAGCCCCAGATCGGCGTCGAGCAGCATGACCTGCTTGCCCTGCCGTGCCAGCATGATGGCCAGGTTGGCCGACACCGTGGTCTTGCCGACGCCGCCCTTGCCACTGGCAACGGCCATGACCTTCACGGGCCGGTGCTGCGACATCCGGCGCAGGCCCGCGGCCTGGTCGCCTGTCTCAGAGGTGTGCATGCGCATCACTCCCGGTCACATGCATGGCGTGTAGCCAGGATTCGTTGGCCTGCATGGAGACGTCCTCCCCGGCCAGTGCCTCAGCCAGTGTCACCAGCTGATGCGCATGCGCGGGATGGAAATCATCCGGTACGCGCTGGCCGTTGCCCGTCCAGGCGAGCGGTAACCGATGCTTGATCAGCACCGACAACACGCCACCGATCCCGGTCGCCTCGTCGAGTTTGGTCAGGATGCACTTGTCCGGCCCGATGCGCGCGAAGGAACGCACCACATCGTCCGTCAGTTCCGCCTGCCCGGTGGCAGACAACACCAGGTAGCGACGGAAATCCGCATCACCGGTATCGAGCGCGGCAAACTTGTCCGGCAGGTCCGTATCACGCTGGCTGGTGCCGGCAGTATCTATCAGGACCAGCTTGCGATCGTGCATCTGGTTGAGGACGGCACGCAGCTCCTGTGCGTCGCCGGCAATATGCACCGGCACACCCAGCAGGCGTCCATAGGTGCGCAACTGTTCATGCGCACCTATGCGGTAATGGTCCATGCTGACCAGTGCGACATGGCGGCGACCGTGTCGCATGGCAAAGCGTGCCGCGATTTTGGCAATCGTGGTCGTCTTGCCGACTCCGGTCGGACCGACCAGCGCAATCGTTCCACCGCTTATCAGGAGGTCGTCGTCAGCGACCGGGATCATGCCCTCAAAGATGGAGACGGCCTGCTCCCACCCCTTGTGTTCGTTATTGATGGCGGAAACGCCATCGGCAACCCGGTTGGCGATAACCGGATGAACCTGCATGGCATCCAGTTGTTCGACGATGGCAGCGCGCACCGGTTCGCGCCGCCTGACCTCGTCCCAGCCAAGCTGGGACAGCGGAACTTCCAGCATACTGCGCAGCGCCCGAATCTCGCTGCGTACTTCCTGTATTGAGGATGCATCGACGGACGGTGCATCCGCCACCTGCGCCACCTCGGGTGCAACAGTGTCTGCCACGGCTGGCGGCGTCTGCTGAGCGGGCTGTACCTGTGTCTCGACGACGGTTGCCGTGGACGGATCACCGGCATCCAGCAGGTCCTCCTCGTAGTCAACCGCGGCAATGATCTCGGTGCCATCATCCGTCTTGCGACTGGAGAGTATCAGGGCATCCGGGCCCAGCACCTCGCCGACCTGCTGCATTGCATCCCGCATCTCGGCGGCGATAAATCGTTTCATCTTCATTGCCTGTTACCTCCTTGTATACAGCTATTCCTTGTCACCCTCTCCCTCAGGGAGAGAGTTGGGAAGAGGGGGGTAATATGACAGCATCCCGTTGCTACCCCCTCTTCTTGCCCTTCTCCCGCGTACCCGAAAAGCGGGCATAAAGGAGAAGGGACGCACTGCATAACATAATCAATATCTATAACTGCGTTTGTGTCTGCCCCATCAACCCGCCTTCTGCCAGGTCTCGCCGCCGATGGTGGCGATAACCCTGATCTGTTTCTGTGCCGGGACCTCGTTGTAGGACAGTACGCTGATACCGGGTACCGATCCGCGTACGAACTGTGCCAGCCAGCGACGCAACAGGGGTGACACCAGCACGACTGCCGCTTCCCCGCTCAACTCCTGGCGCCGGGTCTGCTCCTGCATGGAAAGCAGCATGTTCTCCGCCAGCCCCGGCTCTATGCCCAGCCCGCCTTCCTGCGCACCCTGCATGGACTGAAGCAACAACTGTTCCAGATTCGGCTCCAGTGTCATCGCGGGTAAAACTTCCTCCATCCCGTTGATTTTCTGATAAATCATGCGAGACAAGCTGATGCGAACCGCGGACGTGAGCACGTCGGGATCCTGACTGCGTGCGCCCTGTTCCGCCAGAGTCTCGGCAATGCTGCGCAGGTCGCGGATGGGCACACCCTCCTCGAGCAGGTTCTGCAGCACCTTGACCACCACACCCAGCGGGAGCGTCTTCGGCACCAGCGTCTCGACCAGGTTCGGCGAACTCTTCGCCAGCATGTCGAGCAACTGTTGCACACTCTCATGGCCGAGCAGTTCGTGTGCATGCTGTTGCAACAGGTGACTGAGATGCGTTGCCACGACGGTGCTGGTATCGACCACCGTATAACCCTTGGTCTGTGCGTCGTCGCGCTGGGCAGGATCAATCCAGACTGCCTGCAGGCCAAAGGCCGGATCCCGGGTCTCGATACCCTTGACCTCGCCAAACACCTGGCCCGGATTGATGGCCAGTTCCTTGTCGATATGAATTTCCGATTCACCGACCGGCACACCCAGCAGGTTGATCCGGTAGGCGCCCGGCTGCAGGTCAAGATTGTCGCGGATATGAACCGGGTCAATCAGGAAACCGAGTTCCTGCGAGAGTTTTTTGCGCACGCCCTTGATACGTGACATCAACTGGCCACCCTGCTTCTTGTCGACCAGCGGAATCAGGCGATAGCCGACTTCCAGGCCGATCATGTCGACCGGCTGCACATCATCCCAGCTCAGGTCCGGACCCTGCTGTTCCTCGGCGGGTTTCTGCTCTCCGGCCTGTTCCTGCTGTGTCGCCGCCTGTCGTTGAGCGTGGACGAAATATCCCATGGCGCCGATCAGCAGCGCGATGGTAACGAACACGATGTTCGGCATGCCCGGCACCAGACCCAGTGAACCGACGATGCCAGCCGTAACCAGCAGCGCACGCGGATTGGTAAACAGTTGCTTGAAGAACTGCTCGCCCATGTCCTGCGATGTAGACACGCGGGTGACAATGATCGCCGCTGCCGTTGACAGCACCAGCGAGGGTATTTGAGCGACCAGGCCGTCGCCGATCGTCAGCAGGATATAGTTCTGTGCCGCATCGCTGACCGATAGTCCATGCTGCAGGATACCGACCGTGAAACCGCCGATGATATTGATGAACAGTATCAACATGCCGGCAACGGCATCACCCCGCACGAACTTGCTGGCACCGTCCATGGAACCGTAGAAATCGGCTTCCTGCGCGACCTCCTCACGCCGGGCACGCGCCTCGTCCTGCGTGATCAGACCGGCATTCAGGTCTGCATCGACGGCCATCTGCTTGCCGGGCATCGCATCGAGGGTGAAGCGTGCACTGACTTCCGAGATTCGCCCGGCACCCTTGGTGACCACGACGAAATTTATGATCATGAGAATGGCGAATACGATCAGGCCGACGGCATAGTTACCGCCGACCACGAAGTCGCCGAAGGCCTCGATAACACGACCGGCCGCTCCGGTGCCCTCGTGACCGTCCAGCATAATGACACGCGTGGATGCAACGTTGAGCGCAAGTCGCAACAACGTTGCCACCAGCAAGACGGTCGGGAAAATGGCGAATTCAAGTGGCTTCACCGTATACACGGATACCAGCAGCACAATCAGGGCAAACGCGATATTGAATGTGAACAGCAGATCGAGCACCATTGGCGGCAACGGCAGCACCATCATGCTTAGCAGCATAACCAGGATGACCGGGGTACCCAGCCCGATCAGCAGCCGCGGCCTGAACATTCCACTTGTCAGCGTTACATCCATCATTTCACCTTAACGATCCCTGTTGCAGGCAATGTGTCAGTCATGTTGCAGGTTATCCGGTATCGGGAACGCATCCGGCTGCCTGGGTGGCTGTTGCCCGGTCGTGCCTACCGTGCGCAACTGGTAGACGTAGGCGAGCAGCTGCGCCACGGCAACGTACAGACCCGCGGGAATCTCCGCGCCGATCTCGCCGTTGTAATACAGGGCGCGTGCCAGTGGCGGTGCCTCGACAACCATCACGTCATTGGCAAGTGCAACCTTGCGAATCTGCCCGGCGATCAGGTCGACACCCATGGCGACCACGATCGGTGCCCCGCTGCCTTCCTTGTCATAGCGCAGCGCAACTGCATAATGCGTCGGGTTCGTCACCACCACGTCGGCCGTCGGTATCTCCTGCATCATGCGCTGCTGTGCCATTTGTCGCTGCACGGCACGTATCCGGCTCTTGGTTTCGGGACTGCCTTCCGTTTGTTTGCGTTCGTCCCTGACCTGCTGCTTGGTCATCTTCAGCTTGTTGGCGTGTTGCCATAGCTGGAACGGCACATCCACGGCCGCAATCAGGATCAGCACCGCGCTCAGGCCGACAAATGACCAGCCGACGATCGTCGCCATGTGCGCCAGCCCCTGCCTGACCGGTTCGGCGCCGAGCATGAACAGCTCACCGGCACGTTGATACAGCAACAATGTGGATGCCACGGCCACGACCACAAATTTTGCAAATGCCTTGAGTGCCTCGACTGGCGCACGCGTCGAAAAGATCCTGCCGAAGCCCTTGATCGGATTCAGCTTGTCGATATTGGGAACGAGCCCCTGGGGACTGAACACCCAGCCTCCCAGGGCCATGGGTGCCAGCAGGGCAACCACGAACAGCAACAACAGGAAAGGTGCAAACGTCAGCAGCATCTCGACCAGCACATTGCCCAGGTAGGGCTGCAGCAGCTGCGGATCGAACAGGTTGTCACGCGGGTGACTCAGTGAGGTGCTCATCTGTTGTGCCAGTCCGCCGGCAAGGTGGTCACCGAAACCCAGCAGGCCACCCGAGGCTGCCAGTAACAGCAACAGGCTATTCAGATCACGCGAGCGCGGAACCTCACCCTTCTCCCGGGCATCGAGCAGGCGTTTGGGGGTCGCCTGTTCTGTCCTTTCCATGCCAGTCTGGTCTTCAGCAGCCATCGCTCAGCCCCCGTCCAGCATGGTCTGTAACAGCAGGAAGGCGTCCTGCATCAGGTTCGACACGTGCGGCGTCATGCCTGGCACGCTCAGCATGATGATGACGAAGCCGGTCAGCATCATGACCGGGAAACCGACGCCGAAGATATTGAGTTGCGGTGCCGCTCGGCTCATGACGCCAAAGGCGAGATTGACCAGCAGCAAGGAAGCAATCGCAGTCAGTGCAATGGCCAATGCGCCGGCAAACATGCGCCCGCCCCAGCCGACCAGTGCCCAGATATCTGCCTGCGTCAGACCAATCTCGCCGATTGGCAGGCTCTGAAAACTGTCAACCAGTATTTGCACCAGTATCAGATGACCGTTGAGGGCGAGGAACAGCAGCGTGGCGAGCGTCAGGTAATACTGTGCGACGACCGGCACCTGCACACCATTCTGCGGGTCGACGGCATTGGCAAAACCCAGGCCCATGCTCATGGCGATGGACTGTGCGGCAATGACAATCGCGGAAAATACCAGCTGCAGGGTGAAGCCCATGGCCAGCCCGATCAGGATCTGCTGTGCCGCCACCAGCAGCCACTGCGCACTGAACAGCTCGATGACCGGCACATCCTGTACCACAATCGGTGCCATCATCAACGACATGATGAGTGCAAGTGACGCCCGTACCTTGACCGGTACCATGCGCGCACCGAACACGGGCGCCGCGGCAAACATGGCACCAATACGCAGGAATGGCCACAGGAATGCGACCATCCAGGTATTCAGTTCCATGCTGGTGATGGCAATCATGGCGACAGCAGATCAACCGATGAGGTTCGGAATATTACCGATGAGACGGCGGGTGAAGTTGACCACCAGGTTCAACATCCATGAGCCCGCTGTCAGCAGCGTAAATGCCATGATGGCAAGCTTGGGGATAAAGCTGAGGGTTGCCTCCTGGATCTGCGTAGCGGCCTGGAACATGCCAACCAGCAGACCAACGGCAAGTGCCGAACCCAGTATTGGTGTCGCGACCAGCGCGGTTACCTTGATGGCCTCCTGGCCTATCAGGATTACACTTTCCGGTGTCATATATCGCCTCCGTACATTAACAAATCAGGGCTGGCTGCACTTCGTGCACCGTCGCCGGTGCGCGCCTCGCTGCCTATACATAAAAACTCGAGGCCAGCGTCCCGACGATCAGCGCCCAGCCGTCCACCAGTACAAACAGCATGATCTTGAATGGCAGCGAGATGATCATGGGTGAGAGCATCATCATGCCCATCGACATCAGCACACTGGCCACCACCAGGTCGATCACCAGGAAGGGAATCAGTACCAGGAAGCCGATCTGGAAGGCGGTCTTGAGTTCGCTGGTCACATAGGCAGGCACCAGCAGTGAAAACGGTACCGAGTCACGCGACTCCAGCGAACTTTCCTCGTATTTCCCGATGTCGGCAAACATGCCAAGGTCGGTCTCACGCGTCTGATCAAGCATAAAACTGCGCAGGGGTGATGCACTCTTCTGCAGTGCCTCCCCGGGTGTAATGGTCTCGTCCAGATAGGGCTTGATGCCATCTGTGTAGATCTTGCCAAACACGGGCGACATCACGAATAGCGTCAGAAACAGTGACAGACCGATCAGAATCTGATTGGACGGTGTCTGCGCCGTGCCCAGTGCCTGGCGCAGAATTGCCAGTACGATGATGATGCGGGTGAATGATGTCATCGAGATCAGTGCAGCCGGCAACAGCGACAGCGCCGTCATCAACGCCAGCACCTGGATACTCAGCGACCATGTCTCCCCGCCATTACTTTCCTGTGTCACCGTCAGAGCGGTCATGCCCGGCTGCGCAAGGGCATCCACTGCAAACAGCATGGACAGCAGTCCAGCGAGTGTCAGCAGGACTTTCATGACAGTTTCTCCCGGCCGATGACCTCACGCAGGCGTGCAGCAAAGCTCTCCGTTGCCACCGCTCCACTCGTGACCGTTTCTACGGGTTTATCGAGTACGTGTACCGCATTGACCCGCCCCGGCGCCACGCCCAGCAGGACCTGCTGGTCACCGACCTGGACCAGTACCAGCCGCTCGCGGGTACTGAGTGCAACGCCGTCAATGACACGCAGCGCGCCACGTGCCGATGACTGCAAGCCCCCGGCGCGCTTCAGCAGCCAGGCAAGCCCCACAATGCACAGCACCACGACACCAAGCCCGGCGAGAAACTGCAGCATGAAACCGCCGTTCATGACCTCGCCGGCCATGCCGATCGGTGATGCCGGAGCCTCCGCTGCAACAGCCGGCAACGCGGCTGTCAGCAAAACCATCCATGCGAGTGGTTTGAGTTTTGCAGCGTGAATTGCCATCCGTGGTCCTTTCACTTGATTAGAGGCCTGTTTATTTGAGTGACTTGACGCGTTCCGTCGGACTGATGACATCACTCAGCCGGACACCGAACTTGTCGTTCACCACGACCACTTCGCCACGTGCAACCAGAGTACCGTTGACCAGCACGTCGAGTGGCTCGCCTGCCATGCGGTCGAGCTCCACGACGGAACCCTTGGCGAGCTGCAGCAGGTTTTCGATACTGATGCGGGAACGTCCGATCTCCATCGACAGGGTCACCGGGATATCCAGGATGACATCGAGGCTGGTCTCCCCCTGCGCCCCGCTACCCGCCGCGCCCTCTCCCAGTTCATCAAACGTGGCACGCTCATAATCATCGCCGGGACCCTCAGTGGCCCCCGCGCCGGCTGCAACTGTGCCATCCTGGTCAGTCGCGCCCTGCTCCCGCGCACCGTCATTCACATCCATTGTGTCTGTATGCTCGCTCATGAATCACTCCTGCTGTTGTTTCAATCTGGCTTTTTCCGCATCATCGACCACGCCGGTCACCCGTACCGCGTTGTTTTGCCGGTAGACGCCGAACCGGCCTGCATAAACGGGAACATCGCTGACCTGCAGTGTGGCCTGCTCCGGTTGATTGACCGGAATAACATCGCCGCTCTGCAAGCCCACCACATCCCTCAGTGTCAGTCGGGTACGCGCTATGGTCGCGCGCAGCTCGACCTCTGCCTCCTGAATATTCTGCTGCAGGACCTGCAACCAGCCGCTCTGGTCGCTGGATCTGTTCTTGCGCAGGCCACCGTCAAGCACATCACGCACCGGCTCGATCATCGAACCCGGCAGCGCGATATGGAATTCACCGCCGCAATCATCCAGCTCGATACGGAAGCTTGATATCACCAGCATTTCGCGCGAACCGGCCAGCACCGAGTACTGCGGATCGGATTCAGACTTGATGTAGCGTGGCGAGATCTGCATAACCGGCTCCCATGCCGCGCCCAGGTCCTGCAGTAGCTGGTTCAGCACCAGCTGTATAATGCGGTTCTCGGTCGGTGTGAAATCACGTCCGATCATCTGGTTCCGGTATTTCCCGGTTCCGCCGAAATAGATATCCACGATCGCGAATACCATGGCCGGGTCGAGTGCAACCAACGCCTCGCCCTGCATTGGCGGGAGCTCGACGAAATTCAGACTGACAGGCAGACCGAGGCTGTGGATGTAGTCGCTTGTGCGCACCGTTTGCAGCCCTTCCTCCTGGATCTCGACCGGCCGCTGCAACATCTGCTCAAATCCTTCCTCGAGCAGACGGATGAAGTTTGCATTGATTTTTTCCAGTACCGGCAGCTGGCCACGAACAATATGGTCCTGGTCTGTCAGGTCATAGGGTATGACCTCACCGGCCGGAAGCGGTGACTCGCCACCGACCTCGCCGGAAGCGACACCGTCCATCAGGGCATCGACTTCTTCTTCGGAAAGCACTTCGTTCTCGTTCATATGCTTTACTGCATCACGAAGTTGGAAAAATAGACCGCCTCGACACCTGGACTGCCGGTCAGCTGTTCCAGGGTATTGCGGATCGTCTGCAGGATTTCCGCCCGGAACTTTTCCTTGTCTGCCGGCAGCATCAGTTCATCTTCGGTCTTGGCACTGAACAGCATGATGATGGCGTCACGGACGGCGGGCATATGCAGCTTGAGGGCCTCGATGACATCTTCATCGCGCACCATGACCTCGATGGACGCTTTGACGAAGCGAACATTCTTGGGATTCTGGAATGCAATCACGAAGTCCGGATCGAGACCGTGATAGATCGGCGGGTCGAGATTGGCGACCTCGGTGGTTCCGCTGCCTTCACCGGTTACGGCCTCTCCCTCCAGCATCCCCTCATCAGCTGAGCCTCCGATGAAATAGAATGCCGCACCACCGGCGAGTGCCAGCACGACCACGGCAGCCACACCAATAATAACGAGCTTGTTCATAAGCAATCCTGCTTGACTGTTTCATCCATGAAACCGGCTGCTGATTTTCTGTTCGGCCTAAGCAGCGGGTGCCTGCGACAGTCAATGCAATTGCTATGCCAGAAATATCATGGATATATAATCAATTAAAACAATAAGTTAAAATTGCTCCTAAAAGCTGCGTCGGAATTGTGGCGCCGTCTTGACCGGGGGTGGCAAGACATTGCCGGATTTTCGCCAACGGGCGGAAAGGATTTGCATGGCAAACATAACTATCCGGTCCCGAACAAACCCGGAGCCTGTGGTCAACAACCATGAGGCGATTACCTGTGGTGTTGTCCTGGTGCGGAACCTGTTGAGGCAACAACCACCAACCGCCTGATCAAGATACAAAAAAGATTGCCGAGCCGTGTGCACCGTGAGGAAAGATGCGTGTTGACCGGTGATTCAGCAACAGACAACGGGCAGGCATTGCCGCACGGTCATGGCGAATGGCACGTGTATTGCTTTGTGATAGCTGTCGACATTAGGCAGCTTCATGAATATGAAAATCTACCAGGCTTACATGGATGCGCAGCAGCGGGAGTTCGTCTGCGAGGACGCTACCCCGTTCGATGCCTCGGCCAACAGCGCCCCCGGTACGCGCGAGTACGAGCTGTTCAAGCAGATCCATACCGACCAGGCCAACCGGGACAAGCAGGAACCCTGGGGGCTGGTGTCCTGGAAATTCGGGCACAAGTCTCCCATTGGTTTTGGCGGGTTCCACGACTTCTGCGCGGCGGCATTCGCCAACGGTGCCGACTGTGCCTTCATCAACCCGATGATCGGCAACGAGGCGGTGTATGCCAATGTATGGGAACAGGGCATGCACTGCGGTCACACCGGCATCGACAAGATGGCCTGTTTTCTCGAGAACGGGATGGGTATCCGCGTCGCTGCCGTCAGCGACGTGAACACCTTTGCCTTCTGCAATTACTTCGTTGCCAATGAGCGCTTCTGGGAACGTTATTTCAGCTTTTTGGATCAGGCGCTGCAACTGCTCGACGAGGAAGCGGCAAACGGTACAGAGGTCGGTCAGATCTACCGCGGCAGCGGCCAGTATGTACGCGACACAACGGCCGCCATGCGCATATTTGTGATTGAGCGACTGTTCTCGTCGTTCCTGCTGAAGCAGGATGAGCTCAAGGTAGCTGCCTGGTTGCCCTCCTCTGAAGACTTTGAATACAAATTCGGCGTTCAGATGGGCCATCTGCTATGGAATTTTTCCCGCCTCAAGCAGCGTGCCGTCGAAACCGACGACCTGTCGCTGTACAACATCTGGGACAGGCAGCGCGCCACGCTGCTGGCCGACAGGCAGATACACATCATCTGGAACCTGGACGATCCCTTCGCCTATACGCTGACCCGGGAGTACCGGGAGTTTGCGGCGATGTGCGACGAACTGTTTGATGAATCCACTGGTGTGCCGACCCCCCTGCTGCGGGGAGTCGCACCCTGAGCCAATAGCAGCTATTGCGTCACAAGGAGTACGCATTCAATGCCACCCATTATTATTTGCGGCATGCACCGCTCCGGCACCTCACTGGTCTGCCGCGCACTGGAATCGGCCGGCCTGTTTGTCGGCGAGGCCAAGGAACACAACCATGAGGCGGTGTTTTTCCTCACCCTGAACCAGTGGATCTTCGAACAGTTCGGTGCAAGCTGGGACAATCCCTATAATATGCGTTTCATCAATGATGACCTGGCCGGTTACATGCTTTCTGTCATCAACAATATTGTACACAGCTCCTCTGCTGCCTCCTTTACCGGCACCGATCCTCGATACCAGCAGGTGTTTTCACCGGATAACCAGGCCCCCTGGGGATGGAAGGACCCGCGCAACACCTTCACTGCTGCTATCTGGGCCGCCGCCTTCACGGATGCAAAACTGGTGCATGTATGCCGCAACCCGCTGGATGTCGCGGCCAGCCTGCGCCAGCGCGAACAGGAAATAATGGAACGCCATCAAGTACAGCTGGCACACATGACGCCCGAACAGTTGGACGGAACGCTGCGCTTTCAGCAATCGCCGCGGCTGTTTCATCTGGAGGAAGGCCTGGCACTGTGGGAGGAGTACACCGCACAGGCACTCATGCTGGAAAGACAGTTCGGTACGAATGCCATACGTGTCCGTTATGAGGACTTTCTCGCCGACCCGGTAACGGAACTTGGCAGACTGGCAGACTTTGCCGGTCTCGATGCCGGCAGTGCGCAACTGCAGGCTACCGTTGCACAAGTCAATCCACAGCGGCGCTATGCCTTCATGACTGACCGGGAGCTGACGTCCAGGTACCGCAATTATCGCCAGCGGGACATCATGCGCTCGCTCGGCTACGACGCGCTGGACGAGAATTGCGTCTCGGCCGCCTGAACAGCAGGAACCATGTCTGGCGACTACTGCATCTGGATTGTTTCACCGCCGGGATATATCCATTCCGCGGCCTTCAATGAAGTCGCTACTGGTCTGCAGGGCGGCTTCAGCGAGCTCGGCATGCGTACACCCATTGTGCGGGACAACAAGCGCATTCGCGGCAGGGCCATCATTCTGGGCGCCAACCTGCTGCCGGACATGCCGGGCGTTAAGCCGCCGGGCAAAAGCATCCTGTTCAACCTGGAGCAGGTCACACCCGGTTCCGCCTGGCTCACGACTGACTACCTGAAGTTACTGAAACGCCATCAGGTATGGGACTACAGCCAGTACAATATCGAACAACTCGGCAAACTGGGCATCGGCAACATCACGCTTTGCCCGATTGGCTACAGCGACCGGCTGCAGTGCATCGAACCTGCGGCGCAGAAGGACATCGACGTGCTGTTCTATGGCTCGCTCAATGCGCGCAGGCTGGAAATACTGGAGGCACTGGTCAGGGCTGGCCTTAAGGTCGAAACGCTGTTCGGCGTGTACGGTCAGCAGCGCGATGCTGTCATCGCGCGCAGCAAGCTGGTGCTCAACATCCACTATTATCCGGCAAAGATATTCGAGATCGTGCGCATTTCCTGGTTGCTCGCCAACGGGGTATGCGTGATCTCGGAAGATTCACCAATGGACAGTGCACTGGCATCCGTTCAGGACGGTATTGTGCAGGCTCCCTATGATGAACTGGTCGATACCTGCAGGCAGATGATCGACACCGGCGACTGGCAAGCACAGGGAAGAAAGGGCTTCCAGGTTTTTTCCACCAGCCGTCAATCCGCTTTTCTTCGGGCCATCATCCGCAGGCAGGCAGCCTAGCCAGCCTGCCGCTGAATATTCGGTCACGCTTGCAACTCGATACCCTCAACCTCGATGACATGCTCGAGGGCGTTTTCGACCAGTTCTCTTGCCTGCGATGCAGTAGCATGCAGGTAGGCATGCAGGGCAGCATCCTGGGTATTGCGATTCTCGCACTCTGAACTGTAGCGCTCGAAAGCAGCGAGGTCGGTTATCAATTCTGCCAGATGCTTGGGGCATTCACACTTTACGGCCGATGAAATCAGGGCAAGCTCCGTCAGTGCTTCATTGCTGAAGCGTCGCGGGGATACAGACAAGCTTGCGCCCGCGCGCTCACCCGGTGCATCCGGCGTGGCAACCTGAGGTCGCATGCCCAGACACAGGTTGCGTACAACAACCGGGGTCACAGGTGCCCTGACAGTCTGAATGCGTGCCGCAGGCAGCCGCTGCAGGGCATCCGTGGCAGAAAAGCGGTAGATGAGCAGCGCCTTTTGCGCACCGGTATCCTCCAACCAGGCGATGATCTGCCGTGTGGTGTCAGCATGCACAGTCGCGATCTCCATCACCAGCACATCGACCACCCGGGACGGCAGCGCTTGCATGCAGCTTTCAATAGTTGTGCCGGCAGCGAGCAGCTCGATGTCATCCAGTGTGTCCATGTCCGCCTGCATGATTGCAGCAATTGTTTCGCCCACCGCGATGATCCTGCAGGGTTCCGTAACCGCCTTGCCAGCCACGTGGACCGAGGTGAATTCACCCGACGATCGCTCTATCAGCGCTGGCGTATCCAGCCCCGCGATACTGCCAATGGCGTCACCGGAATCCACCAGCTGCTTGATGAGCTGCAGGCGCTCGATGTCCTCACGGGCGTATTCGCGCCCGCCACCCGCAGATCGCATGGGCTCGACGACCCCGTAACGCCGCTCCCACACACGCAGGGTATCCGGACTGATCCCTGTCAACCGCGCAACGGTTCCAATCCGGTACTTTTGCCCTGACTCGTTGCTTTTGTTCACAAATCCTCCAACTGGCCGTAGCCATGTCATGTCCAGGTGTCGTTAAATTAATTTTCATACAAGACCTTGACAAATGCAACATGATTAACTAATGTACTGGACAAGATGTGGACAACTTGTCTACATCATCAAACAGGAGAGACGATCATGACAACAGTCAAAGCATTGGGGATGACCGCAGAAGACTCTATGATTTGTAAAGCATTTTTCATGTTCATGTTCACGCCGCTGGTGGTGCTGGTACTGGCTGGTGCGGGCCTGGCCATCGCTGCCTGACATTGCCGGGCGGGCAGCATTCAGACTTAAACATGGACACATCATGGACACAGTCAACCAAGCCATCAATAGCGGCCGATCCAGGTTCAGCAGGCGTGGGAAAGCCTGAACTACCTCTCCCGCGCCTGCACCCGAATTTCTCATGCGGCCTTCGAAAATCACCTGATACAGGCCAGGCTGCAACCGGGTTGCTACCCCACTGGAGATCATCATGTACGACGCCACCATCATTGAGTTCGAAGAACAGGAAAACAGCCGTGCAGCCAGGCGCGGTAACCGCCGCAAACTCAAGCGCAATGCGCTGGCTCGAAAAAAAATCGAACGCTGGTATGACAGAAGGCGCCTGAGAAGCGACCTTACCGAAGTCTGGTAAGCAGAGGCCCGAAATACCAATCCTGGATGATGGACCTGCGTGCTACGCAGGTTTGTCACACATAACAGTCGACCATACCTGCGGCGCCAGGGACTGAGGCAGGTAATACTGCATGCTCGTTGTCTGCATCGACCTCGCTTGCAGTGACTGCAGACCTACCCGCCGTGGCCTGATGGGCATCGCGACCGGAACCATTGTCCTGCGAAACGTTGACGTCGACCAGGTCGAGTCCGTTTTGCGCAAACATCTCACGCAAGCGCGGCAGTGATGATTCGAGCGCATCCCGCACCGCTGCATGCTGGCTGGTAAAGGCGAGCGTGGCCTTGTCACCCTCCATCTGCACCTGCATCTCCAGTGGCCCCAGGTGTTGCGGATTAAGACGCAGGTTCGCTGCCTGGATGTTTTGCGAGACATGCCAGACAACCTGTTCACCCACCGCACGCCCCCAGCCTGCTTCACCCACCGGGATACTTATCCGCGCAGGGCTGGTTATACCCGCAATCTCGTTCAGCAAGGGCATAAAGGATGCTGCCGCATGCTCCACCGCGGGATTTGCCGTGGCGATACCGTTTACATGACGTGCCGTCTGCCGGTTACCGGACAGTGACTGCTGCAGACCGTCCTGTGCCACCTGGGCGGCCAGGGCCTGCTGCACACCGGCGCGGACGGACGCCTGCGCGGCCTCCGCGGCCGTTGCCGTCGACCCGTTCGTTGCCGGCGGTGTCGGCGGTGTCGGTTGTGTGTGGACAGCGATCCCGGCATCACCACGGTTGGCAGTAGTCCGGGCAGGCTCACGCCCCGTGCTCGGCACGTCAGCCGCAGCCACCTGCGGCTGGCGGACATCGGTCCCGGGGACTGCTCCTGCATTATGCTCGCCCGTCGGCCTGGTATTCGTGCCGCTCACGACCGGCGCCTCAGCAACATCCCCCTGCACCGCGGTCAGTGCGGCCGGTGGGGCGGTTTCCACGACGGTAGCAGCCGTTTCAATAGCCTCGCCCGACAGCGTGACGGGTTCGACGGGCTCGATGTCGATAAGCTCCGTGACTTGCTCGACCTCTGCACGGTTTAGCAGGGGTGACGCTGTTTCACTCTCCGCGCTGGCCGCGTGCGGTGTGCCACCTTCCGGCAATGTCTGTTCACCCGGCAAGGGCTTGCCGCTCGTATCGCCGGTTTGCCCTTCGGCCGGACGAGCCGCCTGCTCGCGGGCAGGTGACAGCACCTCTGAAAAGGGCGTGGCTTCCCCGTTCGCGTCCGCTTTTCCCCGGGGTTTTCCGTTGCTTACGGTGGTCGTTTTGGCGATGTCGATCGCCTGAATTGCTTTTTCCATAATGACGTCCCTGTTCTCCTGGCCGTGACCGCGTGAACTGTATGCTGGATTCTGGATGCTGGATACAAATATGCAACATCCAGGCCAGTTTTTAAGGAAGCGTCAGCCCGGGGCGCGCCAGTGGCGCAGGGCATGCTCGTTGGACTCGGCCTGCTCGAGACGGTCGCTGTCTGCCTGTTCCTTTTGCCGGTGCCGGTCGTTCAGCTTGTCCAGTGCGCCGAGCCGCTGTTTTTCCTGCAGCCAGCTTTGGCGGGCATGCCCCGCTTCATGCTCCAGCCCGGCCAGCACCTGTTGCTGCTGTCGAATTGCCTCATCGAGGCGACCGAGAAATACCTGGTAATCCTTCATCTGCAAGGCGTTCAGGCCGGCGCGCGTCTTGTAATGCAGGCCTTCGATGTATTCATGCCGGTAGGTTTCCAGTTCAGCCAGTTTTTCTGCGGCGCTGTCCACCCGGGCGCGCGCCTTTTCCAGCGCGCGGGCGGAAGTCTGTTCAGTCTCCCGGGCCTTGTCGATAACCGGGCGTAAGCGTGTCGACGGTTTCACAGACTGTTCTCCTTGTCATGACTGTCCACGACGGCCGGCTCCGTCACCAGTAATTGCTCTAGCTGTTGCAAGCTGTCTGCCAGCGTGACCGGTTCACGGATGTCCTGCTGCAGGAATTCACGCAGGCGCGGATGAAAGGCAATGGCACTGTCGATGCGCGGATCACTGCCGCGCTGGTAGGCACCCACCGCGATCAGGTCGCGGTTCTGACGGTAGGCCGAGTACAACTGCTTCACTCGCAGTGCCGACTGCTGCTGCTGGGGCGATGCAATATCGTGCATGACACGGCTGATCGACGACTCGATTTCTATGGCCGGATACAGGCCGGACTCGGCAATCTCGCGGGACAGCACCAGGTGACCATCCAGCGTCGCCCGGGCCGCATCGGCAACCGGATCATTCCGGTCATCCCCCTCCACCAGTATGGTATAGAACGCGGTGATCGATCCGCTGGCATCACTGCCATTACCGGCACGCTCCACCAGTTGTGCCAGCTTGGCGAACACCGAGGGTGGATAGCCCTTGGTCGCAGGTGGCTCGCCGATGGCCAACCCGATCTCGCGCTGCGCCTGGGCAAAGCGACTCAGGGAATCCATCAGCATGAGGACCTTCATGCCGCGGTCACGAAAATACTCGGCGATGGCAGTGGTCAACCAGGCCCCGTGCATGCGCATCAGCGGCGGTTCGTCGGCCGGCGCCGCCACGACGACCGCGCGCTGCATGCCCGCTTCGCCCAGAATATTCTGCACGAATTCCTTCACCTCGCGGCCACGCTCGCCGATCATGCCAACGACCACGACATCGGCCTCGGTGAAGCGGGTCATCATGCCCAGCAGGACACTCTTGCCGACGCCACTGCCGGCAAACAGTCCCATACGCTGACCTCGACCGACACTGAACAGGGTATTGATGGAGCGGATGCCGACATCCAGCGGCTGGCTGATCGGCTGGCGGTTGAGCGGATTGATCGGCCGTCCCATCAGGGGAATACGGGCATCTGTTTCGATCGTACCCTTGCCGTCCAGCGGACGGCCCGCTGCATCGATCACGCGTCCAAGCAATGCCTCGCCAACCGCAACGCCGGAGGAGTGCGCCGAGGGCACAACGCGCGCATTCGGCGTCAGCCCGTCGACATGCCCGGTAGGCATCAGGTAAATGTGCTCGCCGGCAAAGCCGACCACCTCGGCCTCGATCTGTTGTCCGCCGGTCGTCAACACGTCACAGCGTGATCCTACCGGGACCTGACAACCAACGGCCTCCAGTGTCAGTCCAACCATGCGCGTCAGTCTGCCTTCGACCACAAACGGTACGCTGCGCTCTACGCGCTCGCGACCCTGCCGCAGGGATTCCGCCCAGAGCCGGCCGCGGGACGTCGCCGGTAATTCGTCAGGCAGACTCATCAGGCTTGCTTCACATCACCGGCAGTGCCAAGCGCGGTCTCGGCAATGCGCGCCACCTGCTGCTCGACCGATGCGTCGATACGGGCATGGCCGGTCGACACGACACAACCACCACGCGTGCAGGCAGCATCTTCCACGATCTGCCACTGCCCCTCCTCGACCGGCACGGACAGATGCTCGCGCACCAGCCGTGCATCCTCCGGGTGCAGTTGCAGGGTTATCCTGCGCGATGCCACCGGCAACAGCGCCACTGACTCGCGGATAATCGCCAGTATCCGTTCAGGATTCGTGGCCAGCTCATGACGGATGACCTGCTGCGCAATGAGCGTTGTCAGCGACAGCAGCTCCGTTTCAACCACCGTGTCCAGCTCCTTAAAAGGTTCTGTCAGCGACTGCATGAGATGCTGCAGGACGGCGACCTGGGCCTGTAACTCCTGTCGTCCCGCCGCCAGCGCCTCTTGCCGGCCCTGCGCATAACCATCGTCGTATCCGGGTGATGCGGCATGCATCGCGTCACCACCGACCGCCGGCAGGCGCTCGTCGATCTGCGGGATATCCCAGCGCGCGCAACCGCGATCGACCCCCTCCCGGCTAGACATATTCCTCTCCACCCTTGCCGCCGATGACAATATCGCCATTCTCGGCCATGCGCTGTGCCACCATCAGAACTTCCTTCTGCGCAGCCTGCACCTCGCTGAGCTTGACCGGACCCTTGGTCTCCATATCATCCTTCAGCAATTCGGCTGCACGTTTTGACATATTGTTGAAAATCTTTTCGCTGAGGCTGTCGTCCGCACCCTTGAGTGCAACCACCAGCTGGTCGGTGGATACCTCACGCAGCAGTGCCTGAATGCCGCGGTCGTTGATGTCCTTGAGATTGTCGAAGACGAACATCAAATCCTTTATTTCCTGACCGAGTTCCTCGTCGAGCTGCATGATATTCTCGGTGATGGCGTTTTCTTCCTTGTTACCCAGGTAATTGAGAATGTCCGCAACGGTACGGGGACCTCCAACCCTGGGCGGTTTGATACTCTTCATCTCACGGAACTGGCTGGCCAGGATATGATCAAGTTCTTCCAGGGCGGACGGATTGACTTCCTCCATTTTCGCAACACGCATCAACACATCGGTGCGTGTTTCCTCATCCAGTGAAGTCAGCACGCTGGCCGCGAGATCAGCATCCAGTTGCGACAGCACGATGGAAATGATCTGTGGATGTTCTGCAGTGACCAGCTCGGCAATCGCCACCGGGTCCATCCATTTGAGCGATTCCAGCCCCTTGACGTTCCTGCCCTGGAGCACCCGGTTGATCATGTTGCTGGCCTTCTCTGAACCGAGCGCCTGCACGAGCACCTTCGATACGTACTCTTCCCTGCCTACATCAGTGGCATTCTGACCCTGCAGGGATTCAACGAATTCCTGCAATACCTCGTTGATCTGTTCACTGGAAATCTTGCTCAGCGACGACATGGCCGTGCCGACCTTGTGCACCTCGCGGGGTTCCATATGCTTGAGGATGTTGGCCGCATACTCCTCACCCAGGCTCATCAGCAAAATTGCCGAGCGCTCGGTGCCACTGAGTCCGGAGTCCCTGTCAGCCATCGGAAGCAACCCAGTCTTTCACGACATGCGCACCGCGGCGTGGATCATTATCAATCATCGAGCGCGCCATGCCGAACTGCTGTTCCGGTGACATGCCCGGCTGGCTTGATAGTGTGAGCCGGTCCTCGCCCGCCATCTGTGCGTGCGCGCCCTGCCCGGCCGTTAACGCTCCCGGTGCCTGTGCCGGTTTCACCGCCAGACTCCGGAGCACCGGTCTCAGCACACCGAACACCATGAACAGGACCACGATACCGCCAAGGGCCTGCTTGACTGCACTGGCCACCCAGGGCTGCTCCCAGATCGGTACCGGCGGCATGGCCTCGCTGACCTCGTCAACCACCCGGAACGGGATATTGGTGACCTTGATACTGTCCTCGCGCGCCTCGCTGAAACCGACGGCCTCCTTGACCAGGTCGGTCACGCGCAGTATCTCATCCTCGGTGAGCGGCACCCGCTCGGTTGCGCCTGTTGCGTTGCCCTGCGTGCGGTAATCGACCAGCACCGCGACCGACAGCTGCTTGAGCGCGCCAGGCGCAGTTCGCGTGTGGCTGATATTCCGGTCAACCTCGAAGTTCCGGGTAGCGCGACGCGAGCTGTTGAGTGGCGTTGCCAGCACCTCCTCCTCGCCCTCTGTAATTGTGCCCCCGCGTGGCGGCTGGTTGGTGAGCGCACCAGGCACACCGGCAACACCGTTGCCTATTGAACTCTCCTCGAAGGTTTCCTCGCTGCGCACAGCGCGGCTGTCCGGCTGGAAACTCTCGGTCGTACTCTCCACCGTGGTGAAATCGATGTCGGCCGAGACCTGTGCGCGTACACCCCGCTCGCCGACGATCGGGATCAGGATGTTCTCGATGCGTTTGATGTAGTCGCTTTCGATCTTGCGCGTATAGCTAAGCTGTCTGGCACTGCCGGCCATGACACCACCTTCATCACTGGCCGTCAGCAGGCGGCCACCCTGGTCAACGACGGTGACGCTGTCGGCCTCGAGCCCGGGCACGCTGGATGCCACCATGTGCACGATGCCGGCCAGCCGCTCGTCGTTCAGCCGCGCACCGGAAAAGAGACTGAGCACGACGGAGGCGCGCGGCTTGTCCTTGTCACGCACAAACACGGAGCGTTTCGGAATGGCAAGATGAACGCGTGCACTTTTAACGCTTTGCAGGGTAGCAATGGTACGGGCCAGTTCGCCCTCGATGGCACGATTGAAACGCGCCTGCTCCATGAACTGGCTGGTGCCGAAGCCCTGTTTCTCGTCAAGCAATTCAAAACCCGTGCCGTTGCCGTGCGGCAGTCCACGGCTGGCCAGTTTGAGCCGTGCCTCGTGGACCTTTTCTGCCGGCACGGTCACCGCGCCCGAACCGCGTTCCAGGCGATAGGGAATCGCGGCAGCATCCAGTGCCGTGACTACCTCGGCCATTTCCACATCGGACATGGACCCGAACAGCATGCTGTATTCGGGCGTACGTGCCCACAACACGACATAAAAACCCAGCGCCACACTGGCGGCGAGACCCAGCATCAGTCCGACCTGCCGCATCACCGGCAATGCGTTGAACCCACGCGCCTGTGCAGAGATGTTTTCGGGATTTACCAGTGCCATGCCTTCTGTTGCTCCTGTCATAATTCCCAGTTACCCGGTCCACTCCATCCATGGAGGGTCCGGGTCGATTGCCGGGTCACGATCCTGTGACCCGAGGCCCCGGCATGCGGCCGGAGCATGAATCCTGTTTACACCGGCATACTCATAATTTCCTGGTAGGCCGATACCAGCTTGTTCCTGACCGTGGTCATCGCCTGGAACGCCAGGCTGGACTTCTGCATGGCCACCATCACCTCGGCCAGGTCAACCCCTGGATCCTCCGCCTCGAAGGCAGCTTGCAGACCGCTGGAGGTCTGCTGTGCCTCGTTAACCTTGCTGACGGATTCCTGCAACAGACCGGCAAAATCCGCTCGCCCGGCAGGCTCTGACTGTTCGACAGGTGTGGGGGCACCCATGCCCTGCGCCATCGATGACATGGCGCGCATCTGCGCCAGTACCTGATCAATGCCCATTTCACTCATATGCAACCCTCTTCCTCACGGTCCTGCGCGTAGCGGCAGTTCCATGCCGGCATCACGCAAACGTGCAATCTTGTAGCGCAACGTCCGCGGGCTGATGCCCAAACGCTCAGCCGCGTCCTTGCGGCTTCCATTCCCGGCTTCCAGTGCCTGGATAATCAACTCCCGCTCTTTCTTTTTCAGGTCCTGATCAAGCGCCTTCGATGCCCTCATCACAGCGTGGCCCTCAATTCCACTCAACGAACCCGCATGGACTCCTTCCTCGTCCAGGCTGATATCGCCGGCCTCGATGCAATCACCTCCATTGAGTATCAGCGCACGCTGCATGACGTTCTCGAGCTCGCGCACGTTACCAGGCCACGTGTGGGAAAGCAGGCATTGTTCGGCCTCCCTGGAAAGATCCGGATTATTACCACCGGTTGCATAACGCCGGATCAGCTGATGCGCGAGCGGCAGAATGTCACCCGGCCGATCACGCAATGCAGGGATGTTGAGCGGGAATACATTCAGGCGGTAGAACAGGTCCTGCCTGAACCGGCCGGCGTTGACGGCATCGCGGAGCTTGCAGTTGGTGGCCGCCAGGACACGCACATCGAGCGGGATGGCCTCGCGTCCGCCCAGACGCTCCACTTCACGCTCCTGCAGTACCCGCAGGAGCTTTGCCTGCAGCCCGAGATCCATCTCGGAGATTTCGTCGAGCAGCAGCGTTCCACCCTGTGCCTGCTCGAATTTGCCGGGGTGCGCCTGGTAAGCGCCGGTGAAGGCACCCTTCTCGTAGCCAAACAGCAGTGACTCGAGCATGTTCTCGGGTATGGCTGCACAATTGATGGCGACAAAGGGGGCGTGCTGGCGGGAAGAGTTCCGGTGTATGTAACGGGCCAGCATTTCCTTGCCGGTACCCGACTCACCGTTGATCATCACGGTCACCTCGGATGCGGCCACACGGTCAGCGAGCATGACCAGTTCCCTGGAACGCCGATCCTCGGCAATCAACTCACTGTCTGTTACCTGGAAAACAGGCTTGCCCATTACAACCTCCCTGTTCTGGACCAGCGTTGCGGACTGCCTTGCCAGCAGTCCCCTACGTGGTATCCATTCCCGTTGTACCGGCCAGCGGAACAGCGGGCGCCAAAATCCTTTTAGCGGGTGACCCTCATGGCCACCGGAACTTCGCTGGAAAGCAATGCAGGGAGCGTGCCAGAAAGAGTTTTCCTATTGACTACAGTTGCTTATCAAGAAAGCACTGCGCGTGCGTCATTTTTTCTGCACGCTGAACAAGGACTTACAAGCACATAGTGTCGGGTTTATGACACATGGCCGGCCGCAAGACCGGTAACCGGGGCGGCAGCATCCTGCCGCACCCGGCAAGGCATTGCCGGTTGTCAACCAATACAATAAATGTATAAATCTACCCACGCGCTGTCCGTGACGGCGCAATAGCGGAGCCCGAAGACTCCGATACTGCCCGGGGCTGCATAACGTGACCGTCTATTCACTGGACAAGCTGATTTCAGAAACCCGCCGCCTGGCGGCTGAATACAAGCGCTCGACCGGCCAGTCACTACCGGTATCCGGTGAAATTGCCCGGCACGACGCCGCACGTATCCTCGACCTGACCCTGTGCGAACCACGAACCGGCGGCGTTGATGCTATCGGCAAGGGTAAACGCGAGGGTCAGCGCATCCAGATCAAGTCACGCATTCAGACCGAAAACACAAAACCGGGCGCGCGCCTTGGTCAGCTCAACACCCAGGGTGACTGGAACACGCTGTTGCTGGTGATCATGGATGAGGAATACGAGCCCTGCGAGATCTACGAGGCGGCCCGCGAAGACATCATCGACGAAGTTGATGAGGCCGCAGGCAGCAAGCGGTCCAAACGCGGGGCGTTGTCGGTAGCCAAGTTCAAGAACATCAGCTGGCTGATATGGACCCGCGAGACCGGCATGGAAGCCGCGTTGTAAGAATGCTTCAGCCGCTGTTGGCCGAATATTCGCTAACGGCCTGGCGGCCGTGGTTGAGGCTGTCGATTTCCTGCAGGGAATAGTCGCGGGCCGCCACGCACAGGCGCATGACCTCCGCGTGCATTTCCATTAACTCTGAAATCCCGTTGGCAATTGCGGCGACACTGGTTTCAGATACCGGTTGCGCAAGCAGGGCTTCCGCCCGGCCGTGGCAGTCAGCCTGCAGCTCGTTGGCCCTGGCCCAGTC
>JBATGJ010000334.1:0-7054 GCA_049665685.1 Gammaproteobacteria bacterium
TCTCACTTGCGACACTCCACACGTCAGAGGTTGTTCCTGGCGTAACTGTGAGTCCAAAGATACCAAATAGCGCCGCTGCGTCGGTATCGACCACCTGGTCGTTGCTGATGGCGACACTGGACTCGACTCCAGTGGTAGTGACACCGAGCCCGGTTATGGAACCCGTACCGCCTGAAAACACGTAGTTGATTTCATCCGGAGGGAAAGGCTCGACCAGGCAACTGCCACAGGTGTCGCCGTAGCTAAAACTGCCCGAGAAGACCGAGACATCCGGGATTCCTCCCGTATAAATGCCCATTCCGGTGTCCTCAAGCACTGCCCGGAGTACTCCGTTCCATGAGATGGTGGCTGCTCCGGCACCTTGTGCAAAGCTCAATACCAGAAGTGGAAAGGATATCCAGACAACACGCCGCTTATGCAGCGATAGAACTCGCCGGCGGCAGGTCAGAAGTAACAACGCCTGCAAAAACTTGAGTACCGACCCCAAAGTTCTATGGCACAACATTCTATATTGATTCATTACAGATTCCTCAAATTATTATGGATTGTCCGTAAATTTTTATTGCCAGCCTTCTGTATTTTTTATTTACTGTTAATGGAAATTTTATACTTGGCCTGGAAATTTTACAAATACTGATATTTGCTGGAATGTCGCATTAGGGTCGTCTCCCGCCCTTTAGAGAAGACTAATATTGTAATCAGGCCCTAGGTCGCATTCCGGTCAGAATAGAACATTGAGCACTCCAGCCCCTGGACGGAATCCGGCGTGGCCTGCTGATAGCCCCGGCCCATGCCCGGATCCTTGCCGCCCACCGGCGGCTACCCGATTGCCTGGTCACCTGCGCCGCCTGACTCTCGGTCGGCAACTGTCTGGCTGACAACATCCTCAGATACTGCGAGTGTTGAAATGCCCGGGATAAGGATCCCGGACAGAAGTACGAAAAAGATTTTTTGCATGATACACGACTGGATTTGGTCACCTACTGTCGGTTGCCGTGGGTGATTGGTAACACCGCTGCACTACTGCCAGTCAAAAAAGAGGACGCACGGGGGCTTCCTCCTTGAAGGGTGCCCGGACTCCGATACCGTCGGAGTCCGGGTTGACGTTGTCAATGCGGTGTTACTGCACCACCACGCTGCCGGGCAGCGTATCGGTGACCACTCCGTTGACGGTGACGGTCACAGTGAAGTCAACCGTCTGCGGTGTAGCCGGTGATGTCCAGCGGTACGTGACACGCTGAGTGGCACCCGGGGCCAGGTTGTTGAAGCTCGCGGCAAACGAACTGCCATCCGAGCCAATCAGGGTCGCAGTACCCGTCACCGGCACCGTGTCGTTGTTGACGACATTGTAGATGATGACGGTGCTCCTGTTGGTACTGAACGGGCTCAATAAACGCACCCATTCAGCGGTAACGTTCAGTGCAGCGGCCGGGCCGGTCGAGACGACCAGGTCTACCGTATCGCCGGCGGTAGCACATGCTACACAGGCAGCCGGGACCTGGCTGATTACCACGCCTGCTGCAACCATATTGCTGGATGCGTAGGTCACGTTCGGAACCAGTTGAGGATCCAGCGCAGCGAGAGCTGCGGCCTCGGTCAGTCCGACGACATCGGCAACGTCAAGCTTGACACCGCACACCGCGGCTGTTCCTGTTACCACGGTGGTCTCAGTGACGCTGTTGTTGCTCGGGATCACATCGAACGCGGCTGTGACAGTCGCCGTCCAGGTGATTGTGGTCGGGTAGCTAACGCACAAACCCTCAGTCCAGCTCGTAGGTGTTCCCGAAGCGAGCGTGAAGTTATAGGTCCGCGGGAAGGTCGGGATGGAGTTTCCGTTCGCGTCTCTGGCTGTCAGCAATACCGCTCCCGTCGCTGCATCCGGACCCGCGTTCGCGACGGTCAGGGTGAACTCCCTGTCCGTGCCCGCCACCATGTTGACCGGCACCTGCAGCCCGGACACGTCGCTGATCGAGACGTCATAGGTGGTCACGCCAGAGGCTGTACAGGGCACCGGGGTCGGGAAGTCGCCCGGCACCGGCCAGTTGTGCATGAAGTCGATGACCGCACGGGTGTCGTCAGCCGCTTGGGCGAAACCGCCAATGTTGCCAGTTAGGAAGCCGGGATCAATGACACCGCTAACACACACCCCGGTAACGGGATCGGGATCAACACAGAACACGGCTTCCAGGATGAGATCCTGCAGGATCTAGAACGACGGCACTGTCGCGTCTAACACAGCCAGATACTCGAACCAGCCGGCTGTGGGTGAGGCTGCGGGGATGTACGGTGGAGCAGGCAGTGCCCCGAAGTTCGCTGTACGGTCATAGGTATAGGCGCCGAAGTCCAGGAAGCACTTCTGCACCAGCTGCACCACGCCCATCACCTCTTCCTTGACGTCTATGCAGAGCTTGGGATCAAGGATAGTCGGGGTGGCCGGATCGCTCAGACCCATGATCTGGTTGAGGTAGGCCACCAGGTCCACGTTGACCTCGCCGGTCTTGTCGGAGGCGGCGCCAAGCCCTCTGGCCGCGGTGTCGAGTGTACCAGCACCTGCCGGCAGGGGAGCCCCCAGGGAGCCAGTCAATATGAGTTGCCTGTAGATCGCCAGATTCTGGAGCGGTGAGTCAACGGTGCTCGTCGAGACCGTCCCGTCAGCTGCGACTGTGTTGGCGACCAGCCGTCCGGCGTGATCCAGGGTGATGCAGTCGGCAGTGGCCAGGTTGAAGACCACGTCCTCCAGCTGGTTGTCAAACACCGTATCTGGCGAACGCGCCGAGTTGATCCGGCCGAAGTCGGTTTCCTGCGTGCAGAGTGCGCATTCAGCCGTGACAGCACAGGTGGCCGGGTCGACTGGAACAACATCCGGGCCTGCGGGGACTCCAGGTACCAACGTGCACGCCGCTAAATCGCACGTATTGGACGGGAGGGGCTGCTGACAACTGTCAGCGGTGAGGTAGGGGACACCGCTCGGGTCGCGATAGAGGATTATAAGGTCCCCAAAATCCGGTGGCGCCATACCACCCCCACCACCGGGGGCGGCAAATCCGCTACTGCTGAAGGTGAGCAGGCCTGCCAAGGCCGTCGCTACTGCTAGTACAAACGTTCGTGTATTCATGATAAACCTCCAGCTTATTATTCAGACCAAAGATTTGGTGAATGTACTTTGGTCAATTTTCTGCACTAATTACACCCGGCCAACCAGGGGAAAATCCGGTTTGGCTGGTGCTGGCACTAATCCAGATATGGGTAATTCTTCACATCCCTGCTTTAGATAGCGTTTCAGCTATATAGCAAATCACATATTAGTAGATTAATGGCTACTGATTATTGACATGGATCAGCTATGATAACAATTGTCACAGAAAGACGATGGCGGAACGATTTAATGCGTGTGTTGCGTCGATCGGTTGAGCTGGCAGCCAAACTCGGACCTTCCCGGGAACAGAAAACCCGGTTGAAATCGCAACCGGTAAGCGGTCATTCATTTAAAGGCCCAGTACCGTGCGCATCAGGATAACCAGATCGCCTGCATCAAGTTGGGCGTTGACATTTAAATCACCCACATAGAGTTCACCCGGGGTCGGCGGCGCCCCCATGATTCCCAACACAAACCGGGTCAGCAACAGGTAATCGGCGAGATCGACCTGGTCATCGAAGTTCATATCGCCCGGCAAGGGAGCCTCGCCGCTATCAAGCGGATCCGTACCGAGAGAAAGTTCAGTGGCGTCATCCGCACCATCGCCGTCCGTATCGGCATCAAACGGGTTCAGATCGGTCAACGGGTTGTAGCCGGAGGCATCGCCGTCGTAATTCACCTCGTCGTAATCCGACACACCGTCGTTATCCGTATCGCTGTCATTAACCAGCGTGCCGATCAGTGTTTCGAGTGCATCGCTCAGCCCGTCACCGTCACTGTCGGGCTGCGGCAGGGTCTGGGGTATATCCTGAACCTCGAAGCAAACAAGGGAAAACGCGCCCTCCCTGCCAAACACGGCGCCCGCCGACTCCGCATTGCCGATACCGTTTTTGTGGCCCAAAGTCGCCCTGCCATTGCTGCCCATCCACAGGTCGGCGTCCTCGGTGTAGCCGTTCAGGGGCGTGAATGTGGAGCCGTTTCTCTCGTGTGTGCCGGCGTAGAGCGATATATGACCGGGTTCCGTGGTCGCCCAGGAACACGTAACCGCGTAACAATTGGTGCAACCGGCTTCGTCGACGGAGCCAAACGAGAAGGTCTGACTGACATCGGTAAAAAAGACGCTCTCGTAGGAGCGGTCACCCGGCTTGTGGTACCAATCCACGCTGAAACCGGTGCCGCCGGCTGAGTAGATGTCGGCCTCTTTCAGGTACCATACCGAAACAGTGGCATTTTCGTTCCTGTCCTGTGACCTTGCTTCGAGGAAGTGCATGTCCTTGTTGCCATATTTGACGCCCTGCACCCAGTGGCTGCTATTGTCAACGCCATGGGCGGCGAAAATGAGCAGGCGGTTAGAGCCTGCCACGTAGTGGGACTGAGGACTGGTACCGTGATGGACCCAATCCATCGTGGGGGTCGACCCGGGTATGCACGCGCCGCAGTCGCCCGGGCAACTCTCACAGCTCTCGCCGAGGCTAACGTCACAGACGTTGTTGCCACATTGCTGGTTGGGAATGTAATCGCAAGCCAGATCGAACATCAGGCCGCCGAAACCGGGCGCCATGCCGGGCGTGCCTGAGTTGAGTCTGATCTTGATGAAATCACCCGGTAGAAAGTTGTCGAACCGGAACGTGTGCACGTCAGTCGTTCCATCAAAGGAAAGATTCGGAACCGGTGCATTGGGGTCGAAGCTTCCCTGGTCCGGTCTGCCGGCCCTCACTATGATGGAGTCCGCTGAATCGTGTGCATTGGCCGTGTTGTCAGTGACGATATGCATGCAGAAGGAGGCGGGCACGCCGTTTTTCATATAGATCTGGTTGACGGTGTTGTTGGTGTTGTTTTCCGCCTGTTCGTCAACGACTGACCCGGAGAGGCCGGCAAAGCCGTTCGGCAGGATGAAACTATCCCAATAGCTGTAGCCGCCGCGCGTATAGACGCCTCTCCCACTGCAGTTGTCGAAGCAATCGGGTTTATCGGCCGAGAAGGTTGTGTCTCCGAGATCCCAGGGGTTGAAATTGAATTCTAGCCAGCTTGGCAGATAAAGCTGCATGTTGTCGTCGGTACGTTTGGGACCGACAATGCCGGAGGCATCAAACTGCGGGAAATAGAAGCCGGCCTGCCCCCATCCCAGGAAGTTGGTGGTGGATAGCGTGCGGACATAGGTAATGGTTTCGCCATAGGTAGCTGTGGCGAAAAGAAGAGCACCTACAATTGAGAAAAGATAGCGGAACATGGCTTCTTCCTTCCTCTGGAGAATGGCTTTGACCGTTCTGCTTACAGCTAACAAGAACAATAAAAGCCCGGTTCCGAAAAGTCCACATAGAAAGCCTGCTACAACAGCTGCGCCAAAGTCATCGCGGCTTGGCGCTCTAGGGCAGTTCTCGGGTCACTCGTGGATTGAATACTTAGCGGGATGACCGTTTTACGCCGCTTAGTTGTCGTTCAAAATTCTTTACTGAATGGCGAGAGTGGGTCGATCCCGGAAGTACAGCCTATTCTCCCCCTGGAATCAGGCTGCAGGTCCTTTTCCGGCCAGAAGACGACATTCCCTGAAACAAGAAACCCCGCTGATGCGGGGTAACTGTACTTCCTAGATCGGCCAAATTAAGACCTACAGCAAATACAAAAAAGGCCCCCGAAGGAGCCGCTCTGTAATTCGCTGTAGTAGTAATGAACAGGTACGTCTGTATTTATATCATTGTTAAATATTCCAGACTTTTGTCAGCATTATTTACAAAAAAGCAGTTGCTAGAGATTTCTATATATTCGTAATAGTCTATTATTTATACATGTAATTCTTCCGGCATGAATTTTGCACGCTTTCAATGGACCTGAATTGAAGCTTTATGTGCAACACACATGTTAGTTAAGAATGACATCAAGGAGAGGTACATGAAAACGGTAAAACTTGGCTTTAATTTTATTGTTGCAATTGCACTCGCTGTTGCTACACAAGCTCAAGCAGCCGTGATATTTTCTGATGACTTCACAGAAATTACCAATGCTCAAAACATAAATTTTACCGGTTTGACCAATTGGAACGTTACTGCAGGAGCTATTGACGCATTTCTTAATGGAGGGTTCGGTTTGTCCTGCCCCAGCTTTGGGTGCCTCGATATGGACGGGACAACCACCACCGCCGGGACCATAGAGACAAAAACAACCTTTAACCTGTCTGCCGGCGATTATGTATTAACTCTGAATGTGGCGGGTAATCAGCGCGTTGCTTCTAGCGACTCCATGGATGTTCTATTTTCCGGCGCAGTATTAAATACAATCACACTGGCAGAGAACGACCCTTACCAATTCATCCAGTTACCGTTTACACTAGCGGTTGCCAGCTCAGGTACCATTGTTCTTTCTCATGCCGGTGGTGACCAATTCGGTATACTTTTGGACAGCGTGGAGCTGGCGGATTCAGTTATACCAATACCTGCTGCGTTCTGGTTATTTGCATCTGGCGCTTTGGGGCTTGTTAGTATTGCCAAACGGCGTAGAAACTAATTTATAGGACAGTCTTATATCCATCCGAAGTTCCATCGGAACCCCGTCCACACTGGCGGGGTTTTCTTGTTTTCGAAAGGTATTTTTTCGCAAATACGAACGTCTTCTTTGGGTCGGAATGAAATCGCCGTAAAACGATTGTATATATTAGCTACGACTAAACGACCGGAATGGGTTGCCGGCTCAAGTCCTTTAGTGAAAACTTATTTAGAATCAGTCCCTAGGTCGCATTACGGCCAGTTCCGGATCTTCGGGTTATGAATGCCAATGTCCGGCTTGGAATTTCGCAGGATGCCTTCGTATTATGCTGAAGCTGATTTAAGGACCTAGTAGGCTCCAGTTCTAGCATTTAACGATACCCTCAGGATGGCGGTGCTGCAGCTATGTCTGCGATGGAACAGCGTGCTCACCCAGCAG
>JBATGJ010000335.1:0-2619 GCA_049665685.1 Gammaproteobacteria bacterium
CGACGGTATAGACCAGGCGGCCGAGGCCGGCATTGTCGCTGTGATCCAGCCGGGCGGCTCGATGCGCGACGACGAGGTGATTGCCGCAGCCAATGAGCATAATATCGCGATGGTGTTTACCGGCATGCGCCATTTTCGGCATTGAAAATCTGCCACAGAGGGCACAGAGAAAAAAATGCCACAGAGATCACAGAGAATAGATTGCCACATAAGAAATCTGATTGCTGATATCGTGCGAATTGAATTGCTTTTCAAATAATGAATTTGTAGTCATGGGTTATGTAGTTTTCTCTGTGTTCTCTGTGTTCTCTGTGTTCTCTGTGGCGAGTCTTTTCGTATGAATATATTGATCGTAGGCGGCGGCGGGCGTGAGCATGCGCTGGCCTGGAAGGCGGCCCAGTCACCCCGGGCCGATACGGTATTTGTCGCACCCGGTAATGCCGGCACGGCACTGGAGCCGGGCATCGAGAATGTCGATATCGCCGCGGAGGATATCGATGCGCTGGTGGTGTTCGCGCGCGAGCGCGATATCGGCCTGACGATCATCGGACCCGAGGTGCCGCTGGTGGCAGGCATCGTCGATCGTTTTGACCGCGCCGGGCTACCGTGCTTCGGGCCGACGGGCGAGGCCGCGCAGCTGGAGGGCTCCAAGGCCTTCAGCAAGGATTTTCTGGCCCGTCATGCGATTCCGACTGCGGGCTATGCAACGTTCACCGAGATCACATCGGCCTGCGACTATATCCGCGCGCAGGGCGCACCCATCGTCGTCAAGGCGGACGGCCTGGCAGCCGGCAAGGGTGTCATCCTGGCACAGACTGTGGCCGAGGCCATTGATGCCGTGGAGGATATGCTGGCGGGTAATGCCTTCGGCGAGGCCGGACACCGGGTCGTCATCGAGGAGTTCCTGCAGGGCGAGGAGGCGAGTTTTATCGTCATGGCCGACGGCCAACACTGTCTGCCGCTGGCGAGTTCGCAGGACCACAAGGCACGTGACAATGGCGACAGCGGCCCGAATACCGGCGGCATGGGCGCCTACTCGCCGGCACCCGTGGTGACACCCGCCGTTCACCAGCGCGCGCTTGATGAGATCATCATGCCGACCATCCGGGGCATGGCGGTGGAAGGGCGGTCTTTTACCGGCTTTCTCTATGCCGGCCTGATGATCTCGGCGGACGGTACGCCAAAGGTGCTTGAATACAATGTGCGTTTCGGTGATCCGGAAACACAGCCGATCATGCTGCGTCTGCGCTCCGACCTGGTCGAGCTATGCCTGGCGGCGCTGGACGGACGACTTGGTGACATCGAGGCGGAGTGGGACGAGCGGGCCTCACTGGGCGTGGTCATGGCGGCCGGCGGTTATCCGGGTGAGTACCGCTCTGGCAATGCCATCAGCGGCCTGCAGCAGGATATGGACTGCAAGGTCTTTCATGCCGGCACGCGGGCCGAGGGTGATACCGTCGTGACCAGCGGCGGCCGGGTGCTGTGCGTCTGCGCGCTGGGTGAGGATGTTACCGAGGCCCAGCGCAAGGCCTATGACTGCGTGAGTAAAATTGACTGGTCGGATGTTTATTACCGGACCGATATCGGCTACCGTGCCGTAGCAGGCCCCTGAAATAACAGCCTGGGCACCGAAACCATGGAAGCATAGTCAGGCTATGCAGGAGTGCCTTGCAGGCGCGATTCGAGTATCTGGTAGCCACGGACCACATGGATTTAATTACACGGAAATTCAATAATGGCCACGGAATCCACGGAAGGACACGGGAAAACAGTGAACAAAAGCCGGAATAATGGCTGCAGAAGCGCTCCCCGCCTTCGTGGGGACAGGCATTGCAGTCGCAAGTAGCGTTTCAGGTATTAACGGAAGGATGGGGAAAATTACCTACCCAAAACAAACCAGCAGTAATTACCGATTTCAGAGTCTGTAAATACCAGGAGTTCAAAAATGGAATACATTGGCTGGGGGCTGCTTGCCCTGATCGTGATCATCCCCCTGTGGGGCGTGGCGTTGTACAACAAACTGGTCAACCTCAGGAACCAGGTACAAAATGCCTGGCGCCAGATCGATGTACAACTCAAGCGTCGTCATGACCTGATACCCAACCTGGTCGAGGTCGTCAAGGATTACATGTCCTACGAACAGGAAACGCTGGAGAAAGTGGTCCAGGCCCGTAACCAGGCCGTAAGTGCCACCAATACAGAAGAGGTCATCGCGGCGGAGGGTGTGCTCAGCGGGATGATGGGCAAACTGTTTGCGCTGATGGAAAATTATCCGGATCTCAAGGCGAATGAAAACACCGCGCGCCTGATGGAAGAGTTGAGTGCAACCGAGAACAAGATCTCTTTCTCGCGCCAGTTCTACAATGACAGTGTGATGGCGATGAATAACGGCGTGGAGGTATTCCCGTCGAATATTGTAGCCGGGATGTTCAACTTCAAGCCGGCAACCTACTTCGAGGTGGTTGAAACCGAAACGGCGACGCCGAAGGTGGATCTGCGCTGATACTCCAGGTAGGGCAAATAGCTGGCAAGTAGGATGCGCACTGCGCACCTGATGGATTCGGAACAGGCTGGTGCGTAAAACGCACCCTACAGTTATTCAGTCGTCTATATGTAGGG
>JBATGJ010000336.1:0-5103 GCA_049665685.1 Gammaproteobacteria bacterium
CTGTTGTGATGCTTCTGCAGACTTGGATTCACCCCGTGCGCCCCAATAGTATGGTGTACAATTCGACGCCCCCTGTTTGAGGAGAATTCCCGAGTGGAGCAGTTTCGCGGTACGACGATTCTGTCGGTCCGCCGTGGCGACAGTGTCGTCATCGGCGGGGACGGCCAGGTGTCCATGGGCGACACCGTCATGAAGGGCAATGCCCGCAAGGTACGCAGCCTGTACAATGAAACAGTGCTGGCCGGCTTCGCCGGGGGAACCGCCGACGCCTTCACCCTGTTCGAACTGTTTGAGGGCAAGCTGGATGAATTTAGTGGTCAGCTGACCCGCGCCGCAGTGGAACTGGCCAAGGACTGGCGCACCAATAAAATGCTGCGCAACCTCGAGGCCCTGCTGGCGGTCGCCGACCGCGAGACCTCGCTCATTATCAGCGGCAATGGCGATGTCATCGAACCGGAGCAGTCGCTGATGGCGATCGGCTCAGGCGGACCGTTCGCCCAGGCCGCGGCCCGCGCACTGGTCGAGCATACGGATATGAGTGCACGCGCGATCACCGAGGCCGGCCTGGCGATCGCCGCAGATATCTGCATCTACACCAACCGCAACCTGACGCTGGAGGAGTTGAAAATCGGCTAACGACGGCGAAATAGGGGTCATCACCCATTATTAACCGCTTAATGTATACATATGTTGCTAATTTTCGCGAAAAACTGTCACTATGTCTGAAATGACACCCAGAGAAATCGTCCAGGAGCTGGACAAGCACATCATCGGGCAGGACGCGGCCAAGCGGTCAGTGGCCATCGCCCTGCGCAACCGCTGGCGCCGCATGCAGGTCGACGAGCACCTGCGTGCCGAGATTACGCCGAAGAACATCCTCATGATCGGGCCGACCGGCGTCGGCAAGACCGAGATCGCGCGGCGCCTGGCGCGGCTGGCCAACGCCCCCTTCATCAAGGTGGAGGCCAGCAAGTTTACCGAGGTCGGCTATGTCGGCCGCGATGTCGAATCCATCATTCGCGATCTCGCCGACGCGGCCATCAAGATGGCGCGTGAAACCGAGATGGCCAAGGTCCGTCACCGTGCGGAAGACGCCGCCGAGGAACGCATCCTCGACGTGCTGCTGCCGGCGCCGCGCAGCCTGGCGGTCGGCGAGGACACGCCGCCCGACTCCGAAACCCGCCAGAAATTCCGCAAGCGTCTGCGCGAGGGCGTAATGGACGACAAGGAAATTGAAATCGAGCTGCAGGGCGCGCGCGTGGGCGTGGAGATCATGGCACCGCCTGGCATGGAGGACATGACCAGCCAGTTGCAGGACATGTTTTCAAATCTTGGCGGGGGACGCACAAAAAATCGCAAACTGCGCATTCGTGATGCCATGCGCCTGCTGATCGATGAAGAAGCGGCCAAGATGATCAACGAGGACGAACTGAAGCTGAACGCACTGGAAAATGTCGAGCAGAACGGCATCGTCTTCATCGATGAGATCGACAAGGTCACCAAGCGCGGCGAAACAAGCGGACCGGATATCTCGCGCGAGGGCGTGCAGCGCGACCTGTTACCGCTGGTGGAAGGCTGCACCGTATCCACCAAGCATGGTATGGTGAAATCCGACCATATCCTGTTCATTGCTTCCGGCGCCTTTCACCTGGCCAAACCGTCGGACCTGATACCGGAGCTGCAGGGTCGCCTGCCGATCCGCGTGGAACTGGACGACCTCGGTACCGAAGAATTCCGGCGCATCCTCACTGAACCGGACGCCTCGTTGACCGAACAGTACCGCGCGCTGCTTGCCACGGAAGAGGTGTCGCTGGAATTTGCCGCTAACGGCATCCAGCGCATTGCCGAGATTGCCACGAAGATGAACGAGCGCACCGAGAATATCGGTGCGCGGCGGCTGCATACCGTCATGGAGCGCCTGCTGGAGACCCTGTCGTTCGAGGCCACCGACAAACCCGGCAGTCATGTCACGATCGACCTGGGCTACGTCAACGATCATCTCGACTCGCTGGTCAAGGACGAGGACCTGAGCCGGTATATACTCTAGTTCAGGCACCGGATCACCAGGATCAGTGGTGTCATTGCGGGCGATGCGCGACACTTTCTTTTTCAAGGCGATCAGTCCGGACGTTCATTTATCAACAGGATGTAAACTTCCATGACCGATACACCCAAGCCCACAGAGATCAACCTGCACCAGAAGTCACGCGTCCTCGAGATCAGCTTCGCAGACGGCGAAACGTTTAACCTGAGCTATGAGTTTCTGCGCGTGCACTCGCCGTCTGCAGAGGTCCAGGGGCACGGTCCCGGGCAGGGCATCCTGCAGATTGCCAAGGAAGACGTCAATATCACCGACGTTCAGCCGGTCGGCAGTTACGCGATTCAGCCGTCGTTTGATGACGGTCATGACACCGGCATCTATTCCTGGCAAACACTCTATGACCTCGGCAAGAACCACGACCGCTACTGGCAGGAATACCTCGACAAGCTCGCTGCCGCCGGCTACAAGCGCAAGGAACCGGGATCAGGGCAGGGCCTGATCTGACCACACCGGCAGGGTGGCGGGGCCTGTCGCGGCATCCGGGCAGAAAAATACCCGGCCTGATGATGTCAGTGTAAAACCACGCTGCATAATACAGAGAATGACCTGCGCTCATTCCGGCTTTGCGGTAAATTAACAACAGATATACGGAAACACTGAGCATGCCGGACAAGACCACCCACTTCGGATTTAAAAAAGTGCCCGTCGATGAGAAGGCGCAGCACGTGCGCGAGGTATTCGACTCGGTCGCCGACAACTATGACCTGATGAATGACGTGATGTCCGCAGGCATGCATCGCCTGTGGAAGCGCTTCGCCATCGGCATGTCGGGCATTCAGCCGGGACAACAGGTGCTCGACCTGGCCGGCGGAACCGGCGATATTGCGCGCCTGCTGGCACTACGCGTCGGCAAGCACGGTCACGTGGTTTTGACCGACATCAATGCCGCCATGCTGGCCAGGGGGCGACGCACATTGCTCGACCATGGCATCTCCGGCAATGTCACCTATGCACAGGTCAACGCGGAGCAGCTGCCGTTTGCCGACCGCAGTTTCGACCTGGTAAGCATTGCCTTTGGTCTGCGCAACGTCACCGACAAGCAGCGTGCACTCGAAGCCATCCATCGTGTGCTGCGTCCGGGCGGTCGCCTGCTGGTACTCGAGTTTTCTCAGCCGGCATCTGCACTGAAACCTGCCTACGATTTCTACTCCTTTAACATCCTGCCAAAGCTCGGTCGCATGATCGCCAGGGACGAAGACAGCTATCGCTACCTGGCAGAATCGATTCGCATGCACCCGGACCAGGACACACTGCTGTCGATGATGCAGCAGGCCGGTTTTGAGCGTTGTGACTACCATAACCTGACCGGCGGTATCGTCGCCATCCACCGGGGCTACCGGCTGTGAAACTGCCTGCGGGCCTCATCAGCGGTCTTGATATGGCCATCAACCGCTACCTGCGCCTCGACCCGGAGACGCTGGCGCGCATGGGGCAACTCGACGCACACTGCATCGCCATCGAGTTGCGTGGTCTGGACCTGACGCTGTATGCACTCCCCGGCAGAGACGGTCTTACCATTACCGATCACTGTGCAGACACCCCGGACACGACCATCAGCGGCACGCCGATTGGACTTGCCCGCATCGGGCTTGGCCGACAAAAAGAGCGCGCCCTGTTCTCCGGCGAGGTGGAAATCAGGGGTAACGTGGAAAGCGGCCAGGCCTTCCAGGACATACTCGAGGGCATGGACATCGACTGGGAGGAGCAGCTCTCGCAGCTGACCGGCGATGTGGTCGCGCATAATGTCGGTAATGTAGTACGCCGTGCCGGTGAATTGCTCAGGCAGGGCAGCGCCATCACCCGGCAGAACACGACCGAGTACCTGCAGGAGGAGTTGCGCGTGTTGCCGGCGCGTATTGAAATCGATAATTTCTGCGCGGACGTTACGCAGCTCGCGATGGATGTTGACCGCCTGGCCGCGCGCGTGGCACGCCTCGAAAAGAAGTCCGCCACACCGGGTGAACAGGCATGATCAGCCCGAAGCAGATTTTCCGACTCATCCACATCAATTTCGTACTCGCCAAACACGGCCTGGACGAAATCATCCTTGCCACCCACCTGTTCCGCCCGTTCCGCATCCTTTACTACCTGGCGCCCTGGAACTGGATTCCGCGCCAGCGTGGTCCGCGCGCCGTGCGTATCCGTCGGACACTGGAAGATCTCGGCCCCATCTTCGTCAAGTTCGGCCAGATCCTGTCCACGCGACGTGACCTGCTGCCGGACGATATTGCCGAGGAACTGGCGCGCCTGCAGGACGATGTCCCCCCGTTCCCGGGCAGCATTACACGCGCGCGCATAGAGCAGGCGTTTGGTAAACCGATCGACAGTCTGTTCGACGACTTCGACGAAACCCCGCTGGCCTCGGCCTCCATCGCCCAGGTCCATAGCGCACGTTTGAAGAGCGGCGAAGAGGTCGTCCTCAAGGTACTGCGGCCGAATGTGCGCCAGCATATCGCACGCGATGTCAGCCTGCTGTACACCGTGGCAGGGCTGGCCGAGCGCTACTGGCAGCATGGCAAGCGCCTGCACCCGCATGATGTGGTGTGTGAATTTGAAAAGACCCTCTATGATGAGCTCGATCTGATGCGCGAGGCCGCCAATGCATCGCAGCTGCGCCGTAACTTTACCGGCACCGACCTGCTGTATGTACCGGAGATCTACTGGGACTATTGCCGGCCCGAGGTCATGGTCATGGAACACATTCACGGCATTCAGATCAGCGATACCGATGCGCTGATCGCCAGCGGCATAGATCTCAAGCGATTGTCCGAGCGCGGCGTGGAGGTCTTTTTCACACAGGTGTTCAAGCACAACTTCTTCCATGCCGACATGCACCCGGGCAACATTTTCGTCGACGCCAGCGACCCGGAGAAACCCAGCTACATCGCCATCGACTTTGGCATCGTCGGCACGCTGACACCGAGCGACCAGCACTACCTGGCCGGCAACCTGCTGGCGTTTTTCAAGCGCGACTACAATCGCGTCGCGGCGCTGCATATCGA
>JBATGJ010000337.1:0-16292 GCA_049665685.1 Gammaproteobacteria bacterium
GCCTTTGCCTTTGCCTTCACTGCCTTCTTTTTTGCGGCCATGTATTATGTCCTGAGCGCTGTCGGATTTAACTAACTGTTTGTGCTTGAATTTCTGTTCAGAATTTTGCGGGTGTGGTTATAATAGATAGCCCGAAAAATCTATAGGGGCGTTATTTATACGCCACTTTCTGCATTAGTCAAGGATGCCCGGGGACAAACAATCTGGCGGTTATTTTAACCGGCTTACCGCATAAACCGGAGAGGAGATAACGTTTACATGCAAACTGAATTACAGGCCCTGCTGCTGGATGTCGACGGCACGCTTGCAGATACCGAAGACCTGCACAGGCAGGCCTTCAATGCCGCCTTTGCAAAGGCCGGACTGGACTGGGAGTGGGATCAGTCACTGTATGGTGAACTGCTTGCAGTGACCGGCGGCAAGGAACGCATTCGCTATTTTCTCAAGCGCGAACGTCCGGAGTTCCGCTTGCCCGCTGACGGCGATACCTTCATTGCGGACCTGCATGCCAGCAAGACACGCTTTTATGTGGAGGCGCTGGCCAGTGGCTCGGTGCCACTGCGACCGGGTGTAGAACGGCTGCTGCGCGAGGCGCGTGCAGCAGGACTCCGGCTGGCTATCGTCACCACCACGACGCCGGACAACGTGATCGCACTGCTTGAGCATTCCTTCAGCGTACCGGCCGTGGACTGGTTCGAGGTCATCGCCGACGCCGGCGTGGCGCCAGTCAAGAAACCCGCTCCCGACGTCTATATTCACGCCCTCGAGAAAATGCAGCTGCTGCCCGGGGCGTGCATTGCCATTGAGGACTCGCACAATGGGCTGCTTTCAGCAAACGCAGCGGGCGTGGACGTGCTGATCACCGTTAATGCCTACACTGAACAGCAGGACTTCACGAGTGCGCTGGCCGTACTCGATCATCTCGGTGAACCGGACATGCCATGCAGGCTCCTGAGCGGTGCGTGTTCACCGGAAGGTATGGTCGATGTGGATTTCCTGCTGCAACTTCATCAACTGGCCGTCACTGTCTGAGGACAGATGCCCGTGCAGATCGCCGACCGCATGCGTTTGATCCAGCCGTTCCATGTCATGGCGTTGCTGGCACGCGCACGGGAACTGGAGGCGAGCGGCCGTTCCATCATTCATATGGAAATCGGCGAACCGGACTTCATCACGCCACGGCCGGTTATAGAGGCCGGCATGGCTGCCTTGTCGGCCGGTCACACGCATTACACGCCGGCCACCGGTCTGCCGGCGTTGCGTGAGCGTATCGCCGTTTTCTACCGGGATCGCTACGGTGTCGAGGTAGCACCATCGCGGATCGTGGTAACGCCGGGGGCGTCCACTGCATTGCAGCTCGTTCTGGCCATGCTGGTGAATCCGGGTGATCGGGTGCTGATGGCCGATCCGGGTTACCCGTGTAACCGGAATTTCGTCTACCTGCTGAACGCGCAACCGGTAGGGATCCCGGTCGGGCCGGAATCGGCCTACCAGCTATTGCCAGCACAGGTGGAAGCGTACTGGGATGCGAACACCGCGGCCCTGCTGGTGGCTTCCCCGTCGAACCCGACCGGGACCCTGCTGGATGCAGACACCCTGCGGGCCTACCATGCCATCGCCACCGCGCGTGACGGGGCACTGATCGTCGACGAGATCTATCACGGACTGACGTACGAGGGACAGGCCGATACGGCGCTGTCGGTGTCCGGTGATGTGGTCGTGGTCAACAGTTTCTCGAAGTACTTTGGTATGACCGGTTGGCGCCTGGGCTGGCTGGTGGTGCCGGATGCCTGTGTCGCGGAGATCGACAAGCTGGCGCAGAATCTGTTTCTTGCCGCGCCGACGCTGGCACAGCATGCCGCCCTTGAGGCCTTCAGCAGGGAAAATATTGCGATCCTCGAGGCACGCTGCGAGGCCTTCCGGCAACGTCGGAATTTCCTGCTGCCGGCCCTGCGCGAACTGGGTTTCACTATCCCCGTGACCCCGAACGGTGCCTTTTACCTGTATGCCGATTGCAGTCGCTTCACCGATGACAGTTACCGGTTTTCGTTCGACTTGCTGGAGCAGGCCGGGGTGGCGATCACTCCGGGTATCGATTTTGGCATGCACCACCCGGCACGGCACGTGCGTTTCGCCTACACCACCTCGCTGGAAAATCTCGAAGCAGGTGTCAGCCGGCTGGCGGACTATCTGCGCGGGATTTGAATTCGTCCACCCACAGGGCAGTGGCACCGGCCACGGCCACCGGCATGGCAAGGAAGTTCAGCAGCGGAACCATGGTCATCAGGAGGGTGCCACCACCGAATCCCAGGGACAGCATGCGCCGCGAACGCAGCATTTTACGCTGTGCCGGGAACAGCAGGCGGTGATTGGCCATGGGGTAATCGGCATATTCAATCGCCAGCATCCAGGCACTGAACAGTCCCCAGATAAACGGTGCGGCCAGATTGATGCCGGGTATCAGGAACAGGATACCGAGCGGGATAGCGCGCACGATGAAGTAAACCAGTTTGCGCAGTTCGGCCAGCAGGCTGGGCAGCACGTCCTTCAGCAAGGCCTGCCAGCCACCGGTATCGATTGGCTGGCCAGTGAGGTGCTGTTCAACCGCTTCCGCCAGCATGCCATTGAACGGTGCCGCGACCAGGTTGGTGAGTATCGAAAAACTGTAGAACACGATCAGGACACCGGCCAGTGCGAACAGCGGCCATACCAGGTAGCGCAACCAGTCCAGCCAGTCCGGCAGCTTACCCAGCAGGGAATTCACCAGGATGTCCAGCCAGTAGGCCAGTCCGAACAGTGCGCCGCTGAAGACCAGCGTGCTGATCAGCAGCGGGACGGCGACATAACGGCGCAGTCCGGGCTGACGAATGAGACGAAAGCCAGCGAATAAATAATGGATGCCGGAACGTTGTGCAGGCATGACAGGATTGTTATTTCACCACGTGAGCGGATTGCATTCGTGAATACTACCTCGCGCGAAGGTGGTTTTATTAATTCGTTATCTTGATACAAATTTACTGCGCAGTGCCAGCAGCGCCGCACCATAGGCGGCCTCCTGGTGTTCCGCAGCAAGGACCGGGACACCGAGGGCATGTTCGCGCATGGCCTGCCAGCCTGCATTGACGGCGCCGCCACCGGTGGTGATGACGCGTGCCGGTGAGGGTGCGCCAAGCTCCGCCAGGAGCCGGTAGCCACGGGCCTCGATCGCCGTGATGCCTTCGAGGATGGCCTGAAAAAACTGTGCTTCATCAGCAGGGCGCGGTGTCAGGCGCGGCGCCAGCTGCGGGTCGTTGACCGGAAAGCGCTCGCCAGGCGCCACCAGTGGATAGTAATCCAGCCCGGTCGGCCGTTCCGGCTGCAGGAGAGCCGTGTAGCGTGCGATATCCGCGTCGGTGAAGAACTGCTGCAATACGGCGCCGCCCGTGTTGGAGGCACCGCCGACCAGCCAGTGCTCACCAAGGCGATGGCTGTAGACACCCTGCTCCGGGGCAACTACCGGCCGCTTGGCGCATACCTTCAGGACCAGGGTACTGCCGAGCGCAGTGACGGCCTCGCCGGGTCCGGCACCGGTAGCGATGACGCTTGCGGTGCTGTCGGTCGTGCCACTGACTACCCGGGCATCCGTGCTGAAGCCCCAGCGTTGACAGGCCTCCGGCGTCAGGCCCCCGATCGTTTTGCCGGGCGGCAGCACGGTGGGCAGTAGTGCCTGAGGGACGGGCAGGTGCTGCAGCCAGTCGGGCCAGCGGCGCTGCACGGGGTCATAACCCAGCTTGAGTGCGTTGTTCTCGTCACTGCAACCGAAGTGCCCGGACAGTCGCGCCAGCAACCAGTCCGCCTGGTGCATTGCATAGGCGGCCTGGCTGGCGGCCGGCGTCTCCAGTAACCACAGCAGTTTGGCCAGGCTGGCGCTGGCGCCGCCAGCCGCACTGCCGGCCGGAGCCAGTGCATTGATCCTTGCGGCCGCGGCCGTGGCGCGGGCATCGTTGTACATCAGGGCGTGGTGGAGCGGGGCACCCGAGGCGTCACACAGCAGGAGTGTCGAGGAGGTGGCATCAATACAGAGCGCCGCTACCCTGGCAAGGTCTGCCCGGGTTTTGAGGGCGTCCAGGTTGTCCACCAGTGCTGCCCACCACAGCCCTGCGTCCTGCTCAACCTGGGCCCCGCAACGTAGCGGGGCTGGCAGCGCGGTGTGCACAGCGGCGAGCTGGCGAGCAGCGGCGTCGATGATGACGCTGCGGCAACCCGAGGTACCGAAATCAATGCCTAGATAGGTATGCATGTATGCCGCGTAACTGAATGAGCAATAACAGAAACGATTTGCACTACTCGGGAAGCCCGGAAGTTTCTCACGCTCCGCAACGGCGCAAGGACTGTCAGGAATTTACCCTGCATGGATACGCGGGTGCTTTGCGAGAGCGCCGTCTTTGTGGTGAAGCAGTTTCTTTGAAGTATATATAACTATCAGAACTTATTATTAATTAACATCCTGACTGGGTTGCCAGTCGGGGTGGCGATGCTCGACGACTACCTCCGTATAGATGCCGCCGCGCACCAGGAATTCGGCACGCAGTTGCATGTAGCGTGGCTGGCAGGCCGCGACCAGGTCGTTCAGGATGCGATTGGTCACGGCTTCGTGGAAGGCGCCTTGGTCCCGCCAGGACCAGATATAGAGCTTCAGCGACTTGAGTTCCACGCAGTGCTGGTCCGGGATGTATTCCAGATGCAGGGTGGCGAAATCCGGCTGTCCGGTCTTGGGACACAGGCAGGTGAATTCCGGTATGCGGATGCGGATGCGATAGTCCCGTTCCGGGTGTGGATTCGCAAAGGTCTCCAGGTCCCTGCTTGGTTGGGTAGGCATGGCTAAAAGATACAGGAGACAGGGGAACGGATACAAGATATTGCGATTATTAAAAGCTTGTATCTTGTATCTTGTATCTAGTATCTTAACGGCCCATGCGGTTGTCCAAGATCAAGCTGGCCGGGTTCAAATCCTTTGTCGATCCGACCACGATTCATCTACCGAGTAATCTGGTCGGTGTGATCGGCCCGAACGGTTGCGGCAAGTCCAATATTATCGATGCCGTGCGCTGGGTAATGGGCGAGATGTCCGCCAGGAATCTGCGCGGCGATTCCATGACCGATGTCATCTTCAATGGCTCGAATAGCCGCAAGCCAGTCGGTCACGCCAGCATCGAGCTGGCCTTTGATAACCACGACGGCACCATCGGTGGCCAGTATGCCGGTTACAACGAGATCTCCATACGCCGCCAGGTTTCGCGTGACGGCACCTCGACCTACTTCCTGAACAACACCCGCTGTCGCCGGCGCGATATTACCGATATCTTTCTGGGCACCGGGCTCGGGCCGCGCAGCTATTCCATTATCGAGCAGGGTACGATCTCGCGCCTCATCGAGGCCAAGCCGGACGACCTGCGATCCTTCCTGGAAGAAGCGGCCGGTATCTCGAAATACAAGGAGCGCCGTCGCGAGACCGAGAACCGTATTCGCCACACGCGCGAGAATCTTGACCGGCTGAATGATCTGCTGGAGGAGATCGACAAGCACTTGGAAAAACTGCAGCGCCAGTCGCGTGCGGCAGAGCGTTACAAGGAACTCAAGGCAGAAGAACGCCAGGTCACCGCTGAACTGCTGGCGCTGCGCTATAGCGCGATGCACGCTGATTGCAGTGAGCGCGAACGCCTGGTCCATGAACGCGAACTTGCGCTGGAGGCCGAAACGGCGGCGCAACGCAAGCATGAAAGTGAGCTGGAGAAGCTGCGCGACAGCCTCAACGCGGCCAATGATGCGTTCAACAATGTGCAGGGCAACTATTACAAACTCGGCGCCGACGTCGCGCGTGTCGAGCAGGCCATGCAGCATCACCGCGACTCGCGCCAGCAGCAGCAACAGGAGCTGACGCGCGCGCAACAGACGCTTGGCGAGGTCGAGGAACACATCAATCTGGATACCGGCCGGCTCGCCGAGCTGGCCGGCAACATCGAGATGATCGGTCCCGAATACGCGGCGGCGCAGGCCCGGCTGGAGGCATCCAATGACGCACTGGCCGAGGCCGAACAGGCCATGCAGGCCTGGCAGTCGGAGTGGGATGCCTTCAATCAGCGTGTCGCCGACCGCAGCCAGACCGCGCAGGTTGAACGTGCGCGGCTCGATCACCTTGAACGCCACATGCAGCAGTTGAAAGACCGCCTTGGCCGTATGGACGAGGAGCAGCAACAACTCGGTGGCCAGGCGCTGGTGACGGATATCGAGCAGCTGGCGCAGGGCCTGGAGGAACGTGAGACCCTGGTGTCCGGGGTTCAGGTCAGGCTGAACACCACGGTCCGCCGGATCGATGACCTGCGCAACAGCCTCAATGACCAGGAGCGTGCATTTGCCGGCTTGCAGAGCGAGCACCATGACGTACGCGGACAGCTGGCCTCGCTGGAGACGCTGCAGCGGGCAGCACTCGGGCAACGCTCCGAGCTGATCAGTGGCTGGCTGAAGACCCACGGTTTGCAGGCCGCACCGCGTCTGGCGCAGGAAATCCAGGCAGAGCCGGGCTGGGAACACGCCGTCGAGACGGCGCTCGGCAAATACCTCGAGGCCGTCTGTGTCGATGGACTGGACGATGCGGAGCAGGTGCTTGGCAGCCTGTCCGAGGGTGACGTCTCGCTGTTCGATCTCAGTACTGCGCAGGCCACCGCGACCGACCTGCAGGCCGGTGTACCACTGGCGGACAAGGTCAGTGCGCCGTGGTCTGTGGCGGCGTTGCTGGACGGGATCTATGCCGCCGGGTCGCTCGCCGAGGCCCTGTCGCTGCGCGGCAGTCTCGGCACGCATGAATCCGTGATTACTCGGGAAGGTATCTGGGTCGGACGCAGCTGGCTGCGGGTTGCCCGGGATACTGATACGCGGGCCGGTGTGCTGGAACGCGAACGGGACATCAACCGGCTGATGCAGACGGTGCAGGAACAGGCCGCTGCAATCGAGGAACTCGACCAGGCGGTTGCGGCCTCCCGCGAGGGCCTGCGGGCGGCAGAGACCGAACGTGAGCAGTTGCAGGAGGAATACAACGCCACGCACCGCACCGTCAGCGAGTTACGCGCCGAGCTGGCCGCTGCCCACTCCAGGCTTGAGCAGCAACGCAGTCGCAGCGAGCACGTCATGGTTGAGACCGAGGTGTTGCGTGCGGAGAAGGAAAAAGAGGCGCAGGAGCAGGCGGATGCTCAGGCCCGGCTCGAGACGGCGCTGGCCGCGATCGAACACCTGAAGGAGGAACGCGAATCCCGTATCCGCCAGCAGCAGGAGCTCGGTGGTGTGCTGGATGCGGCACGTGAACGTGCACGCGGTGACCAGCAGATAACGCATGAACTGGCGATTCGTGCCGAGTCCATGCGCACCGCGCTGGCCGCGACCGAGCAGGCGCTGTCGCGTATGCACGAACAGAGCCGGCAGTTACTGACCCGGCGCGATGAACTGAACAATATACTGGCGCAGGGCGACACGCCCATCGTGCAACTCGAACAGGAGCTGGAAGGCCTGTTGTCCGGCCGGCTGGAAGTGGAGGGAGAACTCAACCTGGCGCGTCGTCAGGTGGAGAACCTCGAGCACGACATCCGCGAGCTGGACAAGTCACGAGTACGCAAGGAGCGCGAGGTCGGCGAGCTGCGCGAACTGATCGCCCAGGACCGCATGGCCTGGCAGGAAGTCAGGGTGCGGAGTGAAACCCTGCGGGAGCAGATTACGGACGCCGGCTTTGAATACAAGCCGTTGCTGGACAATCTCGATAGTGAGGCAACTGTCGATGTGTGGGCGGAGCGCGCGGAGAAGCTGGAACGCCGTATCCAGCGGCTCGGCCCGATCAATCTGGCCGCGATCGACGAATTCGAGGAGGAGTCGAAGCGCAAGGTTTATCTGGATGCGCAACAGGCGGATCTGGTCGAGGCCTTGTCGACACTGGAAAATGCAATCGCCAAGATTGACCGGGAGACGCGCACGCGTTTCAAGGAAACCTTCGATAGCGTCAACCAGGGCATACAGGAGAACTTCCCGATCCTGTTCGGTGGCGGGACCGCCTATCTGGAGTTGACCGGCGACAACCTGCTGGACACCGGCGTCACCGTGATGGCCCGTCCACCCGGCAAGCGCAACAGCACCATTCACTTGCTCTCCGGCGGTGAGAAGGCACTGACGGCCATTGCGCTGGTGTTTGCCATATTCAGGCTGAATCCGTCACCGTTTTGTATGCTTGACGAGGTGGATGCACCGCTGGATGATGCCAATGTCGGCCGTTACTGCGACATGGTGCGCAAGATGTCCGAACACGTGCAGTTTATCTTTATTACGCACAACAAGATCACGATGGAAATGGCCAATCAACTGACCGGTGTAACCATGCATGAGCCGGGTGTGTCGCGCCTGGTTGCCGTCGATGTCGACGAGGCCGTGCAATTGGTGGCGGTATGAGTGACGGGTCCCTGCCGGTGTCTGTCCTGCACGCAGTCAGGCAATAACGGGAGAGCCGGGCACTTTTTCTCCGCCATGGTGTGGTGCTGAATGGATAACATGCGCTGGATACTGTTACTGATCGGAGTGCTGCTGGTTGCCGGCATCTACATCGCAGGACGTCTGCAGTCACGCGAGCGTAATCCGCGCAGGTCTCGGCGCGCGGTGGGTCGCCTGCGCCGCAAGGCCGAACCGGACCTCGCCGGTGACATGCTTGATGAATTCACGGTCGACGAGCTGGAGTCCATGGATCACCTGCTGGCAGAGGATGCTGCTGCGCAGCAGCAGGACGACCTCACCGATATGCGGCACAAGGCTGCGAAAACGGCGGTACCCGATAAAGTCTTTTCCGTGTTTGTGACCGCCCCGACCAGTGTGCCGTTTCGTGGTCCGATGTTGCTGGGCGCGCTGGCAGCGGCGAAGCTTGAGTTTGGCGATATGCAGATCTTCCACCGTATCGAGCTGGTTGATGGCCGTGAAAAGGTACTGTTTTCCGCCGCCAATATCCGAGAGCCGGGCACGTTCGATCTGTCGGCGATGCAGGATTTCACGTCCGAGGGGCTGGCGCTGTTCATGCAGGTGCCCTGTGCCGTGGACGCCAGCCGGGCATTTGACGCGATGATCGAGTCGGCGCGTATTCTGGCCGACAATCTCGACGGACATGTGTGTGATGCACGACGCAGTGCCCTGACGCAGCAGACCATCCGGCACATGCGCGAGGAAGTCATCAATTGCCAGTTACAACAGCGGGTGGCGCAAACGGCGTCATGAAGGCGCCGGCGGCGGCGCGCACCCGTGTCCGCGAACTGCACAAGCAGCTGCACGAACACAATTACCGCTACTATATCCTCGATGATCCGCTGATTTCGGATGCGGAATATGATGCGCTGTTGCGTGAACTGCAGCAGCTCGAACAGACCTATCCATCCCTGACCACGCCGGAATCGCCCGCGCAACGCATCGGCGCAAAACCCCTGAAGGCATTCGGTGAAGTGCGGCATGAGGTACGCATGCTGTCGCTGGACAATGCCTTCTCCGATGATGAACTGGCTGAATTCGATCGACGGGTGCTTGCAGCGCTCGACAGGGGGCGAGTCGACTATGCCGCCGAGCCGAAGCTGGATGGTCTTGCCGTCAGTCTCCTGTACGAGTCGGGGGTCCTGGTGCGTGCCGCCACGCGCGGTGATGGCAGCACCGGTGAGGACGTCACGCAGAACGTGCGCACCATTGCCTCCGTGCCGCTGAAGCTGGCGGGCAAGGGGGTGCCGGATATCCTCGAGGTGCGCGGCGAAGTCTACCTGTCGCATGCCGGTTTTCTCGAGCTCAACCGGCAGGCCGAGGCGCAGGATCAGAAACTGTTCGTCAATCCGCGCAACGCCGCGGCCGGGAGTCTCAGACAGCTCGATCCCGCAATTACCGCCCGACGGCCACTGCAGATGTACTGTTATGGTGTGGGCAAGGTCGAGGGCGGCAGGCTGCCGCGCACGCATGTCGGCATTCTCAGGCAACTGGCCGAGTGGCGACTGCGCGTCTACGACGATATCCGTGTCGTGCATGGTTACAAGGGATGTCTCGATTACTACCGGCATTATGAAAAGATCCGTGACAAGTTGCCGTTCGAGATCGATGGTGTGGTGTTCAAGGTTGACCGCCTGGAGCTGCAGGATAGACTTGGCTATGTCGCACGTGCGCCGCGCTGGGCCATTGCGCGCAAGTTTCCGGCACAGGAACGCGAAACCACAGTGCTGGATATCGATGTGCAGGTCGGGCGCACCGGGGCGCTGACCCCGGTTGCACGGCTGGAACCGGTGTTTGTCGGTGGTGTAACAGTGACGAATGCAACCCTGCACAATCAGGACGAGATCGATCGCAAGGATGTGCGTGTCGGCGATGCCGTGATCGTGCGCCGTGCCGGTGACGTCATTCCGGAAGTGGTGCGAGTGGTGCCGAAAAGAGGTCGCCGCCGCGGGCCTGCCTACAATATCCTTGCAGCACATCCCGTGTGCCCGGTGTGCGGTTCGCACGTACACCGGGCAGCGAACGAGGCCGTGGTGCGTTGTTCGGGTGGGCTGTTTTGTGCCGCGCAGCGCAAGCAGGCCATCAAGCACTTCGCCTCGCGTCGGGCCATGGACATCGAGGGGCTCGGTGACAAGCTGATCGAGCAGCTGGTCGACCGGGCGCTGGTCATCGATGTGGGTGACCTCTACTCCCTGTCGCTGGATGAGGTGGCCGGACTCGAGCGCATGGCGGAGAAATCTGCCACCAACCTCGTCGAGGCGATCGCGACCAGCAGGCAGACCACGCTTGAGCGGTTTATCTATGCCCTGGGAATACGGGAGGTGGGTGAAACCACGGCCCAGGTCCTGGCGCGCGCGTTCGGTAACCTGGCGCCATTGATGGAGGCCGACCTCGAGTCACTGCAGGCGGTACATGACATCGGCCCGGTAGTGGCGCAACGCATCGTGGACTTTTTCGCCGAAGACCATAACCGCGGTGTGATCGATAAACTCCTCGGTGCGGGTATTCGCTGGCCTCGGGTCGAGCGGCCGGCAGACTCGGCGCTGGCCGGCAAGACCTTCGTGCTGACCGGCACCCTGTCCGCGCCGCGAAACGAGCTCAAGGCGCAGTTGCAGGCACTGGGTGCGAAGGTCAGCGGCAGCGTGTCGAGGCACACCGATTATATAGTGGCCGGTGACAAGCCGGGCTCGAAATACGACAAGGCCGTCGCGCTGGGTATCCAGATTCTCGACGAGGCGGCGTGCAGGGCCTTGCTGGAGAAAACATAGCTGGCAGCAGGCTATGTTACTCGCCAGTATCGCGCCCCCCGATTAACCCACCTTCTTCATGTCGCCGGCCAGTTCCCGCACCAGCGGGTAGAGCTTCTCGGTCTCGTTCTGGATGCGATCCAGCACCAGCCCGAACATCTCTTCCGTTTCTTTCAGGAAGCGGTCATGGTCGGGAATGTTCAGCGAGTCGGTATTGTTCCGCGGACACCACTGTTTCGTATAGGCCGTCATGATCTTCCTGATTTCCTGTGAGCCGGACATGAAGTTCCGGGCCATCTTCTGGATCTCGTGATCGTCATGGGTCAGCAGGCTGCTGTAGAGGTTCTTGTCAACCAGCTCGATGTGGTGCCTGACCTTGTCCATGTAACGCTGGAACAGCTCGCAGCATGTCTCGGTATCGCACATGGAACGTTCCTTGAAGAGATATAACAGGACGTTCGAGAGTTCCGTGATTTTGTGGTTCTCGCTGTGCAATTCGTCGTAGGTAATCATGTTGTTGTCCTCTGTGTTTCCCCCATTAGAGCTTGTTGAATACATTATCAGGATGATGCCCCGGTGACAAAGGCCGGTTGCATCCGGAGCTGTCCGGTAGGCCTGTCCCCGGGCATGACCAGGAGCAAAGTAACCGACCGGAACTACGGGAAATTCCGGCGGTCAGACCTCTCCACATGCAGAGAAGTGGGCTAAAGTCAGGTATAACGTACATTGACCCGGTCTGCTCCGGGAGGACGCAACGATGAACAAGTGGTGGTTGTTATTGCTGGCCTTTCCTGTGCTGGCCGCCGACCTGCAGCGCGAGGCACGCTGGGCAAACGAAATCGTCGATGCCATTCTCGTCGGCGAGCCTGAATGGCTGCAATCCGGTGACCACAGGTTTCTCTCTATCTACACAAAACCCGTGGGAGAGGTGCGGCACGGTGCCGTGATACTTGTCCACGGCTCCGGCGTGCATCCGGACTGGCCCGAGGTCATCAATCCGTTGCGTGAGCGTCTGCCGGAACACGGCTGGGCAACCCTGTCCCTGCAGATGCCGGTGCTCGAGGCGCAGGCACGCAGCGAAGATTATTTTCCACTCTTTCCGGAGGCATTGGCGCGTATTGCTGCTGGCAGCCGTTTTCTGAGGGAGCAGGGCTACGGTACGGTTGTGATCATCGGCCACAGCCTCGGCAGCCAGATGGCGGCAGCGTGGTTCGCACAGGCCCGGGAAAACGCACTGCAAGGGTTTGTGGCAATCGGTATGACAGGCAGGAAGCGAAACGGTTATGGCAGCACCCTCGATGACCTGGCTGTCATCACAGTACCGACACTGGATCTGTACGGTGAACATGATCTCGATTCGGTCATCGCCAGCAGCACTGCACGGTTGGCCGCAGCGCAGCGTGCCCGCAGTGACGGGTATACCCAGGTCGAGGTGAAGGGCGCCGATCACATGTTCCAGGGGGCCGACGGGGCGCTGCTTGATACAGTGCTACAGTGGCTTGGCGATCTCAAGTAAGCACGCGAAACGGTAATAATGTGATACCTCCAACCTCACGATTATCCGAAAAATCGCTAATAACCCCCTGATTTGCAGGACTTGCTGGCCATGACACGCTATATTAGGGTGAATGTCTCACCCGTGGCCTGTGAATAGATGCTCAAGCCCCTGAATCTTAACCTGCTTTCCTGGCTGGTCATCGCAATTGTCCTGCTGGGCGTGGTCAGTGCCTTGACGGTCTTCATGAATGCCCGGACCTACCGTGACCTGGCGTTCAATTTTCAGCGTCAGCACATGACGCAAATCATTGCCAGCGAGGTTGCCGAGGTGCTCGCCGAGCAGGCCGGCATGGCGTATCGCATGGGGCAAAATATCCAGAAGGACACGCGCTTCCGCTCGGCCTTCGATGCCGGCGATAACGAACTGCTCATGCGCGTGCTGGAGACCCGGTTTGGTGGCGCAGCGGTGACCTCCGGCCTGATCGATGTGGTCGGCATCTATGTGTTCGATGCGGATTTCGAGCTGCGTACTGTATCGATGCGTTATCCCGGACGCGTGCCCGGTGGCGCGCTGATCTGTGCCGGAGCGCTTGAGCGTGTGCGGACAGGTGCGGATGCGGGAGGTTTCGGTTCGCTGGATGAAATGTGCCTGTATGACGATGTTGCCTACATTGCCAGCCTTGTGCCGGTGGACACCGCGATGCCGGCAGGTTATCTCCAGGTGGTCTACGATCCACTGAGCGGCATGCGTAAGCTCGATGAGCGTCTGGGCATGCCGGTAAAGATATTTACGGCACAGGGTGATAGCGTGGTCGAATCGCCGGACTGGACGGACGGCATTGCAGCAAACTTTGTCCAGTCCGGCTACACACTGGCAACACTGGCCGGTGAGCCTGCACTGGAGATTGTCGCCGCCAGTAATGCCGATGAACTGATCCTCCAGATCGACAAGACCAACAGACGCCTGCTGTTCATTGTGGCGCTGGTGTTGCTTGTTTCGGTGGGGCTGGCGCTGCTGATCCTGAAATACTCGGTTTTCAAACCGTTGCAGAGCCTCAGCCACCAGTTGAAGTCACGCTGGATACACGGTTCCGACGATTCCCTTGGGGCCCTTGTTAAAGGCAAGCAGCTACCGGTCAGTTTTCACGCCCTGGGCGAGCTGTATGAAACCCTGCGTGACATGGCTATACGCGACCCGCTGACCGGCACCTACAACCGTGCGCTGCTGGAGGACCGGCTGAGCCAGCTGATTGCCGAACATCGTCGTAATCCGGGGGTGGCCGCGGTACTCCTGATCGATATGGTGCGGTTCAAATATGTCAATGACATGCTTGGTCACCATACCGGCGACCTGCTGCTGCAGAAGGTAGTGGCCCGCATTGCCGATGTGCTGCGTGAATCGGATACCCTGGCGCGTCTCGGTGGTGACGAGTTCGTCATCCTGTTGCCCGATACTGATGCCGCGCAGGCGGAGCAGGTGGCGCAGAAGATCATCCAGTCGATGCAGCGGGAGTTCGAGGTCAAGGATCACAAGTTGCTGGCCTCTGTCAGTATTGGTATCGCACTGATGCCGGACCATGGCATGGAAGTCGACGAGCTGCTGCGCAACGCCGATTATGCGATGTACACGGCGAAAAGCAGCAAGCAGGGTTATACGGCGTATAATCCCGCCACCACGGAGCAGATTGCTGCCCACCGGTTGGATCCCGACAGCATGCTTGGCAAGGACATCAACCGCAATGACCTGTTCCTTGTCTACCAGCCCGTCATCGAGTTTGCCACCGGCCGTATCCATTACCTGGAGGCACTGGTCCGCTGGCGCCTGCCGGACGGCAGGGTACTCATGCCGGACAGCTTTATCCGGGTGGCCGAGCAGAGCGGCTATATCAGGCAGCTGTCCGAGTGGGTGATCGACGCGGCCTGTCGTGAACTGGTTGCCCTGCAGTCGATCGAGCCGAGCCTGCGTTCCGGTGTCAACCTGTCCATGCACAATCTGCATGACTTCAGGCTCCTGATCCGGATCGAGGAAGCGCTGGCGCGCTACGGCCTCAGTGCCAACTCCCTGATGCTCGAGATCACCGAATCCGGTGTCATGCTGGACCCGGACCAGGTTATCGAGATACTCGAGAAGCTCGCGGCCCTGGGTCTGAAACTGTCGATCGACGATTTCGGTACCGGGCATTCATCGCTGGTGCACCTGCGAAGACTGCCTGTGCATATGCTCAAGGTTGACAAGTCGTTTGTGGTGGATATGGACACTGACGAGGAAAATGCCTCCATCGTGCGCGCCACGATTGACCTGGCCCACAGTCTCGGCCTGACAGTCACCGCCGAGGGCGTGGAGTCGCGATCGGTGCATGACCTGCTGAAAGGCATGCGCTGTGATTACTACCAGGGTTACTACGTATGCACGCCGATGACGCTGGCAGAGATAGAAATATGGCTGGGCAAGGGTCACAAGCATCTGCAGGACGCATTACGCTGATTTGCTTGCCATTGAGATGATGTTTGACCATGCTGATTGACAAGGGCCCTGTTAAGGCGCAGTGCGGTGTGTCGACAGGCAGCCGGGCAGTAACTATGCAGTCATGACAAGAATAATCACAATAGCAGGCGGTATCGCAGGTGTAGGCAAAACGCACCTTGCTGCCAACCTGTCCCTCGAGCTGGTGCGTCGCGGACGGCAGGTCGGCCTGTTCCATGTCCCGGACGGTGACTCGCCAGTCGAGCGTTTTATCGATATCCAGCCGCTTATCGAGCGCCGGCATCAGTCCGCCACTGAACACGACCAGCAGCATGTGATCAGTCGCGGCTATCTCGGCATCGATATCCTGTCCTGCAGGGTGCCGCTGGCAGACTGGCCGGCCGCCGATGATGAACTGCTGATGCAGTGCATACAGGCCATGGACGTGGAGGAGGGATACGACGATTTCATCGTCGATACATCCTGTATGGCACCGCGTGAAGTGCTTGGAAGTTGTCTGGCCTCACCACTCGTCATGCTGATGATCACGCCCGATTTACACACGCAGGCGCAAGCGTTTGCCCTGCTGCGCGTGCTGCAGCTGAACGGCTTCAGTGGTGAGCTGCGCCTGGTCGTGAACCGCGTGTCGCACGCGGGGGATGCACTTGATATTCACCAGGGATTCAACCAGGAGACCAGTCAGCATCTCGGGATGAATACGCTTACACCCTGGGAGATTCTGGAGGATTCGTCTGTGCCGCGCGCAGAGCGCTACCGGCAGGCCTTCAGTGCCGTGTTCCCCGACTCGGAGGCGGCAGCCGGGATCGTGTATATCGCCGATGGCATCGAATCGGTAAGCGGCGATCCGGAGCCGCATGCCCTGACCGCCTGGTGGCAACGCTACGTCGATATCATCCGCATGCCGATTCAGTTGCCGGGCGATGTCCTGCTGGACACGCTGCTGCCCGGCGCAGCTGTCGATACGGGTGATGCAGGTGGGGAGAACATGGCAGCACCGGCCATCAAGGAAGAGCGGCGCTAGGCGGATACCGGCCGGCAGC
>JBATGJ010000338.1:0-3697 GCA_049665685.1 Gammaproteobacteria bacterium
CGCCAGGCCTGCTGGAGCGCAGGAATGCGCGATTCATCACACCGCATGCAATCCCAGCTTCGCAAACAACGCATCGTCGTTCGCCGTATCCGGATTACCCGTGGTCAGCAGTTTTTCACCGTAGAAAATTGAATTTGCACCCGCGAGGAAACACAGCGCCTGCATGGTATCGCTCATTTCCGTGCGACCTGCCGACAGGCGAACATACGAGGCCGGCATGAGGATGCGCGCGGCGGCAATGGTGCGGACGAAGTCGATTGGATCGATGTCCGCCTGCGCATCCAGCGGTGTTCCTTCCACCTTCACCAGCCGGTTGATCGGCACACTGCCCGGATGTTCCGGCAAATTGGCCAGCTCACAGAGCATGGAGACACGATCTTCACGACTTTCACCGAGCCCGACGATACCGCCGCAGCAGACGTTGATTCCCGCTTCACGTACACGCGACAGGGTATCGAGCCGGTCATCATAGGTACGCGTCGAAATGATCTTGCCGTAATACTCCGGCGAGGTATCGAGATTATGGTTGTAGTAGTCCAGTCCTGCCTGTTTCAGTGCAATCGCCTGTGCTTCATCCAGCATACCCAGCGTGGCACAGGTCTCCAGGCCCTCGGCACGCACGCGCGTCACCATCTCCAGTACACGCTCGAAATTCTTGCCCTTTGGATTGCGCCAGGCAGCGCCCATACAGAAACGCGAGGCACCGGCCGACTTCGCGCGCCGGGCTGCGCTTATGACCTCTTCAACATCCAGCAGGCGCTCCGGTTCCAGCCCGGTATCGAAATGGACACTCTGCGGGCAATAGTTACAGTCCTCCGGGCAGCCGCCTGTCTTGATACTCAGCAGGGTACTGACCTGAACGGCACTGGGGTCGAAATTTTCCCGGTGCACACCCTGGGCGCGAAACAGCAAGTCATTGAAAGGCATATCAAATAACGCGCGCACCTCATCACGCGTCCAGTCATGGCGGACAGGACTGGCGGCATTCTCCGACAGACGGGCGACGGGACGGGTCATAGGGTTTTTACCTGTGTTCGTGATGGCCCCGGACTATGGAACCAATCCCGAAATCTGTCAACCAGGACATGGCATGAAGGTTTACAAGTGGGGCGGGCATCTGCTGGACAGGCTGTTTCCACCGGCCTGTCACCTGTGCGGCGCAAGCACCGTCGCCGGCCCGGCACTCTGTGCGGGCTGTCAATGCGACCTGCCATGGTTACTACATGGCTGCAGCCAGTGCGCCCGTCCCCTGACCGGTGCAAACGGGCAACGCTGCGGCCACTGCCAGCAACACCCGCCACCGTTCGATCATGCCACTGCACTGTTTCATTATCAGCCGCCACTGGATTATCTCCTGAAGCGCCTGAAGTTCTCCCGCGATCCCGCCATGGGTCCGCTGCTGGCCAGCCTGCTGGCACGGAAACTTTTACCTCGACCGGCGCCCCTGCCAGACCTGCTGGTGTCGATGCCGCTGCACCCGACACGCCAGCGTGAACGCGGCTACAACCAGGCCGTCGAGATCGCGCGGCCACTGGCGAGGGCCCTGGGGGTAGCGCTTGATCATGGCCTGTGCCGCCGGATCCGCCGGACCGAGGCGCAATCACTGCTTGGCACGACGGCACGCCGAGTCAATGTGCGCAATGCGTTTGCAGTCACCGGCACAACGGCCGCGCAGCACGTGGCCATTGTCGATGATGTCATGACCACCGGTTGCACGGCCGCTGAGCTGGCACGGGTGCTGAAACGCGCAGGTGTCGGGAAAATCGAGGTGTGGGTGATTGCGCGGGCGATCCGGCGCGGCCAGTGATATGGATCCCGGCCTAGCGCAACCAGTAGTCCAGTGACAGCCCGATGAGGACCGCCATGCCAAACCAGTGATTATTGAGGAATGCCCTGAAGCAGCCATCACGCTCCTGAAAGCGGATCAGGCGCTGCTGATACACCGCGAGCCCTGCCGCAGCTGTGACGCCCGCATAATAATAAAGTCCCAGTTCCTTCTGGTAGCCGATCATGAGCAGGCAAACCAGCACAGACAGTTGCAATCCACCGATCACTGCACGGTCTGCATCACCGAACAGGATAGCGGTAGATTTCAGCCCCAGCGCGATGTCGTCCTGCCGGTCGACCATGGCATACATGGTGTCATAGGCCGTCGTCCACAGCACCGTGGCGGTATACATCAGCCATGCGATCGGCGGAACCGTGCCGGTTTGCGCAGCAAACGCCATCGGCACGGACCAGCCGAATGCAGCACCAAGCACCACCTGCGGCAGGTGGGTGACACGCTTCATATACGGATAGACCGTCGCCAGCAGTGCACCGAACACCGACAGAATGATGGTTAGCCGGTTGAGTTGCAGTACGAGAATCAGTGCCAGCAGGCACAGCGCAACAAACAGCACCATGGCCTCCCTGGTAGAAACGCGCCCGGAGGTCAACGGGCGATTGCGCGTTCGCGACACATGCCGGTCGAAGTCACGATCAAAATAATCATTGATGACGCAGCCGGCGGATCGCATCAACACCACTCCGGCGACGAAGATTAAAACAATCTCTGTCTCCGGTTTGCCCTCGCCCGCGATCATCAGCGCCCACAGTGTTGGCCACAGCAACAGGTAGATGCCGATCGGCCTGTTCAGCCGCATCAGGATGGCATATTCGCGCAGACGTTCGGCCAGGTTATTCACCATGCATCCAGTATGCGGATTGTCAGCTGCTTTTCCAGAGGGGCGCCGTCGCCGTGTCCGCCGGGAACGCCGGCAGGAAGACCTCAGTGACCAGCAGCGGCCGTTTGGCAATCCGGAACACCGTTCGCCGACCCCAGACAGCGGCCGGCTTCGCTCGTGAACCGCGCGTGGCCGTCGCGTACAGCCCCTGTCCCTTGCGGATGCAGGCCAGTTCGACCATCCCGCGCCGCATACCCCGGTCCGCGAACAACATGCCGCCAAGTGGCCGGGTGCCGAGGTGTGTCAGGCGGCGCAGGCGGCCACGTACCGAGGTCATCGGGATAATGCTCCGCGCGTACACCCAGGCCTGGCCGTCGCAGAGCAGCTGCACCTGGCGAATGATGGCCCTGGCACCCGGTTTCATGTCCAGTGCGCGCGCCTCATCAAGCGTCGGGCGGCCGGTGGCCTGCGACAGTACCCGTACGCGAAACTCGCCCGGACACAACTGCTGCAGGCGCAGGGTGAGCGAGGCCGTGTCCAGCAACCAGCTGCACAGCGGACGCGGTATCTCCAGGCGCAGGTAATGTCGGTTTGGTTTCCAGCGGGTCATGGGGGCGACTGTTGATTGGGATTCACAGGGCAGTCTACTTTAATCATTACCTGTCATTTGGCAATGATTAATCGCGCCAGCAAGGTGCTGCTGCAGTTATTTCATGTGAGGTAGGAGCGCCTGGCTGGCGCGATTCATACCTCGCCCAGGTATGCCGATTGGCCCAGCCAGCGCCGGATGAGCGGCGCGACATTGTCCGGGGCAAGCGCCAGCAGGCGGCGGGCCGCCTGTTCGACGCTGGACAGCAGGACCTCGTCACGCAACAGGTCGGCGATATGAAACTGCATCTCGCCGGTCTGGCGCGTACCCAGCACCTCACCTGGCCCACGCAGTTCCAGATCGCGCCGTGCGATCTGGAAACCGTCACTCGTATCGCGCAACGCGGCCAGCCGGTCGCGCGCATTCGCAGACAGGGGTGGCT
>JBATGJ010000339.1:0-12337 GCA_049665685.1 Gammaproteobacteria bacterium
AAACATACCCGTCACTCCCTCATCTGCGCCATTTCAAGCCACTTTCCCGCGTCGTACAGTCATCCCGCCACTGCGACCACCCGCCTCTCTGTAGACCAAAACGTTCACGCAGGCAGCTGCCCCGATCGGCAGAATGCCGCTGCGTGATGACAACCTGTTCTTTGTCTACGGAGAGCTACCATGTGTTATTCCCGGAAGATTGCCCGGCTACCCTGCGCTATCAGTAGAGCCAGGTCTGTAAAACCGGTCCGCACTGTGCGGCACTGTCATGCGCTGCATTTCGCCAGCCGGATGGTAAACGCACTGGTGCTCGGTGTGCTGATGACCACAACGGCCAAAGCAGGACCTATCCTGAACCTGCCCATCGCCGAGCAGCTGGCACTGGACGACGATCCTGCCCTCGGTTCACTGCAGGCCCGTACCCGGGCAATGCAGGATATGGCAGTTGCAGACGGGCAGCTGCCCGACCCGACCCTGCGCACCGGCCTCTATAACCTGCCACTCGATAATCTTGATGTGAATCGGGAGCCGACAACCCAGTTGCGGCTGGGCCTCATGCAGGCCTTTCCGCGTGGCGACACCCTGCGCTATAAACAGCAACAGGGTGAGTGGCTGGCGCTTGCCGAGCAGGCGAAAACCGATGCAACGCGACGCAAACTGCTGCGCGAGGTGCGCAACAGTTTCCTGGAACTCTACTACCAGCTACAGGCAGAACAGGTCATCAACAGGACGCGCAAGCTGTTTGTGCAGCTGGTGGACATTACCCAGGCACACTATGCGACGGGCCGTGCCAGCCAGCAGGATGTACTGCGCGCCTCACTGGAACTGTCCAGGCTGGATGACCGTGCCGTCAGCACACGCAATCAGGCTGACAAGGGTCGTGCCGCACTGCAGAAATGGATCGGCGATGCCGCATCCTCGCCGCTTGATGACCCACTTCCGGACTTGCCTGCGCTGCCCGCAAAGGCGGTCATCGAAGCGGCGCTGCCACAACACCCGCTGATTCTTGTCGAGACGGCTAAGCTCGAAGCCAACAACCGCAAAATCCGCATTGCCCGCGAACAGTACAAGCCGGGCTGGAGTGCCGGGCTGGAGTACCGCAAGCGTTTTGGTGACGATCCGGGCGGCGATGACCGGTCCGATATGATGGCCGCCATGCTCACCGTGGACCTGCCACTGTTTCCGAAAAAGCGCCAGGACAAGCGCCTGTCCGCCAGCATCCGGCAGACCGAGTCGGCACAACTTGAACGTGATGACAGGCTGCGCGAGCTCAGGCAAACGCTGGAAACGGAGTATGCCGACTGGCAGCGCCTGGGCGAACGTGCCGCATTGTACGAAGCAGAGCTGCTGCGTACCTCCAGCGCCAATGCGCAGGCAGCGCTGAATGCCTACCGAAGCGGTATCAGCGAGTTCACCAGCCTCATGCGTGCACGCATCACTGACCTCGATGTGCGGCTTGATGAACTGCGCATACGCGTAGACCGCACCAGGGCACAGGCCAATCTGCTCTATCTTGCCGGAGATGACCAATGACCCATTCCCGCATCCACCACATGATTGCCGGTTTTCTGCTTGCCTGCCTGCTGTTGCCCGATCACGCGTCATTGGCACAGGACGGTGAGCAGGAAATCCTCTACTGGGTCGCACCGATGGATCCCAACTACCGTCGCGACAAACCGGGCAAGTCACCCATGGGTATGGACCTGGTGCCGGTGTATGCCGATGCGGATGCTGGTGACGGCAGTGGCGTAACCATTGCACCCGAGGTAGTGCAGAACCTGGGTGTGCGCACGGCCGTTGCAGAGCGCTCACGCCTGTGGCGCGGTATCGACACCGTTGGCTATGTCGATTACGACGAGTCGATGGTCAGCCATATTCACCTGCGCACCGAGGGCTGGATCGAGAACCTGGCCGTCGAGTCCGAAGGCGCACGGGTAACCAGGGGACAGCGCCTGTTCGATCTGTATGCACCGGAACTGGTGAATGCACAGCAAGAATTCATCCAGGCCCTGAAGATCGGTAACCAGGGACTGGTGCGGGCATCGCGCAGCCGGCTGGCCGCACTCGGCATCCCGGACAGCCAGATCAGTCAGCTCGAGAAAGACCGCAAGCCCGGGCAGACGATTCCCGTCTACGCGCCACAGGACGGGGTCGTGGCCTCCCTGAGCGTACGGGAAGGCATGTTCGTCAAGCCGGCAGACGTCATCATGAGCCTCGCCGACCTGTCCAGCGTGTGGTTGCTGGCAGAGATATTCGAACGCCAGGCCGACTGGGTCAAGGTGGGTCAACCTGCCACGGTCAGTCTTTCCTTCCTGCCAGGGCGCACCTGGGAGGGTACGGTTGAATACATCTATCCCAGCCTGGACCCGAAGACCCGCACCCTGAAGGCGCGCCTGCGCTTTCCGAACCCGGATGAAGCCCTCAAGCCCAACATGTATGCCAATGTAAAAATCTACGGTGGGCCGCAAGAGGCTATTGTCGTCATCCCCATCGAGGCACTGATCCGTACCGGGCGCGAGGAACGCGTCATCATCGCCCGCGGCGGGGGACGTTTCGAGGCACGGCGTGTGCGTGCCGGTATCGAGAGCGGCGAGTGGGTGCAGATGCTGGCAGGCGTCGCGCCGGGTGAGGAAGTTGTCGTGTCCGGCCAGTTCCTCATCGATTCCGAGGCCAGCCTCAGGGCCAGCATGCGGCGCATGGACGCCACCGCATCCGGTGACGACGAGGGTGTACCTCAGCCTGGAACGCCGGAGTCGCCGCCATGATCAATGCCCTGATCAGCTGGTCACTGGACAACCGGTTCATGGTCATCCTGCTGACCGTCATCGTGACAGGTGCGGGCATCTTTGCCGTGCGGAGTATTCCGGTCGATGCCATTCCGGATTTATCCGATGTGCAGGTCATCATCAAGACCACCTATCCAGGCCAGGCGCCGCAGGTCGTCGAGGACCAGGTCACCTACCCGTTGACCACCGCCATGCTGTCCGTCCCCAAGGCCGTGACGGTGCGCGGCTACTCGTTTTTCGGTGACTCCTATGTGTATGTCATCTTCGAGGACGGCACCGATCCTTACTGGGCGCGCTCACGGGTGCTGGAATACCTCAGCCAGGCCAGCAGCAGGCTGCCCGCTGATGCACGCCCGGAACTGGGTCCGGACGCCACCGGGCTTGGCTGGGTCTATGAATATGCCCTGGTCGATCGCAGTGGCCGACACGATATCGCCCAACTGCGCAGCCTGCAGGACTGGTTCCTGAAGTTTGAACTGCAGACGGTACCGGGTGTGTCCGAGGTCGCCACCATCGGCGGAATGGTCAGGCAGTACCAGGTAGTGCTGGATCCGGACAAGCTGCGTGCCTACGACCTGACGCTGGCACAGGTGAAAAATGCCATCGTGCGCGGCAACCAGGAGTCCGGCGGCTCGGTCATCGAGATGGCGGAGGCCGAATACATGGTACGCGCCACCGGGTATGTGGACGGGCTGGACGATCTGCGCCACATCCCGCTGGGCGTGAATGCGCGCGGTACACCCATCCTGCTGGGTGATATCGCCGAACTGCGACTGGGGCCGCAGATGCGGCGCGGGATCGCCGAGCTGGATGGCGAGGGCGAGGTCGTCGGCGGCGTCATCGTCATGCGTTATGGCGAAAACGCCCTGCATACCATCGAGGGCGTGAAGCAGAAACTGGCAGAACTGGCGAGCGGACTGCCGGCAGGTGTTGAAATCGTCGAGACCTACGATCGCTCGGCACTGATTGAACGCGCTGTAGATACCCTCAACGGCAAGCTGGTGCAGGAATTCATCGTCGTGGCCGCGGTCTGCGCCCTGTTCCTGTTTCACCTGCGCTCGGCACTGGTGATCATCCTGTCACTGCCGGTGGGCATTCTCATCGCCTTCATCGTCATGGAGCGCCTGGGCATCAATGCCAACATCATGTCGCTCGGCGGCATCGCCATCGCCATTGGCGCCATGGTGGATGCGGCCATCGTCATGATCGAAAATGTGCATAAACACATCGAGAAGACAGCGCTGACCGATGAGAATCGCTGGCTGCTCATACGCGAGGCGACGATGGAGGTCGGCAAGCCGCTGTTTTTCTCGCTGCTGATCATCACCCTGAGCTTCTTGCCGGTATTCACACTGGAGGCGCAGGAAGGCCGTCTGTTTGCACCGCTTGCCTACACCAAGACCTTTGCCATGGCAGGCGCGGCCTTCCTCTCGATTACCCTGGTACCGGTCCTGATGGGGTATTTCATCCGCGGTCATATCACGCCCGAGAAAAAAAATCCGGTCAACCGCATCCTGATTACCGGCTACCGGCCGTTTATCCAGGCCGTATTGAAGGCGCCGAAGACCGTCCTCGCCGTCGCGGCATTGCTGGTTATTATTGGCCTGTGGCCACTGACACAACTGGGCTCCGAGTTCATGCCGGACCTGGATGAAGGGGACCTGCTCTACATGCCCAGTACCTTCCCGGCCATTTCGATCGGCAAGGCGCAGGAGCTGCTGCAGCAGACCGACAAGCTGATTCGCACCGTGCCCGAGGTCAAGCGCGTCTTCGGCAAGGTCGGTCGGGCCGAAAGTGCCACCGACCCCGCGCCACTGACCATGATCGAGACCACCATACAGTTCAAGCCCAGTTCAGAATGGCGACCGGGAATGACCATTGAAAAGATCAGGGATGAACTCAAAGCGCTTGTCCGGATTCCCGGTGTCTCGAACACCTGGGTCATGCCGATCAAGAATCGCATCGACATGCAGGCAACCGGTATCAAGACGCCGGTCGGCGTAAAGGTCGCCGGCCCGAGCCTTACCGAGATCCAGGCCATCGGCCGGCGCATCGAGGAAGCGCTCAAGCCGGTACCCGGCACGGCATCGGTGTATTCCGAGCGCGTCGTCGGCGGACGCTACGTGACCGTGGACATCAACCGCCAGGCGGCTGCGCGCCTCGCCCTCAATATCGCGGACCTGCAGGATGTCGTGCGCATGGCCCTCGGCGGCATGCGTGTGGCACAGACAGTGGAGGGACTGGAGCGCTACCCGATCAATATCCGCTATCCGCGCGATGTACGCAACTCACTGGAAAAGCTGCGCAATCTGCCCATTGTCACGCCGACGGGTGCCCGCATCCCGCTGTCCGAGGTGGCTGATATCCGTATCGATCCCGGTCCCGGTCTGATCAAGACGGAAAATGCCCGGTTGAATGGCTGGATCTATGTGGATATCGAAGGCCGCGATATCGGCTCCTATGTCCTCGAGGCACAGCAGGCGGTGAGTGAGCAGGTCAGGCTACCGACCGGTTATTCCATTGCCTGGTCCGGCCAGTACGAGTACATGGTACGTGCAAAGGAACGGCTGACACTGCTTGTGCCGGTGACCCTGGTGATCATTGTGCTGTTGCTGTACATGAACTTCCGTACACTGACAGAGGTGCTGATTATCATGGGCACGCTGCCACTGGCGCTGGTCGGCGGATTCTGGCTATTGTACCTGCTTGGTTATAACCTGTCGGTGGCCGTTGGCGTGGGATTTATCGCACTCGCCGGTGTTGCAGTCGAGATCGGTGTCATTATGCTGGTGTACCTGAACCAGGCCCTGCAGCGCCAACAACGCGCGGCCGATCATGCAGGGCGTGAGCTGAGCCGCGATGATGTGCGCAGCGCAGTCATCGATGGTGCGTTGTTACGGGTCCGCCCGATCATGATGACCGTTGCGGCTATTATCGCCGGCCTGTTACCCATCATGCTGGGTGGCGGCACCGGCTCGGAAGTGATGCGACGTATCGCGGCACCCATGGTGGGCGGTATGATCAGTGCTACAGTACTCACATTGGTGGTCATACCCGCCGTGTTCCTGCTCTGGAAACAGAATGGTGCTAAATAATATGAGCAGAATCCGGTTAATACCGCTCCCTCTCCCCTCGGGAGAGGGCCAGGGAGAGGTATTCAGAATAAGTAACACTCTGGCTTTCAATCCCCTCTCCCCAACCCTCCCCCTGAGTGGGAGGGAGACGATGTGTGTTTCCAGGTGCGGTCACCGGCGTTTACCAGGATGACGAACAATCTTACTGATCCGGTTTGTGGTATGACTGTGACCCCGGACAGCGAATACCATGCTGTCCATGCGGGCGTTGACTATTATTTCTGCTGCAGTGGCTGCCGGGAGAAATTCGCCGTCGATCCTGACCATTACCTGAAGTCGTCCGGGCCGGCACCCGAACCGGTCGGTACCGACAACCTCGACTACATCTGTCCGATGTGCCCGGAAGTCCGTGAAGCAGGTCCCGGTGCCTGCCCGTCCTGCGGCATGGCACTGGAACCCGAGGCTGCAGGTGCACTGCCGATGCGTACCGAATACACCTGCCCGATGCACCCGGAGATCGTGCAGGACACTCCGGGGAATTGCCCGGAGTGCGGCATGGCCCTGGAGCCGCGCAGTGTAGCCGTCGAGGAAGAAAACCCGGAACTGCTCGACATGACACGGCGCTTTTGGGTCAGCGCGGTGCTGGCCCTGCCGGTGTTTGTCCTCGCCATGCTGGCCGACCTGGCGCCTCAATGGCTGCCTGCAAATTTATCCATGCGCACGGTACAGTGGATCGAGTTTGCACTGGCCACACCGGTTGTGCTCTGGGGTGGCTGGCCGTTCTTCGTGCGCGCCTGGCGCTCGCTCTACAGCCTGAATTTCAACATGTTCACCCTGGTTGGCCTGGGCGTGGCAGTCGCCTGGATTTACAGTACCGTCGCGTTGCTGACACCCGGGGTATTCCCGCCGGTCATGCGGCATACAGACGGGACCGTCGCGGTCTATTTCGAGGCCGCCGCCGTGATTGTTGCCCTGGTTCTGCTGGGACAGGTCCTGGAATTGCGCGCGCGCGGCCGGACCGGCGCCGCTATCCGCTTGTTGCTTGGGCTGGCGCCCGACACCGCCCGCATCGTGCGTGCCGACGGTAGCGAGCAGGACATACCGCTGGCCGAGGTGCAGGCAGGCGATGTCCTGCGCGTGCGGCCCGGCGAGAAGGTGCCGGTGGACGGCGTCGTGACAATGGGCCACAGCAGTGTGGATGAATCCATGGTGTCCGGTGAACCCGTCCCGGTGGAAAAGTCTGCCGGTGACAAGCTGATCGGCGCGACGGTGAACGGCAACGGCAGCCTGCTGATGCGTGCCGAACGGGTGGGCAACGACACCCTGCTGGCACAGATTGTCCGCATGGTCGGCGAGGCGCAGCGCTCGCGTGCACCGATCCAGCGACTGGCAGATGCGGTTGCTGCCTGGTTCGTGCCGGTCGTGGTGTTGATTGCTGCACTCGCCTTCAGCGCCTGGTACCTGTGGGGCCCGGAACCACGGCTGGCATACGCTATCGTCAGCGCCGTCACCGTACTCATCATTGCCTGCCCCTGTGCACTGGGCCTGGCCACGCCTATGTCGATCATGGTGGGCACCGGCAAGGGCGCGCCCCTGGGCGTGCTGATCAGGGATGCAGAAGCCCTGGAGACACTGGAAAAAGTCGACACCCTCGTGGTGGACAAGACCGGCACCCTGACCGAGGGCAAACCGGTACTGATGTCTGTGAGCCCGTCCGGCAGCTACAGCGAGGATCAGCTGTTGCGGCTGGCGGCCGGTCTGGAACAGGCCAGCGAACACCCGCTCGCCGATGCCATCGTGCACGGCGCAGCCAGTCGGGACCTTACACCGCATCGGGCTGAAACATTTACATCCATACCCGGTAAGGGCGTCACCGGGTCCGTTGATGGCCTGTGGGTTGTGCTGGGGAACGAGCAGCTGCTCGAATACCTGCAGATCAACATGCTCGACCTCCCACGACGGGCCCAGCATGGCAGGAGTGCCGGACACACCGTCCTGTACATGGCGATCAACGGCAAGGCGGCCGGGCTGCTGAGTATTGCAGACCCCCTCAAGCACACAACACTGGATGCCATTCGTGACCTGTATGCGGCCGGTATCCGCATCATCATGCTGACGGGCGATAACCGCACCACGGCCAAGATGGTTGCCAGGCAGCTGGGGATCGACCGCGTGGAGGCCGAGATTCTGCCTCAGCAGAAGGCGGATATCGTCAAACAACTGCAGGCGGAGGGTTGCATTGTTGCCATGGCCGGTGACGGTATCAATGATGCGCCGGCGCTGGCACAGGCACATGTCGGTATTGCCATGGGGACCGGCACGGATGTCGCTATGGAAAGTGCGGGTGTCACCCTGGTTAAGGGAGACCTGCGCGGTATTGTGCGTGCGCGCCATCTGAGCCGCGCCGTCATGCGCAATATACGTCAAAACCTGTTCTTCGCCTTTATCTACAATTCGCTGGGTGTGCCGGTGGCCGCCGGCGTGCTCTACCCCCTGACCGGCGTGTTGCTGTCACCGATGCTGGCCGCGGCTGCCATGAGCTTCAGTTCGGTGTCGGTCATCAGTAACGCCCTGCGCCTGCGACACATGCAGCTGTAACAGGCAGTCGCACTGCAGGCCTGCCTTGCACACGTTGTTTATGAATGTCGATGTGACGGTTTTATTACCAGCAGAATACCCACGATTAGAACAACGGCACCGGTCGCGAGGATCCATGGCCTGATCTCGCCGAAGTAGGCTTCCCTGATGATCGGGTGGTCGGCGGTCAACGAGCCGATCAGCAGGAAGGAGATGCCGGTCAGCACGATACCGTCGGCGCTTGATTTACCGGCTATGATAATAAACGCAAGCGTCTGCAGCAGCAGCGCACCGATGACGGCAATATAGGGGTACGGGACCAGGAAAAACCAGGCCACGGCCAGCGCCGATACCGAGTAGGCGTATTTACGCAAACAGGCTATCATCTGCAGCACCTCGTGGAGAAAACCGTGGCTGTCGGGGACAAGTAACCACCAGACACAGCCGAAAAGACAGGCAGATGGACAGAATATAACAACCTGCTTCGCTTGCAACAGGGGACTGGCCACTTTGGACCAACTACGCCGCTTCATCGGAACGCTGACGTCCAGTATCCGCGACCTGTTGCCGATTGTCCTGGTGGTTGCCTTCTTCCAGCTGGTTGTCATTCAACAACCGTTTCCGGACCTGGCCCGCGTACTGACCGGCTTGCTGCTGGTGGTGCTCGGCCTCACCTTTTTCATACGCGGCCTCGAGCAGGGCCTGTTCCCGATCGGTGAATCACTAGCCTACGCCTTCGCGCGCAAGGGGAGTCTTTTCTGGCTGCTGCTGTTTGCCTTCGCGCTTGGCTTCGGCACCACCATCGCAGAGCCGGCACTGACGGCCGTGGCGGGCGAGGCCGCGCGCATCGCGGCAGACGGCGGCCATATTGCCGATGACGACGATGCCAGGGCCGGCTATGCGCTGGGCCTGCGCATCACGGTGGCCCTGTCCGTCGGTATCGCCATCCTGGCCGGCGTGTACCGCATCGTGCGCGGCTGGCCCATCCAGTACCTGATCATTGCCGGCTATAGCGGTGTGGTCACCATGACCGCGTTTGCGCCACCGGAAATCATCGGCATTGCCTATGACTCCGGTGGCGTTACCACGTCCACCGTCACTGTCCCGCTGGTTACGGCGCTTGGCGTGGGGCTGGCCGAAAGCATCAAGGGCCGCAACCCGATGGTTGACGGCTTCGGCCTGATAGCCTTTGCATCATTGACACCGATGATCTTTGTCATGGCCTACGGGATGATTATTTGATGGAGCTCGTCAGACACCTGTTCTTTACCGGCCTCTCGACGATTACAGACGTGCTGCCGATTGCGGCGATCATTTTCGGCTTCCAGCTGCTGGTACTGCGCCAGCAGATACCGAACCTGAAAAGCGTCCTGTACGGATTCGCCTATGTCCTGATCGGCCTGACCCTGTTCCTGGTCGGTCTGGAGGAGGCGCTGTTTCCCGCCGGCAAGCTGATGGCACAGCAGCTGACGGACCCGGCGTTCATCCGCGGCACCATGCATGTAATTGGCGAGACCCTGAACTGGGATGATTACGCGTGGGTGTACCTGTTTGCCGCGGCCATCGGCTTTTCCACGACCATCGCCGAACCCGCGCTGATTGCCGTGGCCATCAAGGCCAACCAGGTCTCGGGCGGCGCCATCAGTGTGTGGGGGCTGCGTATCGCCGTCGCCGTCGGTGCGGCCATCGGTATCTCGCTAGGCGCCTACCGCATCGTGACCGGCACGCCGCTGCACTATTATATAATTGCCGGTTACATTGTCGTGGTTATCCAGACCCTGTTTGCACCGCGCATGATCATTGCCCTGGCCTACGACTCTGGCGGCGTCACCACATCGACCGTGACCGTCCCGCTGGTCGCCGCCCTGGGACTCGGTCTGGCCAGCACCATCCCCGGGCGCAGCGCACTGCTCGACGGCTTCGGCCTGATTGCCTTTACCGCCCTGTTTCCGATCATGTCCGTCATGTGCTATGCACAGCTCGGTGAGTGGTGGGTGAGGCGGCAACAATACAAACAAGCGGATGATAATCCCGACTCATCAGATTAACAGTTATAGGAGAGGTAAGCAGTCATGCATTTCAAATTGATCTTTGCCATCGTCAGTGAAGAGAAAAGCAATAAAGTCCTGGATGCTGCCCGTGCTGCCGGCGCCACGGGTGCCACCGTGCTGACCCAGGCACGCGGCGAAGGCATCATGAAAGCAAAGACGTTCCTGGGGCTGAATCTGGAGACACAGCGCGACATGCTGATGTTCCTGGTCGAGGAGCATATGAGCAGGGACATCCTCGAAACCATCGAGCGCATCGGGAAGTTTGAGGATAACCCGGGCTCGGGTATCGCCTTCCAGATAGATGTCGAGGATGTGGTTGGCGTGAAGCGACAGGTCACCAAACTTAGCGAGGCGGTGGAGGAAAAAATATGAGTGAACGAAAATCGATACCCGTCAAGGATGTTATGACCAGCCATTTCCAGCTGGTGGATGGACTCATAACGGTTTACCAGGCTATCTGTGTGATGAAGGAACACGACTTGCGTCTGCTGATCGTCGACAAGCGTCATGATAATGATGAATACGGCATCGTGCTGTTATCGGATATTGCACGCGATGTACTGTCGACAAATCGTTCGCCGGAACGTGTCAACGTCTACGAGGTGATGTCCAAGCCGGCAGTCGGCGTCCATCCGGGGATGGACATCCGCAATTGCGCGCGACTGTTTTACAGGCTGGGATTTCACTACGCGCCGGTCATCGAACATGACAAGGTGCTGGGTATTGTTGGTTACACAGACCTCGTGCTTGAGGGACTATGCAAGTAACTGCAATACCTGTTTGACCGTTTTCCTCAGCATCGGTCTGGTGAAATGCGCCTTGCCCATGACCATCATGCCGGACATTATCGTTGCTATTGTCGTTGCCGTGGCGGACACATCGAGCTCCGCTGACAGCTCTCCAGCCTGTTGTGCCTGCCTGAGGCGTTGTTGCAAACCGGACTTGAGGTCATGAATGATCCGGGCCAGTGAATCGGACGACGCCACATCATGCTGCTCGCTCTCCAGTATCGACAACACCACCAGGCAGCCGCCCGGGTTGTTCGCGTCGAAATGAATATCGAGTGCACCATTCAGCAAGCGCCGGACACCTTCACGGATATCCGTCGCACTGTCCATCGCCTCGAACGGTCCTGACATGACGGATTCCTTATAGCATTCGAGTGTGCGGTTGAAGACCTGGCGCTTGTTGCCAAAGGCGTTGTAGATGCTGGTCCGCCCGAGTGACATCGCATCCTCCAGGTCCTGGATCGAGGTACCCTCGTAGCCCTTCTCCCAGAACACCCGCATGGCCGCTTCCAGCGCCTGGGGTTCGTCAAATTCACGTGTTCTCGCCATAGTCAGTCCTGAATATCTCTATGTGCTAATAATGTAACGCCTGGTACAAATATACTTGACAACATAAGTATTATTGCATATACGTATATTGTACTGTCTGTTACATTATACCCCGAAGCGGAGGTTTGTATGCATGCAATTGCCCAGAAACTCGATGCCCATGGCATGAACTGCCCCTTGCCCATCCTGCGTACACGCAAGGCCATTAACCAGATCAGCAGTGGCGAGCTACTCGAGGTAACTGCTACCGATCCTGGCTCGCTCAAGGACATGGAGGTCTTCTGCCAGCAGACGGGCAACCGCCTGGTCTCCAGCAGCGAGGCAGACAACAGCTTCATTTTCCTGATTGAAAAGGCCTAGAAGTTTTTACCCCAAAGGAGACTCGCCATGTCTACAACTGCAGAGAACGTCCCTGGCAACGCGCAACTGGATGCGTGGCTGGACCAGAAACTCGACGAGCTGTTACCGAAGAAGCTCGAGGACATCGAGGCGCAGAGAACGCCGAGCATGTC
>JBATGJ010000340.1:0-5505 GCA_049665685.1 Gammaproteobacteria bacterium
CCTTCAGGCCTTCAACACTTCGATGCGCTCCACCTTCTGGTAGCCACGCGGTAATTTGCGACCGCGGCGGCCCCGCTCACCGGCGAATTCGTCCACTTCGTCCGCCTTCATGATCTTGTACTTCCTGCCGGCATGCACGGTCAGCTTCTCGCCATCCTGTATGCAGTCGATGGCCGCAACATACTCCTCGCGACTTTTCAGTTTCGCCGACGGCACATTGATGATCTTGTTACCCTTGCCACGCGACATCTGTGGCAATTCCTCCAGCGGGATCACCAACATGTAGCCTTCGGTCGTCACGGCGACGATCCAGTCGTCGGTATAACTCCTGACCGGCACCGGTAGCAGCACACCGGTGCCCTTGGGCACCGACAGGGTCGATTTGCCTGCCTTGTTGCGCGTCACCGTGTCCCCCAGTTTCGTCACGAAACCGTAGCCGGCATCACTGGCCAGCAGGTACAGGTCGTCGGAATCGCCCAGCATAACACCGGCAAAGCGTGCGCCATCCGCCGGCTTCAGACGCCCGCTTAACGGCTCACCCTGCCCGCGTGCACCGGGCAATGAATGGGCCGGCAGTGCATAGGTCTTGCCAAACGAATCGATGAATACAGCCAGCTGATTGCTGCGTCCATTGGCTGCGGCGAGGTAACCATCACCGGCCTTGTAGTTCATCTCCTCGGCATTGACGTCATGCCCCTTGGCCACCCGCACCCAGCCATTCTTCGATAACACCACGGTAACCGGCTCGCTCGGCACCAGCGCCGACTCATCCATGACCTGCGCCGCGGCGCGCTCGACCAGCGCCGAGCGGCGGTCATCACCATAGGTTTCGATATCCGCATTGATCTCTTTCTTTATGAGCGTCCTGAGGCGCTGACTTGAACCGAGAATCTTTTCCAGATCGTCGCGCTCGACGGCAAGCTCCTGTTGCTCGCCCTTGATCTTCATCTCTTCCAATCGGGCCAGCTGGCGCAAGCGGGTATCGAGGATGTAATTGACCTGATCCTCCGAGAGCCTGAAGCGTTCCATCAATACCGGTTTCGGCTTGTCCTCGGTACGAATGATATGGATCACCTCATCCAGGTTGAGGAAGGCAATGAGCAGGCCATCCAGCAGGTGCAGTCGCCGCTTGACCTTGTGCAGCCGGTATTCGAGACGGCGCGTGACCGTGGCCTTCCTGAATTCGAGCCATTCCTTCAGAATTTCGCGCAAGCTCAGGGTTTGTGGCCGGCCGTCCAGACCGATCATGTTGAGGTTGATGCGTACAGTGCGTTCCAGCCCGGTACTCGAGAACAGGTGTGACATCAGCGCCTCGATATCGACACGGTTCGAACGCGGGACGATGACCAGCCGCGTGGGATTCTCGTGGTCAGATTCGTCACGCAAATCCTCGACCATGGGCAGCTTCTTTGCCATCATCTGTGCGGCAATCTGTTCCAGCACCTTGCCTCCCGAGGTCTGGTAGGGTAATGCCGTGATGATAATCTCGCCGTTTTCTACTTCGTAGCAGGCGCGCATGCGCACGCTGCCGTTACCGGTCCGGTAGGCCTCCACCAGTTCTTCCCGCGGGGTAATGATTTCAGCCCCGGTCGGAAAATCCGGTCCCTGGATAATGCTGCACAGGTCTTCAAGCGTGCTCTTCGGCTTGTCGAGCAAGAGGACCGCTGCCCTGGCCACCTCGCGCAGGTTGTGCGGCGGAATATCCGTCGCCATGCCGACGGCAATGCCGGTGGCGCCGTTCAGCAATACATTGGGCAGGCGTGCCGGCAGCAATGCCGGTTCATCGAGCGTGCCATCGAAGTTGGCCGTCCAGTCGACAGTCCCCTGCCCCAGCTCCGCCAGCAGCACCTCGGCATACGGCGCCAGCCGCGCCTCGGTATAGCGCATGGCAGCGAACGACTTCGGATCGTCGGCGGAGCCCCAGTTCCCCTGACCATCAATCAGCGGATAGCGCATGGTGAATGACTGTGCGAGGTGCACCATGGCCTCGTAACAGGCCGAGTCACCATGCGGATGGAATTTGCCCAGCACGTCGCCGATCGTGCGCGCGGATTTCTTGTGCTTCGCGGTGGCAAGCAGGCCCAGCTCGGACATGGCATAAATAATGCGCCGCTGCACCGGCTTGAGACCGTCACCGATGTGCGGCAGTGCCCGATCAAGGATGACATACATCGAATAATCGAGGTAGGCCTTCTCGGTAAAGGTCTTGAGCGGTAGTTGCTCGATGCCTTCGTAGTCGAGTTCAAGTGTTTCCATAATCAAACAACCCTTTAAGAAGCTGAAAAATTGCCACGGAATCCTCGGAAGGACACGGAAAAATTAATCTGAGCGCAATAAAACCCGTGTCATTTCGGCACAACAAGGTAATCCAGTGGTGGATAATACTTAGCCTGCCTCACCTGCATAGCACTCTGCAGATCAGATTCATTCGCGCATGCGATGCGCTCCTATGCTCTCATTAGTCTGATTCTTTTGTATTTATTGTTCCGTGTCTTTCCGTGGATTCTGTGGCAAGTGTCTGCATGCTGTTAACTATACCTCGGCCAGGTTGCCGTGTTTTTCCAGCCAGGCACGGCGGTCCGTGGCACGCTTCTTCGCCAGCAGCATATCCATGATGCGGTGAGTATCGTCCTTCGCTTCGATAGTCAGCTGGACCAGCCGGCGGGTTTCAGGTGCGATGGTCGTCTCGCGCAGTTGCAGGGGATTCATCTCACCCAGCCCCTTGAAGCGCTGCACCGTGACCTTGCCCTTGATGTTCTCGGCGGCGATACGGTCGAGCATGCCCTGTTTTTCCGCGTCGTCGAGTGCATAGAACACTTCCTTGCCGGCATCGATACGATACAGTGGCGGCATGGCGACATACACGTGACCGGCATCGACAAGCGCACGGAAATGCCGCAGGAACAACGCGCACAGCAGCGTCGCGATATGAGCGCCGTCGGAATCGGCGTCGGCGAGGATGCAGATCTTGCTGTAACGCAATCCACCGAGCTCGTTCGAGCCAGGCTCCATGCCGATTGCGACCGAGATGTCATGCACCTCCTGGGAAGCCAGCACTTCGCCTGAATCGACTTCCCAGGTATTCAGGATCTTCCCGCGCAGCGGCATGATGGCCTGGAAAATCCGGTCACGCGCCTGCTTGGCAGAACCGCCGGCCGAGTCGCCCTCGACCAGGAACAGCTCGGTACGTTCGTTGTCGGTAGAGGTACAGTCCGCCAGCTTGCCGGGCAATGCAGGGCCGCTGGTGACCTTCTTGCGCACCACCTTCTTGCCTGCGCGCAGGCGCGACTGGGCAGCATCGATGGCCAGCATGGCAATGCGTTCGCCCATTTCGGTATGGTGGTTAAGCCACAGCCCAAAGGCATCCTTGACCACCCCGGAGACGAAGGCGGCACACTCGCGCGAGGATAAACGCTCCTTGGTCTGCCCACTGAATTGCGGGTCAACCAGCTTCACCGACAGGATGTAGCTGATGTTGTGCCACACATCTTCCGGACTGAGTTTCACGCCCCGCGGCAGCAGGTTACGGAACTCGCAAAACTCGCGGACCGCCTCAGTCAATCCCATGCGCAGGCCATTGACATGCGTCCCTCCCTGGACGGTCGGAATCAGGTTAACGTAACTCTCGGTCACCGGCTCACCACCCTCGGGCAGCCAGGCAAAGGCCCATTCCGCGGCCTCATCGTTACCTTCCATGCGACCGGTAAAGATCTCCTCGGGCAGGCGTGGCACGTTACCGGTCTCCCCCGCCAGGTAATCCCGCAAGCCGTCCTGGTAGCACCACTCCAGCTGCTCACCACTGGCCTCGTCGTGCAGCCTGACCTGCAAACCCGGGCACAGCACGGCCTTGGCGCGCAGGATGTGTTTCAGTCGCGGCAGTGAAAATCTGACGGAATCGAAATACTTCGCGTTCGGCCAGAAACGCAGCGTGGTGCCGGTATTCTGTTTGCCGACGCTGCCGACCTCTTCCAGAGGCGAAACCTTTTCTCCGTTGGAGAACGCCATGTTGTACTCCTTGCCACCACGCCGCACCCAGACTTCCAGGTGCGTTGACAATGCATTCACAACGGAAACGCCCACCCCATGCAGACCGCCCGAGAACTGGTAGTTCTTTGATGAAAATTTGCCACCGGAGTGCAGCCTGGTCAGGATGACCTCGACACCCGGTATCTTCTCGACGGGATGTTTATCGACCGGCATGCCGCGCCCGTTGTCACGCACTTCCAGCGAACCGTCCTTGTAGAGCTTGACTTCAAGCCGCGATGCATGACCGGCAATGGCCTCATCGACACTGTTGTCGATGACTTCCTGCGCCAGGTGATTGGGCCTGGTGGTATCGGTATACATGCCGGGCCGCTTGCGGACCGGGTCCAGCCCGCTCAGCACCTCGATGGCGGCGGCATCATAGACGGCGTTCATGTATATCTCCGGGTGCGGGCATACGGGTGTCAGTCCTCAATGAGGATCGGGTTACTTACGTAACGCAGTTTACGGACCAGCTCATCGGCGTCCTGATAGGGTTTCCCCACGTCGCACAGGTAGCCATCATAAAGGAGTTTGCGGTACTGGTTGATACCCACACCGGAAACCGGTTGCCAGGGCGATTCATGCAGCATGCGCCAGGTGCCATCAATGCCATAGGCGAAACGCCGGAAGTTGCGTTCCCCGCAATGCAGCCCCTCATAGGTGACATTCCAGACGCCGGACGATGACACCATCACCGTGGTGAAGCGCACCACGAGATCCTCCCCGGTTGCCAGCGATGCCGGATCGACATAGACACGGTAAGGCAGACCCTGGGTGCTGACGTTCAGCTCGATCAGCTTGTCCAGACTGACTGGATATGCCGGTAATTCAGCGGCCTGTTCGCGCCACGGCGTGGTCGTGTCTTTCCATTCACCGCCGAGGCCGACCGGGCCATCTTCAACTATTATATCATCCGCACTGGCACTCGCTGACCACAGCGACAGGCATAAGACTGTCACGCAGCGCGATGTGATGTGAAAAAACTGCCGGGGATTCATTGACAGGGCAGTTTAATGAAAAACGCGCCGGGAGCCAATTTCCCCTGAATACGGTCTGTAGGCCTGTCCAATACGCAAGCCACCCTGAGAACAACAGAATCCTCTGGATATGTCACGTGCTGGTGCGAGCAACGCACCCTGCAGGTATTCTGTCAATCCAGATCCGCTGCCAGCGCAGCGCGCACCGCGTCGGCCACCGGCTCGACCTCGTGGCTGTAGTGGCGATGGGCGATACCAATACCGAGTGATGCCCCCTGCTTGAGGGCCACGGCCATCGCATCGGCCAGTTCAAAGCGCAGGAAATGGACCGAGGATGTCTTGTCGGCGGTCGAACGCTCGAGATCCTCGTCGGCAATGGCATAAACCGGTTCGTAACCATTCACGCGCACCCACACCCGGTCTTCAACACCGATCAGTGCTGCCAGCAGCTCACGCCGCCGCTCCACGTCAGGCTCCTCGATCATGAAGGTGGCCTTCAAAT
>JBATGJ010000341.1:0-2232 GCA_049665685.1 Gammaproteobacteria bacterium
ACTGGGAAAGCGTATTTCACCTGCTGCGCGAGACCCTGACACCCCGGCAGCCACAAACCGGTACCGTCATCGACATCCTGCAGCTGGAGGAATGGTTCTCCTACTACGATGAAACAGGCACCCTGCAATGGGTCCTGATCGAGGACAAACCGGCGGCTGTGCACGTCAAAGACAGTTATTCGTTCGAACAGGTGCTGGAGCTCCTGCTAGTCGGGCTGGAAAGCTATCTCACTGCAGAGAGCATTACCCACCGGCAGCTGCTGCTGAATACCGGCGCCAGCGGGCCCGATTCAACTCCGTTTGTCTATGCCGACCTGGATGCGCGTTACTTGCTGTTCATGACCAATCGTCCCGTTGATAATCGGGGTGCAAGTGCCAAGAGCGAGGTCGCCCATGTGCGTGCCACCACCCATGTCGTGTTCGGCCAGGTGCGCTCGCTGGTGGGGCAGCCCATGACATCGATCGGCCGGCTGTTTGCACGGACCAGCCAGGATATGCTGGATACACTGCACCGCAGCGTCCTGCTGCCACCGGTCGCGGCAGATACGCCCCCGGTGAAGAACGGCCCCGGCATGGATCTGCAGGCCTGGGAAAGCCAGCTCGATGAGATCACCGGCACGCAGGCCTCGGCAGGACATATGAAGTTTCTGGTCGACGGTGTGGAGTTCTTTCCCCGCCTGATTGATGTGATCCAGTCTGCCCGGGATTCGATCGACATCAGGATATATATCTTCGACGACGATGATTATGCCATCAAGATGGCCGACATCCTCAAGGCTCGTTCCAGGGATGTGCGGGTCAGGGTGCTGCTGGACGGACTGGGAACCATCGGTGCTACTGCCCAGGAATCCGAATCATTACCTGCAGAGCATCGGGCGCCGGCATCGATCTTCGACTACCTGCAGCAGGATTCCAAAATCAAGGTAAAAAGCGTTTCCAACTTCTTGCTTACCGGTGATCACAGCAAGTCGGTGGTCGTGGATAAACGTATCGGCTTCATCGGCGGCATGAATTTCGGCCGCGAATACCGCTACGACTGGCATGACATGATGATCGAGCTGCAAGGGCCGGTAGTGGGTATCCTGCGCGAGGATTTTTTCAAGGCCTGGGTGCAGGAAAGGATTCTCGGCGACCTGCAGCTGATGCTGCGCAGGTTCAAGCCCGCCGCTCATGATACGCAGGAAGGTGACTACCCCATCCGGGTACTGTTCACCCGACCAATGGACTCGCAGATCTACCGCGCCCAGCTGGCAGCCATTCGTAATGCGCAAAGTTATATCTATATTGAAAGCGCCTATTTTACCGATGACGTGGTACTCGACGCGCTGATCAGGGCACGCGCACGCGGGGTGGATGTGCGCGTGATCCTGCCATTGCGCAGTGATTTCGGGGTGATGAAGCGCAACAATGTGCTGCTTGCAAATTCCCTGCTGGAAAACGGTATCCGTGTATTTATCTATCCCGGCATGTCGCACCTGAAGGCGGCCGTTTACGACGGCTGGCTTTGCCTGGGATCCGCCAACCTCGACAAGCTCAGCCTGCGCATCAACAAAGAAATGAACATTGCCACTTCGAACCCGCAGCCGGTGAACAGTCTTCTGCAGCGTGTCTTCCTGCCGGACATGGCGGCCTCGGTGGAGCTGACCGAACCTTTTCCCGAGAACTGGCTGGATTTCCTGGTGGAAATTTTGGCCGATCATCTTTGACTACTGCCCTCAGCGTGTCGGTTCCACTGGCGGCTGTGTACAGGCAAGATCCTGTTAGTTGCTGAATGCTGAATCGTATTGCAGGGTGCCTGACATGCTGTGGCGGGATCCCGGCAGAAGCCGCAAGGCCACAAGTGCCTCCCCGGGTGCCACGCTCTCATCCCCGATTCCAGAGGCCAATAAACTGGCCATTTTGGTTGATCCGGTAATCTTATGCAGATTGATCTTTATCAATCATTTATCACCAACTTCATTGCTATCATGCCTATCGCCTGGATGAGGATGTACTGTAATGCGTACCCTCATGTCACACTTTGAATCAGGGTGAACGAAAAGAGTCCGGGTAAGTAATGTTTGGGACATTAACTGCGCTTTTACCGGAATAGTCCCACTTGAAAAATGCACCCAGGGGGTGCCGAGACAGCAAACCGGATCAAGCTCGTCTATTCCCGTCAGGTGCGGCTGCACTGACCATAACCCTGCTACCCCGTGGCGAACGGACCGTATCGAATAACATGACGCTGCC
>JBATGJ010000342.1:0-12227 GCA_049665685.1 Gammaproteobacteria bacterium
GCTCTGTATGCAGCGATTTCTAAAACGGAATGTCGTCATCGAAATCATCGGCGGCGGCCGTTGCCGGGGCCGGCTGACGTTTGGCCGGCGACGCTTCAGCCGTGAAACCGGCACTGCTCCCGCCCCCGCGGCTGCCCAGCATCTGCATGTTGTCGGCAATAATCTCCGTGGTATAGCGATCGTTACCGGTATTGTCCTGCCATTTGCGCGTCTGCAGTTTGCCCTCGATATACACCTGCGAACCCTTCTTCAGGTATTCCCCGGCGATCTCGCCGAGCCGCCGAAACAGCACGATACGGTGCCACTCGGTCTTCTCCTGCGCCTCGCCGGTCTGCTTGTCTTTCCAGGATTCCGAGGTTGCCAGTGTAATATTCGCCACCGCATTGCCATTCGGCATGTAGCGAACCTCCGGGTCCTTGCCGAGATTACCGACCAGTATTACCTTGTTCACTCCTCGCGACATGATGTTCTCCTGTTAACTGTTAGTGAATCACTGATGTTTCCGTCTTTGCGAGCGGGACCGGGCAATCAGCTAAGCGACACATGCTCGCGGTGGAAATTGCTGCATCACTGCGTTCCACGCCATGACGGCGACTTTGACGGATCAGTATTTCCTTAATTATCGTTGCACTGCGGGTGGCTGATGACTAGCGCCTATTCTATGCGATGGCCCGTCAGGGTGCTATGGCGCGACACCTTCCCATTACCTGATCAGGTGTAAGGTATCAGGGCCTTCTGTGGTCGGTTTTCATGGCAAGGTCGATTCATCGAACTCCGCCCGGTCGACCCGCAGATAGGCTACCCCGTCTTCCGCGACCACGACCGCCTCGGTCACACCGGCGAGCCCGCGCAGCCTGTCCGCCAGCCCTTCGCTGCCGGACTGCTCGCCCAGTTTATAGACATAGTTGCTGAGCTTCGCCGGTGGCACCATGCCGAAGGCGAGCAGCAGCCAGACTAGCGACGCAGTCGCGGCAAACAGGAAAAAGGCATGCAGCCCGAACTGCCCATGCAACCAGCCGGCCGCCACGCTGCCGGCAAACGCACCCATAAACTGCGCACTGGAATAAAAACCCATGGCAGTGCCACGGCAATCGACCGGCGCGACACGCGACACCAGCGAGGGGAGCATGGCCTCCAGCAGGTTGAAGGCGGTAAAAAACACCAGCAGCATGGCCACCACGCTGACGACGGACACCGGCAGTGCATACAGCCCGGACAGCGCCGTCAGCAACAGCACAATGGCTGCAAGGAACACGGCATGCGTATGTCCCTTGCGCTCCGCCAGGATGATCAGCGGCAGCATGGCCGCGACCGAACAGACGAGTACCGGCAGATAGATCTTCCAGTGGTCCGCAGCCGCGAGCGCCGCCTCATCCTGCAATATCAGCGGCAACACCACAAAACTGCCGGTCAGGATGGCATGCAGGATGAAGATTCCGGCGTCCAGGCGCAGCAACTGACCATGGGTGAGGATACGACCGAACTGGGCCGGGACTGCCTCGGCCTCACGGTGAATACGCAAGGCTACCGGCTGCGGCACCACGAACAGCACCACCAGCACGCCACCCAGGGCCAGCACGGCGGTCAGGGCAAAGATTCCGGGCACACCGACGAAATTATTCAGTACCGGTCCGAGGATCAGGGCCAGCGCGAACGACAGACCGATACTCATACCGATCAGTGCCATGGTCTTGATGCGGTGCTGCTCCCGCGTCAGGTCCGCAGCCAGTGCCATGATGGCCGCTGCAATCGCACCCGCCCCCTGCACTGCGCGACCGAGGATGATCAGCCAGATGCTATCCGCCAGCGCCGCGACCACGCTGCCCAGCGCAAACAGCAGCAGGCCGCCAATAATCACCGGCTTGCGGCCAATCCGGTCTGACAGCAGGCCGGCCGGGATCTGCAACAGCGCCTGGGTGACGCCATAGACGCCGATGGCCAGCCCGGTCAGCGCCGGCGTCACCCCTTCCAGCTCAACGGCATACAGGGCAAACACCGGCAGAATCATGAACAGGCCCAGCATGCGCAGGGCATAAATGCCTGAAAGAGAAAGGGCTGCGCGCAGCTCGGTGCGACTCATCCCCGAATCCGGGCTGGCTGCCTGATTCACTTTTCTGCTGTCCCTTTGGCTGTGGCTGTGAAAACGCCGTATATTAGCAGGTTGGCCTAACAGGCACAGAAGGCAATGGACACGATTTCAATCCGGGGTGCCCGCACCCACAACCTGCAGAATATCGATATCGACCTGCCGCGCGATCGCCTGATCGTGGTGACCGGACTGTCCGGCTCGGGCAAGTCATCGCTCGCCTTCGACACCATCTATGCGGAGGGACAGCGCCGCTATGTTGAATCGCTGTCCGCCTATGCGCGGCAATTCCTGTCCATGATGGAAAAACCGGACGTCGACCACATCGAGGGCCTGTCGCCGGCCATCTCCATCGAGCAGAAGTCCACCTCGCATAATCCGCGCTCGACGGTAGGCACCATCACCGAGATCTATGACTACCTGCGGTTGCTGTTTGCACGCGTCGGCACACCGCACTGTCCGCAGCATGACACGGTACTGGAGGCGCAGACGGTCAGCCAGATGGTCGACCATGTGCTCGAACTGCCGGAGGGCAGCCGCATGTACCTGCTGGCACCCGTAGTCGAGGCGCGCAAGGGCGAACATATCCAGGTGCTCGAGGAACTGCGTGCGCAGGGCTTCGTCCGTGCACGCATCGATGGCGACATTATCGAGCTCGATGATCCTCCAAAACTCGACCTGCGACGCAAACACGTCATCGAGGCCGTGGTCGACCGCTTCAAGGTACGGCCGGATATCCAGCAACGCCTGGCCGAATCGTTCGAGACCGCGCTGCGCCTGTCGGACGGACTGGCGCGGGTTGCCTGGATGGACAAGCCGGACAACGAGGAACTCCTGTTTTCCGCCAAGTTCGCCTGCCCGGAATGCGGCTATTCCATTACCGAGCTGGAACCCCGGCTGTTTTCCTTCAACAATCCGGCCGGCGCCTGTCCGGCCTGCGATGGTCTCGGTATCCGTCAGTATTTCGATGCCGACCGGGTCGCTGCCCACCCGGAACTCAGCCTGGCCGGCGGCGCCATCCGCGGCTGGGACCGGCGCAATGCCTATTATTTCCAGTTGATCACCTCGCTGGCTGACCACTACAGTTTTGATATCGAAACACCCTTCGAGGAACTGCCCGAAGACATTCGCGACATCCTGCTCTATGGCAGCAAGGGGGAAGTCATCGCCTTTCGCTATCTCAACGAACGCCGCGGCGCCGTGGAACGCAAGCACCCGTTTGAGGGCATCATCTCAAACATGCAGCGCCGCTACCACGAGACCGAGTCGTCCACGGTACGCGAGGAACTGGCCCGCTACCTCAGCAACCAGGCCTGCCCGGACTGTCGCGGTGCGCGACTGAACGAGGCGGCGCGGCATGTCACGGTTACCGGCAAGTCCCTGCCGGAGATCACGGCCCTGCCGGTCGGCAGCAGCCGGGAACTGTTCGGCAGCCTCAACCTGCCGGGACGGCGCGGTGAGATTGCCGGCAAGATCCTCAAGGAGATCAACCAGCGGCTCGAGTTCCTGGTCAATGTGGGGCTCGACTACCTGTCACTGGAGCGCAGCGCGGAGACGCTGTCGGGTGGCGAGGCACAGCGCATCCGGCTGGCCAGCCAGATCGGCGCCGGCCTGGTCGGTGTGATGTACATCCTCGATGAGCCCTCCATCGGTCTGCACCAGCGTGATAACCAGCGCCTGCTCAATACACTCATTCACCTGCGCGACCTTGGCAACACCGTGATCGTGATTGAACATGACGAGGAAGCCATCCGCGCGGCCGACCACGTGGTTGACATCGGCCCCGGTGCCGGCGTCCACGGCGGCCGCATCGTGTCGCAGGGCACACCGGCGCATATCATTGCCGACCGGCACTCGCTGACCGGCCAGTACCTGTCGGGCAGCAAGTGCATCCCGATACCGCAACACCTGTGCAGTCACGATCCCGGTCGCCAGCTCGTCATTCGTGGCGCCACCGGCAACAATCTGAAGTCAGTGACGGCCGAAATCCCGGTCGGCCTGATGACCTGTATCACCGGCGTGTCGGGTTCCGGCAAGTCGACCCTGATCAATGACACCCTGTATCGCCACGCCGCACAGGTACTCAACAAGGCATCCACCAGTCCCGCGCCTTGCACGGCCGTCGAGGGCCTGGAATACTTCGACAAGATCGTCGACATCGACCAGAGCCCGATCGGCCGTACGCCGCGTTCCAACCCGGCCACCTATACCGGCCTGTTCACACCCATCCGTGAGCTGTTTGCCGCGACCCAGGAGGCACGTTCACGCGGTTACAAGCCAGGTCGTTTCAGTTTCAATGTAAAGGGTGGACGCTGCGAAGCCTGCCAGGGAGACGGCGTCATCAAGGTGGAAATGCACTTCCTGCCCGATATCTACGTGCCGTGCGACGTGTGCAGGGGCAAGCGCTATAACCGCGAAACCCTCGATGTACGCTACAAGGGCAAGAGCATCCATGAGGTACTGGAGATGACCGTGGAAGATGCGCTGCCCTTCTTCAGCGCCATCCCGGTAGTAGCGCGCAAACTGCAGACCCTGATCGACGTCGGCCTGACCTATCTGAAGCTTGGGCAGAATGCCACGACGCTTTCCGGTGGCGAGGCGCAACGTATCAAGCTGGCGCGCGAACTGTCCAAGCGTGACACTGGCAAGACGCTTTACATCCTCGACGAACCAACTACCGGCCTGCACTTCCACGACATCGCACAGCTGCTGATCGTGCTGCACCGCCTGCGCGACCACGGCAACACCATCATCGTCATCGAGCATAACCTCGATGTCATCAAGACCGCTGACTGGATCATCGACATGGGACCCGAAGGCGGCATCGGTGGCGGCGAAGTAGTCACCACCGGCTCACCGGAGAGTGTTGCAAAACACGCGACGTCCTACACCGGGCAGTACCTCAAGCGTACCCTGGCGCAATACCGGCAGCTGTCGACAAAACGCAAGAAGGCCGGGTAAAAAACCATGCAGCTTAATCCGCCACGCGTTTCCTGATGAGTTCACGCTCGAGCTGCACGATGCAGTGCGCCACAAGCCGTGCCTGCACGGAACTGAGTTTGTCAAACTGAACGCCGATCAGGTGGCGGTCGCCTGAAGGCATGTCCTTTGCGTGACGCATCTCGATCGCACAATACAGCCAGTCCGCGCCGGGTAACTCTATGGCACATTCATACCACCGCGCGGGCTTCAGGGCGGGCGCCTCTCCCGGCAGGACTATGCCGGCACCGCCCCGGGACAGGTCGAACAGCTCCCCCTCGATCACGCTGTCATCAGCCCTGGCGATGATGACACGCCTCGTTTGTGCTATGGGGATATGGGCCCGGTAATCCATGCGGCGCTGGCAGTATTCGAGCAGGGCGGGAAGATTTACCCGATAGGCAATCATATCGTCATGGCTATCGATATCCTCCAGCGTTGCAGAGAAGCGAAATTCTATACCATCCAGCTTACCCGTGACCTCGAGTGCACGCGCTTCGAGTAGCAGGCGATGGCCGCCGGTTGGCATCAGTTCGTCCAGCAGTACATGCGGCCCGGCGACATTCACGATACTGCTGGTAAAGCGTTCCGTATGGCCGGGTATCATGACAGTGAGGAGCGCATGCTGTTTTGCCAGCCGGTCAAGCAGCCGTTCGATCCGGGTCGGGTCCGTTATCCGCTCGCTCTCGGGCAGCGGCTGGTTTTTACTGTTGCGGGTTTCTGTCATCATAGTGGCAAGGTTAATAGCGCAAGCTTAACCCACGCATGATGAAACAATCCACCCGGACAGCCACCTGCCGGATGCACCTGACCTGCTTCTCCGGGTTAATTTTCAGACAGACCCTGCGACAGCTCAATCACTGTGCCAACCGTCAGCCCCAGTTGCTCATCTGCCCGGCCGCGGTTGACTGCAATCTCGATCAGCCCATTGGCATTTTCATACCAGAGCGCCGTGCCGGCCGTAACCCCGGCAAAGGTTCGTGCTGTTGTGACGGTATGGCCGTTCACTGTCAGCACCGCTTCTGCTGCAATCCCGCCAGCACGCACGCCGGTCATGGCGTTGCCAAAGCGATCGATATAAACGATACGCGGCAGGTCATCCGGCCAGTCCGGCCGCTCGAGTGTCGCCGCCTCCAGCACATCGCCCGGCGGCGCAAGCCCGCGCGCCAGTCGCGCAGCGACCGGTGCGAATACATCACGTCCGTGGAAACTGGCCGAGGCACCAGCCACGAGCGGTAACTGCCGGCATTCAACCGCCTGCATACGGCGTGCGAGTAGTGCAAACAGCCCCTCGTTCGGTCCGACAAACCAGTGTCCGGCGAACCTGACCGCTACACCTGGCCGCTCGCTGCCGACGCCCGGATCGACCACGCACAGAAACACAGTACCCGGTGGAAAACGGCCGACGAAGGCGGGCAACAGGTACGCGGCTGCCTGGATATCGAAGGGCGGGAGGTCGGAAAACAGGCGGATAACGGGCACCGCAGGCGCCTGCTCGTGCAACACGGCCTCGACCTGGCCAGTGTAGGGGCCCTCCAGACCAAAGTCGGTAAACAGGACAATCATGATGTATACATTTTTTTCAGCGCCATTGACCTGATATTTAACATATCATTGCAAGGGGCGACGCGACCAGGCAATGCCTGAACCAGGTGCACTGTTTGCGGGATTGCCTCGTGCTGCTCGCAATGACAATCAGCGCCTGGTTCCTCAGTCCTGTGGCGCATACAGCGCAAACACCTCTGCGCCGGTCATATTCCTGGTCTGGTTGGCAAAGTCATACCAGTCGGGTTTTGCATCGATGAATACCTGGTGATCGAACACCGGCGTCTCGATCTCTTCAAACAGGCCGACCGGCATCATGTATTGCCTGCTATCCTTCAGACGGTAAAACAGGTGACTGCCGCAGCGCGTGCAGAAACCGCGCTCGGCCCAGTCCGAGGACGAATACACGCCAATCGACTCCTCACCCTCAAATTCAACATCGGTACCGCAGTCGACGGCCAGCAACGGCCCACCACCCCATTTCCGGCACATACCGCAGTGACAGGCACCGACGTGATTGTTGCACGCTGCCGCACGCACGCGTACCGCCCCACACAGGCAACTGCCCTTTCCAGGTTTGTCTGTCATCACTCTCCTCCTGGCAGGTCAGATACTGCCCTGCACTGTTTCCTCAATCACAGCGAAACCGGCTTGCGCTGTCCGCTTCTCTATCGTGACAAGCAACAGGCAGTAGGCCGGTTGTAAAAACGGTTCATCGCCACAACTGCAGCCGCCCACGACCTCGGAAAAAAACACGCCCACGCGGGCCTGTATCGTCTGTTCATGCGCACAGCTACCGAGCACCGTGGCTGCGATATCGGCCGCATCGACGCGGCCACCCTGGCGCGTACCCGTAAACAGCGGCAGCCACGCGGCATCAAGCGCTTCGATTTCGTCCTTCAGCGTCTGTTCGAAGTATTCGGTGCCCCAATCCCGCACGGCGGCAGGCAGCCGGGGGCTGTCATCATCAGGCATATTCCGCTCGTGTCCGCATGCTGTGCTATTTGAATTATGGACTGTAAGCACGTTTATTGCAGCCAGCCCCCGGTCGCCTGCAGTGGGACCGGCAGATCCGGAGCGCTGACCCAGACAGCGAGGCCGAAACGCTCAGCGTCCTGCCCATCGTATTCGGCCAGCGGCACGTCCCACTGCCCGTCTGCCGACCGGTAAGCGTCGTGTGCCAGTACCACGAATTCCTGGCGCAGGGTGCTGTTGCGGTTCTCACCACGCAATACGTCGGTCTCGATACCAAAACCGAGGATGGCGATATTCAGCAGCAATGCTTTGTCGGTGACCGGGAAACTTGCCATCACCTGACCTGCCTCCACGCGTACCGCGAGATTGCCCGGTCGCTGGCGGCTGGCACGTGGCTCCAGACGCAAGGTCCAGCCGCGCCATTCACGGCCGTTGGTGAAGAAACCCGGGGTGTACACCGTACGGGCATGGCCGGCGCGCGCATAATCACGCTGTCGTATACCATTCGCCGCACTCGCATAGGGGTCTTTCCAGCCGATGTAGTCCCAGTAGTCGACATGAAACGCAACCGGGACGATCGACCGCCACAGCGCATCCTTCCCCACGTAGTCATTCAGCCAGCGCTCGGCCGGCGGGCAACTGCTGCAACCCTGGGAGGTGTACAGCTCGAGCAGCGTAACCTGCTGCTCGCCACTGTTCAGGACAAGGGGGCCGGCCTGCACTGGCAGTGTGGAGAGTGCAGCCAGCAAACAGAGGAATAAACGTGACAGAGTATGGTCCTCGGCAAGCGGATCAGTCGGCCTGACGACAGGTGGCCATGTCGAAAGGGACGTCAATTGGCGTATACTGAGCTTGACTGTCACAACCTCGCGAAGTTCACCCTCATGAAAGCTACCGCAGAACTGCAGGTCATTCCGCTCGGCGCCGGTGTATCGGTACGTGACGAGGTCACGCACATCGTCGGACTCCTGGCAGAGCATGATTTCATCCTCGAAACCCATGCCGCCGGCACCAATATCGAGGGTGACATGACTGAAATCCTCACTGCCATCGGACGTATCCACGAGGCCATGCATGCCCGCGGCAGCGCCCGCCTGATCAGCTACCTGAAACTCGAGACCCGCACCGACAAGGTTCCAACCCTGGCCGGCAAGCGGCTCTAGTCCACGCGCCGGCAAGGGCCGGCAAGCTAGGACCTTTGGACGATTCGCCCGTGCCAGGGCTATGTCATCATAACCGGACAGGAAATGGCCTTGCCGGTCAGCCGCCGCGACCGCGGTGATAGTCTGCGCACACGCGGCCGACACCCTGTGATTTTCTTTAAAATATAATTAAAACAGGTAGATAATGTAAGTACGCAGTGACAGATAAGCACTGAATTCTATCTATAATATAAATAGAGTCGTTGCGGACATACCCGATAAAAATGAGAATGTCGACAACAGGAGCGAGGCTTACTCCCGTCAGCGGTCTGCTGGCCGCCGTCCTGTCGCTGGTATGCGCCACTGCCCTGGCCGACAGTACCTTGCGGGAAAGCATCCAGTCACGCGTCGCGGCCATCGGCAACGGTGAAACCATCACGGTCGGTGACAGCACCCTCGCCTCGCGCACACTGCTGCCCGCCTTCTATGCCCGGCGCAACTACACACCTGCCTGGATCAACCCGGATTCCGTTTCCCAGCTGATCGCCGCCATCGAGGCGATCGAGGCGGATGGGCTGGAGCCGGCAGACTATCACCTCGACACGCTGAGGGAGCTGCGCGAACGATTGCGCAACGTGACCGCCTTCGATCCTGAGCTGCTGGCCGACTTCGACCTGCTGCTGACCGACAGCCTGATACGCCTCGGCTACCACCTGTCATTCGGCAAGGTGGACCCGGAAGCACTCGACTCGAACTGGAACATGGTTCGCTACATCGACGACCTCGACGAGTTTCTGTTACTGGGGAAGGCCATCGACAGCGGGGATGTCACCCGGTTGGTCGAGCAACTGCGCCCGCAATCCCATCTGTACGCCCGCTTACGCAAGGCATTGGCCAGATACCGGACCTATGACCTGCTCGGTGGCTGGCGACCGGTCCCGCCCGGGCCGACGCTGAAAACCGGTGTGACGGGTGAGCGCGTACTCGCATTGCGTGCGCGTCTGGTCGCCACCGGCGACCTGTCAACCCAGGACATGTTCCTGCCGACCTTCGACGATGCCGTGGCCGAGGGCGTGCAACGCTTCCAGCGCCGCCATGGCCTGCTCGACGACGCCCGCGTCGGGCATAAGACCCTGCTGGAGATGAACGTGCCGGCCGAGGCGCGCATCGACCAGATCCGCGCCAACCTGGAGCGTGCCCGCTGGGTGCTGCATGATCTGCCGGACACCTACATCATGGTCGACATTGCCGGCTTCAGTGCCCGCTATTTTCATAACGACAGGCTGATGTGGGAATCGCGTGCCCAGGTAGGACGGCCCGCGCGCGAGTCGCCGGTGTTCCGTTCCAGCCTCACCTACCTGGATATCAATCCGACCTGGACCGTCCCGCCGACCATCCTCGACGAAGACCTGCTGCCGGAGGTGCGCGCCAATCACGGTTACCTGGCGGTGCGTGACATGGTGGTAATCGACTACGACGGTAACCCGGTCAATCCTGACAGCATCGACTGGAACGCCTACAACGGAAGGAATTTCCCTTACCTGATCCGCCAGCAGCCCGGACCGAATAACGCGCTCGGCCGGATCAAGTTCATGTTTCCAAACCGGCACTCGGTGTACCTGCATGACACGCCCAGCAAGTCGCTGTTCGACAAACCCGAGCGGGCCTTCAGTTCCGGCTGCGTGCGCATCGAGAGACCCTACGACCTGGCAGAATTACTGCTTGCCGGCAACCGCGGCTGGGACCGCACGCGGCTGATTAAAACGGTCAAATCCCTGCGGACGCAAACCGTGAATCTGGCCGAGCCGGTCACCATTATCATGCTTTACTGGACCGTTGCCGTGGATGATAACGGCACCGTCCGGTTCAGCCGTGACATCTACAAGCGCGACGGCGCGATCATCAGTGGTCTGAATGACAGCTTTAGCTTCCGGACCCGCGATATCATCCGCGTTGTGCCCGAACAGACGGCCTTGCTGGATCCGCACTAGGCCTCCTTATGCTGCGGAAGTGGATCATCGGGTCCGCGATTATTTCCCGTCACAGGCTGTCATGTCATTAGATGGGAATATCGCTCTATGCTATTGAAGACACAGAGCGGAAAAAAGATCATACCTGCAAAACCTGGCCCGGCACAGGGGGGTGGGTGCAGGGACAGGCCAGCAGGTATGAGTGAAACTCAGGGGACCTGCTTGTTACCGCTGATCATGGCCTTGACAAGATTCTCGCCGTGCAACCGGCTTGCCACGAAAACGCCCGCGACATGAATGAAGATCAGCAGTAATGTGAAATAGGCGAAGAATTCATGCAGCTCTTCCCAGAATTCTTCAGCCTCGTTAGCTTCTCCCTCACCGTGATGATCATCGTCATTGTCCTCATCATCGGCATAGGCGACAGACACCCATTCAACACCCGGGCCATTGGCCGCCAGTGGGCCATGCCCCTCAGCGCCATAGACCTCGATCCCGGTGTAGCCGGTGACCAGCAGCGACGCGAGTAACAACACAATCATCCAGCCACCGGCCGGATTATGTCCTGTGTAGTGCTCGGGCGCCCTGTCCAGCAGACTGCCGAGATAGCGCAGCGTACGGCGGGGTGAATACAGGAAGTCGCTGAAGCGGGCGTAGCGGGTACCGGCGAAACCCCAGAAAACGCGTAACAGGATCAGACCCATGACCGCATAACCGGAATAGATATGCAGCAGGCTCTCCTCCTCGCCGGACAGCCAGGCAACGGTGAATGTCAGCACCAGCGACCAGTGAAACAGCCTGACCAGCGGGTCCCAGACCCGCACAGATTTGTCTGTCATGTGACACCTCCGACTATTGACGTTATGGCGAGTATCCGCCACAGTCAGCCACGTGACTACTGGACAAATGCCGCGTTTTCGGCACGATTGGGCAAATGCCGCATAACGATCGAGCCCGCAGCCCCTTGCCAAACCTGATTATTACCCGCTCAGCATGAAAGATTACCTGCTCATCGCCCTGTTGCTGGTTATCATGACCGGCAGCCTCTACGACTTCGTGGTCGACAGTGCCCGTGGCGCATCCGGACTGCACCTGGCAGTCGAGGGATTCATCTTTTTATTCGCCACGGTGCTGATCATCCGGCTGCTGGGCGACCTGCAGCGGCAACGCCGTGCACTGGAGCAGCTACGGCTGGAGGTGAACGGCCAACCGGTTGCAGAAACACCTGCCTCACCTGAACATGCCGAAACCCGGCACCAGCTTGGGAGTCTTATTCAGCAGCAATTCATGACGTGGGAACTCACGGACAGCGAGCAGGCCGTCGGTCTGCTGCTGCTCAAGGGACTGAGCTTCAGGGAGATTGCCGCGGTTCGCGAAACGCGCGAGAAGACCGTGCGGGCGCAGGCCTCTGCCATATACCGCAAGGCGGGTGTCAGCGGACGGCATGCCTTCGCGGCCTGGTTTATCGAGGATTTTTTATAGGGCGATTCAACCAGGATGATCTATCGCGCCTGCAAGGCGCTCCTGTAA
>JBATGJ010000343.1:0-26186 GCA_049665685.1 Gammaproteobacteria bacterium
TGCCAAAGAGGCTTAACTTAGCGCAATTCGGGTCAGACTCGATTGATTTCTATGCCCAGTTCCACTTTGATGATGTGTTTCAAACTCTCGATCAGCTCATTGTATTTTAATAAACAATAAACCATGACGAGCCCTACTCCCACTCGATGGTCGCCGGCGGTTTGCCCGAGATGTCATAGGTCACGCGCGAGATATCCGGCACCTCGTTGATGATACGGCGGGATACCAGGTCGAGAAATTCATAGGGCAGATGTGCCCAGCGCGCCGTCATGAAGTCGATGGTTTCGACGGCACGCAGTGCCACCACCCAGGAATAGCGCCGGCCGTCGCCGGTTACACCCACCGAACGGACCGGCAGGAACACGGCAAAGGCCTGGCTGACCGCATCATACAAATCGTGACGGCGCAGCTCCTCGATGAAGATATGATCGGCCAGCCGCAGGCAATCGGCATAGTCCTTGCGCACTTCGCCGAGGATGCGCACACCCAGCCCCGGCCCCGGGAACGGGTGGCGGTAGACCATGTCATACGGCAGGCCAAGTTCGACACCAAGCTTGCGTACCTCGTCCTTGAACAGCTCGCGCAGCGGCTCGAGCAGTTTCAGCTTCATCTGTTCCGGCAGGCCACCCACATTGTGGTGTGACTTGATCAGGTGCGCCTTGCCGGTCTTCGCACCAGCCGACTCGATCACGTCAGGGTAGATGGTTCCCTGCGCCAGCCACTCGGTCTCGCTGGTGAGCCTGGCCGCCTCTTCCTCAAACACCTCGATAAACTGGTTGCCGATAATCTTGCGTTTCTGTTCCGGATCGGCCACGCCCTCGAGCGCGCCCAGGAAGCGTGCCTCAGCGTCGACCCGGATGACATGCACGCCCATGTGTTCGGCGAAGGTCGCCATCACCTGGTCACCCTCGCGATGACGCAGCAGGCCGTTATCAACAAACACGCATACCAGCTGATCACCGATTGCCTTGTGCAGGAGTGCAGCGACCACGGATGAATCCACGCCACCGGACAGGCCGAGCAGGACCTTGCCATCGCCCACCCGGTTGCGTATTTCCTGCAGGCTGCTTTCGACGATATGGTCCGGCGTCCACAGACTTTCGCAACTGCACAGGTCAATCACGAACCGGTGCAGGATCCGTTCACCCTGGCGGGTATGTGTGACCTCGGGATGGAACTGGATGCCGTAGAATCCGCGCGTATCGTCCGCCATGCCGGCCACCGGTGCACTGTCCGTGCTGGCGATAACCTTAAAACCGTCCGGCAAAACCGTTACACGGTCACCGTGACTCATCCACACGTCCAGCAGGCCGTAACCTTCCACGCTGGTGTGATCCTCGATATCTGTCAGCAGGCGCGAGTGGCCACGGGCACGCACCTGGGCATAACCGTACTCATGATGATCCGCGTTCTCCACGCATCCACCGAGCTGCGCCGCCATGGTCTGCATGCCGTAGCAGATGCCCAGTACCGGTACGCCGGCATCGAATACGATGGACGGCGCCTGCGGCGCAGCCTCGCCGGTGACCGTTTCCGGACCGCCGGAGAGGATGAAGCCGCGCGCACCGAACTGTTCGATCTCGGCAGGATCGGTATCGTACGGCCAGATTTCGCAATAGACGCCCTGTTCACGCACGCGACGCGCAATCAACTGGGTGTACTGGGAACCGAAATCCAGGATCAGGATCCGGTGGGCGTGAATATCATTGGCCATAAATAATAGAATCCAGGTGAATACTTCCCCCGTTGCACCCTCTCCCTGCGGTAGAGGGTTGGGGAGAGGGGATCAAACAGGCATGTACCGAATATATCCCCTCATCCCCGCCTGCGTGGTGGGAAGCTCTGGCCTTCTCGGTAACTGCGCCTGCGTTACTCGAACTCCTATATCCATATAGTCGTCCCGGAGGGAAGAGATACATATATTTTAACTGCCGAGCGAATTCTCAGGTATTCACACGATAGTTCGGCGCTTCCTTGGTTATCGAGACGTCGTGCACATGACTCTCGCTCATGCCGGCGTTGGTAACGCGGATGAATTCCGGCCGGGTGCGCATTTCCTCGATGGTGGCACAACCGGTATAGCCCATGCTGGCGCGCACACCGCCCATCAACTGATGCAGGATCGTGATCATGGTGCCCTTGTAGGGCACACGGCCCTCGATCCCTTCCGGCACCAGCTTGTCGCTTTCACCGCCCTCCTGGAAGTAGCGGTCACTGGAACCCTCCTTCATGGCGCCGAGTGAACCCATGCCGCGGTAGGCCTTGTAGGAACGCCCCTGGTAGAGTTCGACCTCGCCCGGCGCCTCCTCGGTACCGGCGAACATGCTGCCGATCATCACCGACCAGGCCCCGGCCGCGATGGCCTTGGCCACATCACCGGAATAGCGGATGCCGCCGTCGGCAATCAGCGGGATGCCGTCGTTCTTCAGCTCGCCCGCCACATTGGCAACGGCCGTGATCTGCGGCACACCGATGCCCGAAATAATACGTGTCGTGCAGATCGACCCCGGCCCGATACCTACCTTGACGGCGTCGGCACCGGCATCGGCCAGTGCCCGCGCCGCGGCGGCCGTGGCGATGTTGCCACCGATGACCTGCAGGTCCGGGTAATGCTGCTTGACCCAGCGCACCCGGTCGATCACACCTTGCGAATGGCCGTGTGCGGTGTCTACCACCACCACGTCGACGCCCGCAGCGGCCAGCGCTTCCACGCGTTCATCGGTGCCGCCGCCGGTACCGACGGCCGCACCGACACGCAGTCGACCGAGATCATCCTTGCAGGCGTTCGGAAAGTCGGTGGACTTCTGAATATCCTTGACGGTGATCATCCCGCGCAGCCTGAAATCGCCATTGATGACCAGCACGCGTTCGATGCGATGCTTGTGCAGCAGCGCAATCACCTCATCCTTCGATGCGCCCTCCTGCACCGTGACCAGACGCTCCTTCGGCGTCATGACGCTGGAGACCGGATTGTCCAGGTTGAGCTCGAAGCGACGGTCGCGGCTGGTGACAATGCCGACCAGGTTGTCGCCGTCGACCACCGGTACACCGGAGATGTTATTGGCACGGGTAAGCTCGACCACCTCGCGAATCGTGGCATCGGGCGACACGGTGATCGGGTCCTTGATCACGCCACTTTCGAATTTCTTGACCGCCTGGACCTCGGCGGCCTGCTGCGCAATGTCAAGGTTCTTGTGGACAATGCCGACGCCGCCTTCCTGTGCCAGGGTGATGGCCAGCCGGGACTCGGTCACCGTGTCCATGGCCGCGGACAACACCGGGATCTGCAGGGTGATATCGCGGGTCAGCCGGGTTTGCAGGCTGGCATCGCGCGGCAGGACGGTGGAGTGGGCGGGAAGCAGCAGGACATCATCAAAGGTAAGGGCTTCCTGCACAATGCGCATGGGGATAAGATTCCGCCGGTTGAGAATGGGCGCCAATTATAGGGACTGAGGGGGTCGCGGTAAACTGCAGCTGGCCTATTTCCACTGATTTCAGTGGTTTTTCATAGCATGACCGCACGTGGCCTGATTCAGTGTATCCTGTGCGATTATGATCGACCCGTCGCCTGATAACGGCAGACTGCCGCCTGACAGAGACGTCTTTACCGTGTCGCGGTTGAACCGCACGGCCCGGCAGCTGCTGGAACAGGGCCTGCCGCGCGTCTGGATCGAGGGCGAATTGTCCAATATCGCGCGACCATCGTCCGGGCACCTCTATTTCACCCTCAAGGACAGCAACGCCCAGATTCGCGGCGCCATGTTTCGCAGTCGTAACCAGCTGCTGCGCTTTACGCCTGCGGAAGGCATGCAGGTCACGGTGCGTGCCAAGATCAGCCTGTATGAACCGCGCGGCGATTACCAGCTGATAGCTGAGTATATGGAAGAAGCCGGTGACGGCGTGCTGCAGCGTGCCTTCGATGCACTCAAGCTGAAACTCGACAAGGAAGGCCTGTTCGATCCGCAAACCAAGTCTGAGCTGCCCGCTCTGCCCCGCTGCATCGGCGTGATGACCTCGCCCACCGGTGCGGCCATCCACGATGTACTCAGCGTGCTGGGCCGCCGCTTCCCTGCGATACCCGTGGTGCTATACCCGGTGCCGGTGCAGGGTAAGGATGCGGGTCGCGCAATCGCTGCCATGCTGGAAATCGTGTCCCGGCGCAATGAATGTGATGTCCTGATACTCACCCGCGGCGGTGGCTCGCTGGAAGACCTGTGGGCCTTCAACGAGGAGACGGTGGCGCGTGCGATCCATGCCTGCCGCATCCCCATCGTTAGCGCGGTGGGACACGAAGTCGATTTCACCATTGCCGATTTTGTTGCCGACCGGCGTGCGCCCACGCCGTCCGCCGCCGCCGAGCTGGTCACCCCGGACCAGCTCGAGTGGCTTGATCAGTGGCGCGGCCTCGAGGCGCGTTTGCTCGCCCGCATGCAACAGCGGCTTGCCGCCGGTACCCAGCAGGTCCAGTGGTTGCAGAAACGGCTCTCCCTGCGCCACCCCGGCCAGTATCTGCGCCAGCAGGCCCAGCGCCTGGATGAGTTAGAGGGTCGATCATGGCTGCTTATTAAGTCAATTTTCAATCACTTGCAGTCCAGACTTAATGCATCATCGGCAGCACTGAAACAGGCCACTCCGGCACACCGGATCAGGCAGCATGCCCTGCAGCGGCAATCACTCGAGCAGCGCATGATCGCCGCCATCAGACGCCTGATGGCAGACCGGCAGGGCCGCTTTGCGGTGGCCGTTAAAACACTGGATACCATCAGCCCGCTGGCCACACTGGAACGCGGCTATAGCATCGTGACCCGGGTAAAAGACGACTCTATAGTGCGCCAGGCCGCCACCATCAAACCTGGCGAGCAGGTCGAGGCACGGCTGGCAAAAGGACAATTACTATGCACGGTCGACAAAATTTCAGGGTAAGCGTGCTCCCCGCCTGTGCAGGGACAGATTTGCACGCTACCACTTTCAACCTTGTATCATCCCCGTTAACCTTATGTCATTCCCGCGCAGGCGGGAATGACAACAGACAAAGGGCACACTGTTCCGGACTGGATTACCGCCTGCGCGGGAGTGACAATATACGGCAGTGTTTCGAACAGGATGCCCGGCTGCGCGGGGATGACAGCAAATATATCGCGTCTGCAGGATGTTTCTGCTGTGTGATGTCAAACAGGAGACGGGAAATCAGAGCATGTTAAGGCAATTTATCCTGCTAATGTCCCTGCTGGTGGCCACCCCCGCCCATGCCCTCAGCCTCGACAGCACACCCGTCCCCGGTGGTATCGCGATTGTAGCCCTGCCCGACACGGTCGATCCTGCCAGCGCGCGATACCGCGACAAACAGGTCCTCGTCGCGGATATCGATGGGCAACCGTCTGCCGTTATCGGTCTGTCGCTCGGCACACAACCCGGCCGGCATTTCCTGCGGGCAGCGACTGCGCAGGGCGATACACTGCAGATCGCCTTTGATGTCGAGGACAAGGCCTACGAGGAGCAACGCATTACGATCAAGGACAAGCGCAAGGTTAATCCCGAGAAGCGCGACATGGACCGGATCATGCGTGAAAAAAAGACCATTCAACAGGCATTGCGACACTGGTCAGATACCGATGCAGTTGACCTTACGTTTGAAATCCCCATCGAGGGTCCGACCAGCAGCCCGTTCGGTCTGCGTCGCTTCTTCAATGAGCAGCCGCGCAAGCCGCATAGCGGCCTCGATATCGCGGCAGCGGAAGGCACGCCGATCCGGGCACCGGCGCCCGGGACGGTGATCGAAACAGGTGATTACTTCTTCAACGGCAAGACCGTCTTCATCGACCATGGGCAGGGACTGGTGACCATGTACTGTCACATGAGCGCCATCGACACCAAACCCGGCAGCCGGGTGGCGCCTGGCGATATTATCGGGCGGGTTGGCATGACCGGCCGCGTGACCGGTCCACACCTGCACTGGGGTGTCAGTCTGAACGACGCGCGGATCGATCCCTTGCTGTTTCTGATCTCGCCTCAGCAATCGACGGCAAGTACTGCCAGCCCATAGGCAGGGCGTCTGCCTGCGCTGGCAGTCCATCCGCTACTGATTGCGTCGCCAGCAACCGGCGCAGTGGCTGGATTGACACGTTCTTGCAAATGCCGGCGTGCCGTGGTCGTAGGTAGCCTGCGAGCCAGAATTAACCTTATGAATAATTATTAAGATATTGATATTTATATTTATAATTTCATAAATATTTGCAGAATAGCACCGTCCCGCACATGCTCACGGCGCGAACACCCGGACCCGCCACCACGCCTCAACCGCACTCTGCTTGACGATTGTCAATGCCAGGACTGGCTGCGAAATTTAAGCTGGTAGTATGAAATGCTCATCAGCACGCCCAATGATCCGGACATGAAACCCGCCCGCTGCCTGTACGCCACCTGCTGCGCCATCCTGATTGCACTGGCGAACATGACCAGCGCCAGCGAACCATCCGCACCCCTCGCAGGCGAAATGGTCGATGAACAACTACTGGAGGTGATGGGCGATGCAGCGAGTCAGGGACGGCTTTACCGTGTCGTGCCCGGAGACTCCAAGGTGGGTTTCTGTGTTCGGCATTTCCCCTTCCAGGAACTGCGCGGCGAATTCACCAATATCGTGGGTGGTCTCTCCCTGCCTGCTGATATCAGTGAGCACGGCCAGGCAAACCTGGTGATTCACACCTCCGAGATGACCCTCAACAATCCGGACCTGTTGCCACTGCTGCAGAGCCACGAATTCATGGATATACAAAACTACCCGGAGATCCTGTTTGTTGGCCACCGCTTCGAGTGGCTTGCCCACCCCCAGCACGGACTAATCTACGGCGATCTCACCCTGCATGGCAGGACCCAACCGGTGATATTTGATATCAATCTCGATATCCTCGAAGACTTCGAGCACAACCGGCCCGCACGTATTTACCTCAGCGGCACCAGCCAGGTCAACCGGATGGAATTCGATATGCACAGCTACCGCTTCTTCGTCAGCCACACGGTCCGTTTGTGCCTGACGGTTGAACTGGTACCCTGGGATTAACTGACCACGACAACATCCCGGGGATGCCTGGATTACTTCAGGCGCCGATCCTGACCGGGATGCGACGCTGGCCGAAATCACCCCGATACACACCGAAGCGTCCGGCAATGGCGTGGTTACAATCCGGGCAGTGCCCGTCATCTGTCAGGCGGTAGTCGAGGATGCGATACCAGTCACGCACGACCAATGCCCTCTGGCAGCCCGGGCAATAGGTGGTATCCCCGTCCGTGTCATGTACGTTGCCGGTGTACACATAGTGCAGGCCCTCGGTGCGGGCGATGTGCCGCGCACGGGTCAAAGTGGCCGGTGGTGTGGCCGGGACATCGCGCATCCGGAAGTCAGGATGGAAGGCGGAGAAATGCAACGGCACATCCTGCCCGAGCTCACGGACGATCCAGCGGCTCATCGCCTCGATTTCACTGTCGCTGTCGTTATACCCGGGGATCAGCAGGGTGGTGATCTCGGTCCAGACTTCCGTCTCGTGATGCAGATAGACCAGGGTATCCAGCACCGGCTGCAGGTGTGAACCGGTCAGCTTGTAGTAGAACTCGTCGGTGAACGCCTTCAGGTCGACATTGGCAGCATCCATCACCTGGTAGAACTCATGCCGGGGTTCGGGATGGATGAAACCGGCCGTCACGGCCACCGTGCGGATGTCGTGCGCATGACAGGCCACGGCGGTGTCAATGGCGTATTCCGCGAAAATAACCGGATCGTTATAGGTGAAAGCGGCGCTCCTGCAACCCGACGTTTCGGCGGCCAGCGCGATGGCCTCCGGGCTGGCCTGATCCATCAGGCGATCCATGTCTCGAGACTTGCTGATATCCCAGTTCTGGCAAAACTTGCACGCCAGGTTGCATCCCGCCGTACCGAACGACAGCACCGATGAGCCCGGATAAAAATGATTCAGCGGTTTCTTCTCGATCGGATCGATACAGAAACCGGATGAACGCCCGTAGGTCGTCAGCACCATGCCGTCGCCCTCGCGCATGCGCACGAAACAGGCGCCACGCTGCCCCTCGTGCAGCTTGCAGTCACGCGGACACAGGTCGCATTGTATGCGGCCATCCGGCAGCTTGTGCCACCAGCGTGCCGGGTATCGGGATTCTTCAGTCATGCTCAGGGACCGTTTCTTTCCATTTTCTGACGGTATAGCGCGACAGTCGCACCTCCGCGTCCCAGAAGTCCGCCGGCAGACCCGCCTTGCGTTTCAGCGCGGTCAGGAAATCCTCCGCCCGCGGCAGCGACTCCCAGACCTGCGGGAGAAAAGTACCGCGCGCCTGCTGGTACTGCAGCACAACGCCATCCACACCGGGTCGCAACAGTGTCAGGGCATGCGCTTCGGATTCGAATTCCATCAGGGTGGTTACAGACAACAGCGATACCTCGATGCGCGTATGGCTCAATTCGCCTGCCCGCAAGGGCGGAAAGCGATGGTCGCGCAAGGCCGCGGCAACGGCATTGGCGGAAACGTCTTCCACCAGGGGGCGATGGGCTTCCAGGCTGCCGATGCAGCCGCGCAGCGTGCCCTGTTGCGTCAGGGTTACGAAGGTTGCCGCGGGGTCAAACAGCCAGGGATGATCTGCATGGCTGACGCCTGGCATGCCGAGCCGGGTGGCAATGGCATCGCGTGCAACGGCCAGCAGGGTTTCGCCCTGTTCATCGTGCATTTTCAGACACCCCCGGACGGTTCGTAAAAAGCGATCGCTGAATAGCCCACGACGCGCGACTTGTCACCGGCCGTATCGCCTGAATTGCGCAGATCGAGCAGTTCGGCCTCCAGGGCGTGGCGGCCGGCAAGATGCAGCAGGCCATTGACCGGGGTGGCACCGCAGGCCTGGGTGTGAGTCAGGTCCGGTTGCAAACCGATGATATGCCGCACCGTGTCCGCATCGGTACGTACGGCCATGTCATAGGGCAGGTAATGTGACAGGTCGGAACTGATGACGATCAGGGTCTCGTCGCCGCCCCACACGCACTCCAGCACCCCGGCCACTTCCTCGGGCGTGGCATCACCCACCGCCAGCGGCAGCAGCTGGAACGCACCCAGCACCGCTTGCAGGAACGGCAGGTGCACCTCGAGCGAATGTTCCGGCCCATGCGCCGCCTCGCTGACGACGACCTGTGACAATCCCGCCACCTTCTCCATGGCCGCTTCATCCAGCGGGATGTCGCCCAACGGTGTCGAAAAAGTCCTGGCTGCTGGCAATGCCAGTCCACGCACCGGCACGCGGTGGACCGGACCCAGCAATACCACGCGCCGGATACGGTCGGCCTGCGCGGCCAGCCGCGCATAGGCGGTCGCCGCAACCGGTCCGGAGTAGATATAACCGGCATGCGGCACGATCAGTGCCTTGGGCATGCGCAGCGTTTCTTCGCTGTGGGCAACAGCCAGCATGGCACGCACATCGGCAGCCAGCTCAGCCGGGCTGGCCGGGTAAAAGTACCCGGCCACGGCAGGTTGTCGGGATCGGCTCATGTCAGACCTCATGTTCAATATAGATTAAATGAGGCTGTACGACAGAAATTCAATGGTTGATGTTGTTATTTGTCCGTGATCACTCCCGCCTGCGCGGGGATGACGTGGATTTATTAGTTATCGCAATAAATTTTTCCGTGTCCTTCCGTGGATTCCGTGGCCATAATTTTTCCATGTCTTTTCGTGGTCATCCACGGGTGCGCAGAGCGTACGCTGCAGACTCAAATTTCACGTTTGACGATTGACGTTTCACGCCTCTTATTCGTGCCTGCAAGGCGCTCCTACCGGCTGTTCTCGAGCACCTGCCGGTACATGGCTGCATCTGCGTCGCTGTAGCAGCAGGCAATGATGCGATCGAAGCGGTCCTGATAGGTGAGCATCACACAGATAGCGATTTCCGCGGCAGCCAGCTTCGGGAAGCCGTAGACACCGGTACTGATCGCCGGCAAGGCGATGCTGCGGACATCATTGTGCAGGGCCAGTTCGAAACTGTTCTGGTAGCAGGCCTCGAGCAGGCGTGCCTCATAGTTGTCTCCGCCCGCCCACACCGGGCCCACGGTATGGATAACGCGACGGGCCGGCAACTCGAAACCCGGGCTGATCTTCGCCTCGCCGGTCCGGCAGCCATCCAGCGTCCTGCAGTATTTCATCAACAGTGGCCCCGCGGCATGATGAATCGCACCATCGACGCCGCCACCGCCGAGCAGACCGGTGTTGGCCGCATTGACAATGGCATCCACCTCGAGGGTAGTGATATCACCGGTAATAATCTCAATCATGGTAAATCAGCCGGTTTTCTCCCACTGAGCCACAACGGACACATGGCCCGATCAGATGGTCTGCACGCCACCTTCATCAACGCTCATCGGAAAGTAATTACAACACCGCAATTTAGAAGCTCTGCACAGGTCGCTTCAGTGTATTTCACGGGTTCCATGGCCATTATGTCCAGGCCCTGTCACATTACACCAGTACTGGTGCCATTCGCTGGCCGGAATATATGCGTTATAGTGCCCGCATGATAACGTGACGGGAGACGACATATTATGCCACGCCTCATTACGCTCTCGCGTGCCGCCCGACTGGTCGGCGTCAAACGCGGCGTATTGCAGAAACGCATTCAGCAGGGCGAGCTGCGGACATTCGAGGGCGAACTGCTGCTGTCCGATCTGCTGCATGCCTATCCGCAGACGGAGATCGAAGACACCACCATGCTCGAGCGGGTCGAGACGATCATGGAAAATGCGGTCAACAAGATCATCCGGCCCGACGAGGAATCCCCTGATACAAACACCCTGGCAGCGCGCATCCTGTCACTCGGTCAGGAACTGGCACAGGCACGTGCCGAGGCACGACGCAGTGCCGGCATCATCGACACCCTGAAACACCGCTTTGAGGAGATCTCATCAGCTGATGAACAGACGCAACAGCAGGCATTTAGTACACTACGTGACTGGTTTTACCGGACACTGGAATCAATCGAAAACGTTGAAGATGATTCCGGGCTGATCGCAAAAGAGGCCTTTCTCAGAGTCATGGCGGCACAGGTACGCATCCTTCCAAGCGGACACGAATTCTTTATCGAGGGAAGCGACTCGATCCTCGAGGCCGGTCTGCGCGGCGGCCTGGCGCTGAACTATGGCTGCAGCAACGGTAATTGCGGCCTGTGCAAGTGCAAGGTCATCTCCGGTCAGGTCAAGCGGATCGCGCGGCATGACTATGCGCTCACCGAGGCCGAGAAAGGACTTGGTTACATCCTTGCCTGTGCCAATACCGCGGTCACCGATGTTGTCATCGAGGCCGACGAGGCCCATGGCTCGTATGACATCCCGACACAGGAAATCGAGATCAGGATCAGGAAGATTGAACGCATCGATGACCGCGTCATTTTCCTGCAGGCCAGGACCCCGCGCACCAGGCGCCTGCGGTTTCTGGCCGGTCAGCAATTGTCATTGCAAATAGACGGTCTGCCCAAACAGGATCACTTCATCGCCAGTTGTCCCTGCGATGACATGAACCTCCAGTTTCACATTCCCGTCAATACCGGCGACCCGTTCAGTGGCAAGCTCGACGACTGCCTGAAACTCAATGCCGGCCTGGCTATCAGCGGACCATCCGGAGACTTCATTCTGAATGAGGATTCGCCGCGTTCACAGGTCTTCATTGCGTGCAATGCGGGATTCGCCCCGATCAAGAGTCTGATCGAGCATGCCATGGCACTGGACATCGCCGAAGATATCCATTTCTACTGGCTCACGACGCCCGGTAACCATCACTACCTGGGCAACCTGTGCCGTTCATGGGATGACGCGCTGGACAATTTTCACTATACCGCACTCGCGGCGACGAACGATGCGAGCATCGCCGAACTTTTGCCCAAAATCACTGCCAGCCTGGGCGAGGCGGCCAGCCTGGACTATTACGCCTGTATGCCTGCCCCGCTGCTGGAGCAGACGGAAAAATTTCTGCTCGAAAACGGGATACCACCACAGCAGATAAAAACGGAACCGTTGCGACAGGATCCGACTGGTTGATTAACCGCCACTGAAACACACGGCATGCCACGGCAGCAAGAAGAGCATTTTCCGTGACATTTTGTGGTTACGTGGCGATTTTTATCTGCCGGACTTTCACACCCCGACACAGGCCGGGCGGTGCTTACTTGACGAGCTTCAGTGACGGTCGTTTGCCCTGTTGTTTGCCGCTGTCACTGGGCTCCGGTTCGTCGCCATCATCACTGAAGACCATGCCGCGCCCGTTTTCCTTTGCGTAAATAGCCAGCACCGCGTCGAGGGGAACGTAGACTTCGGTGGCAATGCCGCCGAAACGGGCGCGGAAACTGATCGCGTCGTTGCCAAGACCAAGCCCTTCCACGGCGGTGGGACTGATATTCAGTACGATCTTGCCGTTCTGCCCCTGCTGGGCGGGGACATCTACACCCTCCCCCTCGATATCGACCAGTAAATGCGGGGTCATTCCGTTATCGAGAATCCATTCGTGTATCGCACGCACGAGGTATGGGCGACTGGTTGTCATACTCATTGAAGATACCCGGAAACGGGCAGAAAAACCAATAACAGGAACTGACAGCTCGATCAGTATACCGACGGCCGCACGGCTAATCGCGCATTTCGCGTTCCGTCTCGGACAGACTGGCCTGGAAGGATTCGCGCTCGAACATCCGGTTGGCGTAGTCGAGCACCGGTTTTGCCTGGCGCGGCAGGTCGATCCCATAGTGCTTGAGGCGCCACAGGATCGGCAGCACACTGGCATCGACCAGCGAGAATTCATCGCTCAGGAAAAACGGTCTTGCTGCAAACACTTCTGCACTCGCCGTAAGGCTGTCACGCAACTGCTTGCGCGCCTTGCCGGCAGTCTTCTCGCCCCGCGAGTCCAGCGCATGGATCAGGTCGTACCAGTCATGTTCGATGCGATAAAGTGCCAGCCGGGAGCGTGCCCGGGAAACCGGGTCAACCGGCATCAGCGGGGGATGCGGAAACCGCTCATCAAGGTATTCCATGATGGCCCGCGGATCGTATAGCACCAGCTCACGGTCAACCAGTGTGGGAACGGTGTTGTAGGGATTCAGGTCGATCAGGTCTTCCGGCTTGTGATTATTGTCGATCTCGACAATTTCGACCGTGATGCCCTTCTCCGCCAGCACCACCCGCACACGGTGGCTCTGCGGGCAGCTGGAGGATGAAAACAGGCTCATCACTGAACGTCGATTGGCTACAAGTGCCATATTTTAAATTCCCCCGGGTCGGTCATGCGTTCAGTGTACGTCTTTCCAGTAATCCCGCTTCAACATGTAGGCAACGATCAAAAACAGCAGCAGGAACATGATGACCTTCACGCCCAGCGCCCTGCGATCGTGTTTGGCCGGCTCACCCATGTAGTCGAGGAAATTGACCAGGTCGCGTATCGCGCGGTCGTATTCCCTGGGCGTCATTATACCCGGCTCGACCAGTTCCAGCGTCACCGCTTTCTGCTTGTTGCCTTCGTGATCCTTGACGGTCGTGATAACGGGCTCCTGCCAGCCCTGCAGCTCCCACAAGACATGCGGCATACCGACATCGGGAAACACCAGGTTGTTCACGCCGATGATCTTGGAATCATCACGATAAAAACTGCGCATATAGGTATACAGCCAGTCGACACCACGTGCACGCGCGATCACGGTCAGATCCGGGGGTACGGTGCCGAACCATTCCTTGGAGTCCGCATCGGCAGTTGCCACTGTCATCAGGTCGCCCAGCTTGCCGCCGGTGAACATCAGGTTTTCTTCGACCAGCTTGTCCTCGATACCAAGGTCCTTGCCGATGCGTTCATAGCGCATCAGCTCGGCCGAGTGACAGCTCAGACAGTAATTTACGAACAGTCGCGCACCACGCTGCAACGATGCCGTATTGTTCGGGTCGATGTTGGCCACGTCCAGGTGTACGCCAGCGCCGGCGGCAAGCGCCCAGGCGGGTGTCAGTAACAGCAAGCCCGCAATTACGAACCTCTTCACGATGTCACCCTGTCAGGTACCGGCTTCGTCTTGTCCATTTTCGTGTAGATAGGCATGAGGAAAAAGAACGCGAAATAAATAACCGTGCAGATGCGGGCGATCCACGTATACAGCGTGGACGGCTGCTCCATGCCCAGCCAGCCGAGGATGACGAAGCTGATCACGAACAGCCCCAGCCAGACCTTGTAGAGGGTGCCGCGATAGCGGATCGACTTGACCGGGCTGCGGTCCAGCCAGGGCAGGAAAAACAGCACCACGATCGCCACGCCCATTGCCAGCACACCCGGGAAGGAGGATCCGCCGAGGGACGGGACCGCGCGCAGGATGGCGTAGAACGGCGTGAAGTACCACAGCGGTGCAATATGCTCCGGTGTCTTCAGTGGATCGGCCGGGATGAAGTTGTTGTGCTCCAGGAAATAACCCCCCATCTCGGGCATGAAGAACACCACGATGGAGAAGAAGATCAGGAACACGATCACGCCGACGATGTCCTTCACGGTGTAATAGGGATGGAACGGGATACCATCAACCGGGTTGCCGTCAGGTCCCCTGGTCTGCTTGATTTCCACGCCGTCCGGATTGTTCGAACCGACCTCGTGCAGCGCCAGCAGATGCAACATGACCAGCGCCAGCAGCACGATCGGCACGGCGATCACATGGAAGGCGAAGAAACGGTTCAGGGTTGCATCGGCTACCACATAGTCACCGCGAATCCACTCCGAAATGCCCTCGCCGATGAACGGAATCGCGCCGAACAGATTGATGATCACCTGCGCACCCCAGTAGGACATCTGCCCCCAGGGCAGGAGATAGCCCATGAAGGCCTCGGCCATCAGGCAGACATAGATGGTCATGCCGAAGATCCAGATCAGTTCGCGTGGCTTCTTGAAGGAGCCGTACAGCAGGGCGCGGAACATGTGCAGGTAAACCACGACGAAGAACGCCGAGGCACCCGTGGAATGCATATAACGCAGCAACCAGCCCCAGTTGACATCACGCATGATGTACTCGACCGAGTTGAACGCCGATGCCGCATCCGGCTTGTAGTTCATGGTGAGCCAGATGCCGGTCAGGATCTGCATCACCAGCACCAGCAGCGCCAGCGAACCGAAGAAGTACCAGAAATTGAAATTTTTCGGGGCGTAGTAATTCGCCAGGTGCTCATTCCACAGGCTGCTCAGCGGGAAACGTGCATCGATCCAGCCAAGGACACCACCCTGCCACTTGTCTGCAGTGTTACCGGCCATTATGCGACCTCCTGGTCTTCGCCAATCACGATTTCCGCCTCGCTGATAAAGCGGTATGGGGGAACCGGCAGGTTTTTCGGTGCCGGCATGCCCTTGAAGACGCGCCCGGCCATGTCGAACTTGGAGCCGTGGCACGGGCAGAAGAAGCCGCCCTCCCAGTCGGCACCCAGATCGGCCGGGGCCACATCCGGCCGGTAGGTTGGCGAACAGCCGAGGTGCGTGCAAATACCGACCAGCACGAGGATTTCAGGCTTGATCGAACGATCTTCGTTCTGTGCATAGCTGGGCTGGTCGGAAATCAGCGATTCGGGATCGGCCAGTGCTGCATCCAGGCCGGGCAGCTTGCCGAGGGTTTCCTCGGTACGTTTGACGATCCAGACCGGTTTGCCGCGCCACTCGACGCGAACCATCTGCCCCGGCTCAAGTTTGCTGATGTCGGCCCGCACCGGTGCACCGGCGGCGCGCGCCTTGGCGCTGGGGGCCATGGATGAAATAAACGGCACCAGCAGGAAACCGACACCGACCGCACCGATGGCGGTAGTGGCTTGAGTCAGAAATCGACGTCTTGCAGGGTTGGTGTCATCGCCACTCATGCGGGGAATCTCCAGATATTTAATAAGATCAATGAGTTAAAATCTTTTCCTTGCTGCGCCAAACCGCAAGGTAACATTCAATCATTTCGGAATATTCTGATTTGGTACAGGAAGATTCCGGAAACAGCCTAGGATGGTGCAAGTGCCTGTTGAGGTCAAGGGCAACACGGGGAAAACGTAGTCTGCAGGTAAAAATAATCGCAACCGGCACCGCGGCCGCAGCGCGGCTTCAGACAGGATTATCGATGTCGATGAACCGGTGCGCCAGCTGGAACCGCCCGGCCAGGTGATCGCCCAGCGCCTGAACCCCGTAGCGCTCCGTGGCATGATGACCGGCGGCAAAGTAATGAATGCCACACTCGCGGGCGACGTGCACCGTCTGCTCGGAAATCTCGCCGCTGATGAAGGCATCCAGCCCGCGACTGGCGGCCGCTTCGAGATACGACTGGGCCGCACCGGTACACCAGCCCACCCGGCTGATGGTTTGCGCACGGCCGGCAATATGCTGCGGCGTCCGGCCAAGGCAGTGTTCAAGATGTCTGCACAGGGCCTCCGCCGTAGAGGGTTGTGCCAGGTCGCCTTCACAGGCCAACCGCATACCGCCATCCTCGCCGAACGATCCGGTCCATCGCAGCCCGAGGACCCGGGCAAGCTGGGCATTGTTACCCAGTTCGGCATGCGCATCCAGCGGCAGATGCCAGGCAAGCAGGCTGGTTTCGGTCGTGAGCAGTTGCGAGAGACGCGCGCGTTTCATCCCGGTCACGCACGCATCCTCACCCTTCCAGAAGTAGCCATGGTGAACCACAACGGCGTCCGCACCGGCCGCCTCGGCCGCCTTCAGCAGGGCAAGGCTGGCCGTCACTCCGGTTACGATTGTCCGCACCTGCGGACAACCCTCGACCTGCAGGCCGTTCGGACAGTAATCACTGAAACTGTCGGACTGCAGCAGTCCGTTGGTGTATTCGACCAGTTCGCGCAGGGAAACCATCGCCGGTGTCCTGTATCTGTTGCGGGAAAATTAGGCGTAGAATTAATGTCAGAACTACAGGGTAACGCAGCCATGGCAATTCGCAAGTCACTCGTTTTCATCCTGCAGACCGCCATGACCGGTCTGGCAGCCGCCTTTCTTTATGTCTTGCTGGTACAGCCGGACCTGCTGAAGAGTGGGGGACAGGTGATTGAAGTCACATCGGCACCCTCCCCCGACCCGCAAGCGGTGGGCGCTACCCTGCCTGGCCTGAGCAGCGGCCCGGTGTCCTATGCGGATGCGGTCGACCGCGCAGCGCCTGCAGTGGTCAACATCCAGACAGCGAAGGTCATTACCCGGCGCGTTCATCCCCTGCTGGAAGACCCGATTTTCCAGCAGTTCTTTGGCAACCGCTTCTCGCAATCACGCCGGGAAGTGCAGAACAGTCTCGGTTCCGGCGTATTGATCAGCCGGCAGGGTTACCTGCTGACCAACAACCATGTCATCGATGGCGCAGACGAGATCCAGGTCCTGCTCGCCGATGGCCGCAGCGCGCGTGCCACCGTGGTCGGCACCGATGTCGACACCGACCTGGCGATCCTGCATATCGACATCGATAATCCGCCGGCAATCATCATCGGCAACTCGCAGCACCTGCGCGTGGGCGACGTTACCCTCGCCATCGGCAATCCGTTCGGCGTCGGGCAGACCGTGACACTGGGTATCATCAGCGCGACCGGGCGTGACCGACTCGGCATCAATGCCTATGAGGAATTCATTCAGACGGACGCCGCCATCAACCCGGGCAACTCGGGTGGCGCACTCATCAATGCGCGCGGCGAACTGATCGGCATCAACTCCGCTATTTACAGCCGTTCAGGTGGCTCACAGGGTATCGGCTTCGCCATCCCCATTAACCTTGCCAAGGGCGTCATGACCGAGATCATCGAACAGGGCCACGTGGTTCGCGGCTGGCTGGGGATCGAGGCCCAGGACCTGACACCGCAACTGGCCGAGTCGCTGGATATCGCCGGCGTGCAGGGCGTGCTGATTGCCGGCGTGCTGCGTGGCGGCCCGGCCGACCAGGCCGGTATTGAGCCGGGGGATGTCATTACCTCCATCAACGGCCTGGAGGTAACGGACGCACGCGAGGCCATGAAGGCCATCTCGAAGCAGCGTCCGGACACGCTCATTGACCTGGGCGGTCTTCGCCAGGGACAGTCGTTCGCTCTGCAGGCGCGCGTTATACAGCGCCCGCTGCAGACGGTCACGAAACAGTGAAGCCCTGCCTGGTAGCATTGTTTCCGTCATAGCGCGGCCTGCGCGGCAGTGACGCTTCGAGCTGAAATTCCAGGTTAGCTAAAGCAGCTGCGCCAGTGCATCCAGGAATGCGCGGTTTTCCTCTGGCCGTCCGACGGTCACACGCAGGCAGTCCGCCAGGTTTGGCGCGCTGCCATGCAGGTTCTTGATCAGAATCCCCGCCTCGCGCAGGCCGGCAAACAGCGCATCGGCACGACCGGCAGGTGCCCGGAAGAGGATAAAATTCGCGTCACTGGGATAGACGGTCAGTTGGTCGAGCGTGCGCAGTTCCGCTTCGAGCTCGCTGCGCGCCACGCGTATCTGCTGCGCCTGTGCGTCGAACACGGCCTTGTGCTGCAGCGCAAACACACCGGTCATCTGGTTGAGGGTGCCGATATTGTACGGCAGTCGTGTTTTGTCGATTTGCTCGAGCCAGGCAGGGTCACCTGCCAGCATACCGAGGCGCAGGCCGGCAAGCCCCATCTTGGACACGGTGCGCAACACCAGCAGGTTATCGAATTCAGCGAGTGATGACATGAAACTGGAATCGGTAAACGGTGCGTAGGCCTCATCCACCACGACCAGCCCGTCGGCAGCAGCCAGCATTTCGCGCATGATGTCCGCAGCAAACAGATTGCCGGTCGGGTTGTTCGGGTAAGCCAGAAAGGTCACAGCCGGTTGCGCAGCCTCGATGGCGCCAAGCATCCGCGCACGATCGAGTGAAAAATCGTCATTCAGCGGCACACCGCTGAATGCCAGGCCACATACCCTGGCGATCTGGCGGTACATGACGAAGGTCGGCTCGGGTGCCATGATCACCCGCCCCGGCTCGGCCACGGTCTGCACGATCATCTGGATCAACTCGTCCGAACCGTTGCCCAGCATCACCCGCGCGGCATCCGGCACCCCCATCGCCGGACGCAGTGCCGCCCGCAGCTCTGCGGCGGTCGGATCCGGATAGCGATTGAGCGCAACTGCCTGCATTGCCTGCAGCCATTCGGCCTGCAGTTCAGCCGGCCAGGACCAGGGATTTTCCATGGCATCGAGCTTGATCATGCCGGTAGCGGGTGGCACGTGGTAGGCCGACAGCGCCCGTATCTCAGGACGCACCCACCTGTTAATTTTATCCTGGAGTGACATCAATCATTATTTTCCGGGAAAAACACCACCACGGAGAACACAGAGAAAATAAAAGTTCATTGCTGGAACCGATTTCTGCTGACCTTTTGAGCAAGAGTCAAAAATGCTTAAGAGCATTATTTCACCTGAATGAATCCATACATTGTTTGTTTCTCTGTGAACTCTGTGTTCTCTGTGGTGTAGTGATTATTTCAGTCTTCGTCGGTTATCCGCACTTCCGCCGAACGCGCATGCGCAGTCAGGCCCTCGCCGTGCGCCAGCACCGCAGCGGTACGCCCCAGATCGCTTGCGCCCTGCGGCGAACACTGGATCAGGCTCGAGCGTTTCTGGAAATCATACACACCGAGGGGCGAGGAAAACCGCGCAGTGCGTGATGTCGGCAGGACGTGATTGGGGCCCGCGCAGTAATCGCCCAGCACCTCGGCAGTGTAACGCCCCATGAAGATGGCACCTGCATGACGGATACGCGCCGCCATGGCCTGCGGCTCATCGACCGAGAGTTCCAGGTGTTCGGGTGCAATCCGGTTGGCGACGGCAACGGCCTCATCCATGTCACGCACCCTGATCAATGCACCCTGCCCGGCCAGTGAGGCACTGATGATGTCAGCACGCGTCATTTCCGGCAGCAGGCGCCCGATACTTGCAGAGACGCGATCCAGAAAGTCACTATCCGGGCTGACCAGGATGGATTGCGCATCCTCGTCATGCTCAGCCTGGGAAAACATATCTACCGCGATCCAGTCGGGATCAGTCGCACCATCACAGATCACGAGGATTTCAGACGGGCCGGCTATCATGTCGATACCAACCTTGCCGAACACCATGCGCTTGGCGCTGGCCACATAGGCATTGCCGGGTCCGACGATCTTGTCGACCGCCGGCACCGTCCCGGTCCCGTAGGCAAGCGCGGCGATGGCCTGTGCACCGCCGATAGCGAAAATCCGGTCGACACCGGCAAGGTGTGCTGCCGCCAGCACCATGTCATTGACCTGCCCTGCCGGCGTCGGCACGACCATCACCAGCTCACCTACACCGGCCACCTTGGCAGGTATGGCGTTCATCAGGACCGACGAGGGATAGGCCGCCTTGCCACCCGGTACATACAGGCCGACCCTGTCCATCGCGGTAACCTGCTGGCCCAGCAGGGTGCCATCGGCCTCGGTATAGGACCAGGACTCCAGCTTCTGGTGCCTGGCGTAGGCATGAATGCGCTCACTCGCAAACTCCAGCGCTGCGCGCTGGTCCGTCGGTATGCGACCGAGTGCAACCGCACAGGCCGGCAAGGGAATCTCGAGCCCGTCACTGACCGGGTGCCGGTCAAAACGCTCGGTATACTCGAGCAACGCGGCATCGCCACGCGCGCGCACGTCCGCGATGATATCGCGCACCACCGATTCGACTGCCATATCGGCACTCTGCTCCCAATCGAGCAGCTGCTCGAGCGCCGCATCGAAATCCGGATCACTGGTATCGAGTCGTTTAATTTCAGTCATGTGGAATTTTCACTTAAAAAACCCCCACAGAGATCACAGAGTACACAGAGGTAAAACACTGCATGAAATTCCAGTTGTAGCGGGTTTATCCGCAAATATTTCCGGCATGGGGCTCATTGCCCACAGCCAGACACACATCTACAGATTACCGAAATAATTTTTGCTCTGTGTACTCTGTGATCTCTGTGGTGAAAATTTAAAAATCAGCTCTCGCAGGCAACCCGCAGCTTGTCGATAAAATCGGTGATACGTGCATGTTTCATCTTCATGGACGCCTTGTTGACGATGAGACGGGAGCTGATGTCGGCAATGTGCTCGAGCGGTACCAGGCCATTCGCCTTGAGGGTATTGCCGGTATCTACCACGTCGACGATGCGATCGGCCAGTCCAACGATGGGCGCCAGCTCCATCGAGCCGTACAGCTTGATGATCTCGACCTGCTCGCGCCGGTCAGCATAGTAGCGACGCGTGCTATTGATGTACTTGGTCGCAATGCGCATCCTGCGACGCCCCGAGTGAATGTGCTCGGGGCCGGCCACCATCAGGCGACAACGGGCGATCTTCAGATCCAGCGGCTCATAGAGGCCCTCACCGCCATACTCCATCAGTACGTCCTTACCGGCCACGCCGACATCAGCCGCACCGTAACTCACATAGGTGGGCACATCCGAGGCGCGAATGATCACCAGCTTCACGTCATCGAGATTGGTTTCGAGTATCAGCTTGCGACTGCTGTCCGGGTCATCTGCCGGCGTGATGCCGGCCGCAGCCAGCAATGGCAGCGTTTCCTTGAAAATACGGCCCTTCGACAGCGCGATGGTCAATGCGTCGTTCATGGCTGGCAAGTTTCAGGGAGATGCGGGAATAATACAAGCACGCCGCCAGCATCCTGCGGCAGTACACTCAACAACATCATTCAGGAACGCGGCGAATATCAGCGCCCAGCTGGGCGAGCTTCACCTCGATGCGCTCATAGCCACGATCGATATGGTAAATACGCTCAATGACGGTCTCACCCTCGGCCACCAGGCCGGCCAGTACCAGGCTGGCCGATGCACGCAGATCCGTGGCCATGACCGGTGCACCGGCCAGTTTATTCACCCCGGTACTGATCGCGGTATTACCTTCGAGCCGTATATTGGCACCCATGCGTTGCATTTCCTGCACATGCATGAAGCGGTTCTCGAACACGGTCTCGGTGATGGTGCCGGTCCCCTCGGCGATCACGTTCAGCGCCGTGAACTGGGCCTGCATATCCGTGGGGAAGGCGGGATACGGTGCCGTGTGCGCGTTCACTGCCTGCGGACGCTGACCGTGCATGTCCAGCTCGATCCAGTCTTCGCCAACCGTGATATCCGCACCGGCCTCGCGCAGCGTCTGCAATACGGCATCCATGGTATCCGGGCGCGTGTTCTTTACCCTGATATGACCGCCGGTAATTGCACCGGCGACCAGGAAGGTCCCGGTTTCGATCCGGTCGGGCAAGACCTCGTAATCAGTACCGGAGAGTCGCTCGACACCCTCGATCTTGATCGTATCGGTACCGGCACCGCTGATCTTCGCACCCATCTTGTTGAGACAGTTCGCCAGGTCGGTCACTTCCGGCTCACGCGCGGCATTCTCGATCAGGGTCACTCCATCGGCCAGCGTGGCCGCCATCATCAGGTTTTCGGTACCCGTAACCGTAACGACATCCATAACCAGTCGTGCACCCTGCAGACGATCGACGCGGGCCTTGATATACCCGTTTTCGACATCAATGTTCGCTCCCATGGCCTGCAGCCCCTTGATATGCAGATTGACGGGACGGGAGCCGATCGCACACCCGCCGGGCAGCGACACATCGGCACGACCAAAACGCGACAGCATTGGTCCCAGCACGAGAATGGATGAACGCATGGTGCGCACCAGCTCGTAAGGTGCGTACAGTGAGTTGATGTGGCGCGCGTCAACCTCGATATCCATCTTTTCGTTCACCGTCAGTTGAACACCCATATGACCGAGCAGCTCAATGGTCGTGGTGACATCATGCATGTGAGGGATATTGCGTATGATGACCGGCGAGTCGGCCAGCAGCGTCGACGCCATGATTGGCAACACGGCATTTTTCGCGCCCGAGATGCGAACATCCCCCTCGAGCACAGCACCGCCGTTTATGATCAGCTTATCCAAAATGACAGGAATCCCGTGATTGCGGCAGACTACTGGATACGCCGCTGGCTTGCCCACTCTTCAGGGGTATGTGTGCGCAGTGCAAGCGCATGGATTTCACCGCCCATGCGGTTACCCAACGTGCCATAGACCAGCTGGTGTTGCTGCACCATGGTCCGGTTTTCGAACTGCCTGCTGATTACCGTTGCCTCGAAATGGTCGCCGTCACCCTTCACGATGACTTCCGCATCCGGGATCCCGGCCTTGATGAGCGCTTCGATTTCCGAACTTTGCATAGCATTATCGTTTCATGGTTAATTGAAAAATAGTCGCGATTGCCTGACACAGAGAGCTGCCACGAAGCTAACGCGGCTGGAACAGGATATCCTCCAGTCCGGAAATGCGCGCGATCGACATGAGTTGCCCGGGTACGTTGTCGAACTGGATGGCCATCCCCTTACGCTCCGACTCGCGCAGCCATTCAATCATCAGCGCAAGGCCAGCACTGTCAACGCGCGTCACCTTTGCAAGATCTACATGTATGTTACTACCGCGCTTCATGTGGACGCCCTGGTGCGCGAGCAGGGACGGCACCGTCTCGAAATCGAGCTCCCCGGACAGCACCCAGCGGTCTCCCTCAACCGTGATTCCGGTGTCATTCATTCGATAGCGACTTGTTGCGGTCGACCAGCTGCTTGATCAGGTTATCGATGCCCTCGCCGCGAATAATGCTGTCAAAGGTTGCGCGGTAATTGGTGACGAGACTGACGCCATTGATGGCGACATCATAAACCTTCCAGCCATCCTTCGAATTGTACATGGAATAGTTAATCGGGATGGTCGATCCGCCCTGCTCGATCTCGGTACGCACGGTCACCTTGGGCGTGTCCGGATTATCAGCAAATGGCAGATAGATGATCTTTTCATCTGCATACCCGGATAATGCATTCCCGTAGGTGCGTACCAGCAGCTTGCGGAACTGCTCGACAAAGTGCGCGCGCTGTTCCGGTGTCGCTGTACGCCAGTTCTTGCCCAGCACCCACTGGCTCATCCGCTCGAAATCGAAATACGGCAACACAATTTCCGCGACCAGTTCGTACAGGCGCCCCGGGTTTTTTGCAATCTCATCCTGTTGATCGCGCAACGCATTCAGCATACGCGAGGAAGTATCGCGCACCAGTTCCTGTGGTGAGATATCACTGGGTGCCGGTATGGCACTGGCCGGCATCGAGATGAGCAGCATCAACAGCAGCGGAACAAACTTTCTTGCAAGCTCGTTACTCATTGTGAAACCTGTTTACCCTCGTCCCCGGAAACCTGTTTATCCTCGTCCCCGGAAACCTGTTTATCCTCGTCCCTGGCAACCTGTTTACCATCGTCCTTGTTGGCCATACTGTACAGGAACTGACCGATGATCTGCTCCATGACCAGCGCCGACTGGGTAAGCTCGATACGGCTGCCTTCGACGAGATTCTCCATGGAACCCCCGGGGCTCAGGGCAACATACTGCTCACCCAGCAGACCGGCCGTGAAGATGCTTGCCGAGGTGTCCGCCGGAAATGCGTTATAAGCATCATTGATCCTGAGTGTTACCACGGCCTCGTAGGCCGATGTGTCATAGTCGATGGCATCCACCCGGCCGACCCGCACGCCGGATACGGTGACCGGCGATCGTACCTTGAGGCCACCGACATTCTCGAACGCGGCCTTCAGTTTGTAACTATCGCCATCACCGCCGAGCGAGGACAGGTTGCTGACCTGCATCGCCAGCATGAACAACGCCGCCATCCCGCATGCAACGAATAGACCCACACCGATCTCGATAGTTCTGCTATTCAATTTTTCTAGCCTCCAAACATCAGTGCCGTCAGCACGAAATCCAGCCCGAGTACCGCCAGTGCCGAGTGCACCACCGTCTGCGTCGTTGCCCGACTGACACCCTCCGCCGTCGGCAAACAATCGGACCCCTCGAACAGTGCAATCCAGCCGACCACGAATCCGAACACGACGCTCTTGAGCACGCCATTGTATATATCTTCGTGTAGATCGACCTTGTCCTGCATCTGCGCCCAGAACGCGCCGTCGTCCACACCCAGCAGACCGACACCGATAAACCAGCCGCCGTATATGCCGATGGCACTGAAAATCGCCGCCAGCAGCGGCATGGACAGAAATGCCGCCAGAAAGCGTGGTGCGATGACCCGCTGTATCGGGTCAACCGCCATCATCTCCATGCCCGACAACTGTTCGGTGGCCTTCATCAGTCCGATCTCGGCCGACAGGGCGGAGCCGGCACGCCCGGCGAACAGCAATGCCGTGACCACGGGCCCGAGCTCGCGGACCAGCGACAGGGCCACCAGCACACCCAGTGACTCCTCGGCGCCAAAGTCGACCAGGGTATTATAGCCCTGCAGCCCCATAACCATGCCAACAAACAGGCCGGAGACCACGATAATGACCAGCGTCAGCACGCCGACGGAATAGAGCTGCCGCACCACCAGGCCCGGGCGCAGCAGGATTGCCGGCAGGCTCATTAGCACCTGCAGCAGGAACAGGTGACCACGTCCCAGGCGCTCAAAAAATCCCAGCGTCACCTGGCCCAGGCGCTGTAGCACCTCGAGCATCAGTGCGGCCCGCCATGCAGCAGGTCATCCCTGAACGGCACAGCCGGATAATGAAAGGCAACCGGACCGTCAGGCAAGGCCTTGAGAAACTGTTGCGACCAGTCGGTGGACGACGCGCGCAACGCCGCCGGCTCACCGTGCTCGACTACCTTGCCCTCTGACAGGAGGTAGGCGTAATCGGCAATCGCACAGGTTTCCTCGACATCGTGCGAGACCACCACGCTGGTCATTTGCAGCGCATCGTTCAGTTCGCGGATCAGCTTGACCAGCACCCCCATCGAGATCGGATCCTGGCCCGTAAACGGTTCGTCATACAGCACCATCATCGGGTCCAGTGCAATAGCGCGCGCGAGCGCCACACGCCGTGCCATGCCGCCGGACAACTGACTTGGCATCAGTCGCGCCGCACCGCGCAGACCGACGGCCTCGAGTTTCATCAGTACCAGGTCCCGCACCAGGGCGTCCGGCAAGCGTGTATGCTCACGGATCGGATAGGCGACGTTTTCGAACACATCAATGTCGGTAAGCAGTGCCCCGGTCTGGAACAGCATGCCGATCCGCCTGCGCAGGCGATACAGCGCCTGGCGAGGCAGTTGCTGCACTTCCTCGCCATACACCCGGAT
>JBATGJ010000344.1:0-11854 GCA_049665685.1 Gammaproteobacteria bacterium
GCGATAGTCCCTGCAGCGACTCGGGAAAATCGTCAGCGGCGAGCGACCCAGGTATCCGACAGGCCCAGCTTCGTTCTGATATTGCCGGCTTCCGCACTGGCTGCGCGGAACGATTCGAATCCCGGGACACACAGGCGGTAGATGGTCTTGCCTTTCACCGTCGCTGTGACCTGCTCTACGGGCACGCCCTCATCGACGAACTCGGCCAGCTTGCGGGACGCAAATGATGCGCTGGCGTAGGACGCCAGGTTGATTACCCAGTCGCCTTCGCCGGGTGGTGTGTGCGGGACGACGGGTGCAGCGGGCGGGTCAGGCTGCCGTACCGGCGCCCTCACCGGCGGTGGCGGTGCGGCAGGCGGAACAGGCTGCACACGCGGTGGATTGGAGGCAAGCACGATGGTCGGTTTCAGCGGCTGCTGCTCAATCGGCAGTTCCCGCAGGTCCGCGGTGCTGACACCGTCCTGTGATTCAACTACCTGCACCTGCAGGGCATCTATCCGTTTCCCAAGTTGCTGCTGACCGGCCTCCAGTGCGGCGAGGCGCTGTTCGGTTGTTGCGCCACCAGGCGACGACGCGGACGAACCGTTTACCGCTGGCAGCGTGCTGCAGCCCGAGAGTATGACCGTGACCAGCACCGGGGACATCATTACCCACCTGTGGATAGCGGGTGTTCTACCTGCGCCTTGCCAGGCATGTGTGTGTGCTTGTCTCATTGCCTGCTCCCGAGCCAGCGGCTGAACCACGATGGCGAGGGCTCTGCCTGCTGGTCGCCATCGACACTGGTGTTTGATCCGGCAACCTCCGGGGTGGACGAGGCGACCGCATAAGGTCGGGCTGACCCGCTGTGCCGGCTGTGCCAGGCACGGGCCAGTGCCTGCGCCTCGGCCAGCTGCGTGTCGGACAGGCGGTCTGCCAGACGGTCACGGTTCTTGATACCCAGTTTGTTGCCGTTGGCGCCGGCCAGGTTGAACCACTTGTGCGCCAGCACGTAGTCCTGCGGCACCCCCTCGCCACTGATATACTGGTTACCGAGGTTGTTCTGCGCCTTCGGGTCACCGCGCTCGGCGGACGCGCGGTACCAGCGTGCTGCCTCCCGGTCATCCTGCGACACCCCGTCACCCTGACGGTACATCAGTCCCAGGTGGAACTGTGCCCGCGCATGGCCCTGCCAGGCCGCCTCGCTCAGCCACTTAACGGCCTGCAGTTCGTCCTTGCTGACGCCCACACCGGTACGGTGATTCATGCCAAGCTGAAACTGCGCCTCGGCATCACCCTGTTGCGCGGCACGTGTGAGCCAGCGCGTCGCCATATCCATGTCCTTCGGCGCACCATCACCCTGCAGATACATCAGTCCCAGCTTGCGCTGCGCCGGTGGGTACTGCTGATCAGCGGCCTTCCGATACCAGTTGTTGGCCCGGGTGATATTGGCCGGGATGCCGTCACCGCGCGCCAGGTGCTCTGCCAGCTGGTACTGTGCCGCGGCCAGCCCCTGATCGGCCGATGCCTGCAACAGGCGGACCACCTCTTCTGCATCGCCGCCGCGGACACGGCGGTCCCGATAGAGCATGGCGAGATTGTAGCGGGCAGCGGCATATCCACCCCCGGCAGCAGTCCGATAGAGTTCGGCTGCGCGCGCATCATCGCGGGCAACATGCAGACCCTGTGCATGCAGGTAGGCCAGTGCAAACAGTGCATCCGGATTCGACTGCGCGGCGGCACGCCGCAACAGAGCGAGGGCAGCCTCGGGATCATGCAACACACCGGGCCCCTCCAGCAGCATGATTGCCGCGTTGTACTGGGCGATGCTGTCGCCGGTCGCGGCCTGTGTTTGCCAGTGCTGCAGGGCCAGCGGGTAATTGCCCGCCTGGAAGGCCTGTTCGGCGGACAGGTTATCGGCATGCGTGGTAACGGCAAGCGACAATAATGCTACCGCTGTGATACCTGCTACAACGCCCCGCTTCATGAGCTGGCAACAACCCTCCCTAGCCTGATGCCGGTATTCTACCTTTGTTGCTGTACAAAACAATGGGGCATTTCTTTACGCTGCGCCGACGGAGAACGTGAGCAGAAAGGAGTGCTGAAACATTCAGTCATAAAGAATGATGCCTAAAACCGAATGAGCAAAAAAAAAACGGCCACCCGGGCTGGGTGACCGTTGTTGTCCTGACAAAGCCTGGTCATGCGATTAGCCAGGCACCATTCTCTTTTACCCCGAATCAATCAAGGGGCCGGTGACATAATGGAATCAGCCGCATTTGTCTTCGGCCGCCCTGCCTGACTTTGCGTCACTGACTCTCGACGGAGATGACTTCCCACGATCCATCCGGATTGCGGCAGGCGGTACCGTAGGCGTCTTCGGTCTTGCCACTGATCGAGACTTCCTGCTGGAACTCACGGCAATAACGCCCGGACGTACTGGTGCCTTCACGCGTGGCGACTACGACACCGCTCGCATTCCCTTCGCGCCAGATAATCCGTTCGCCGAGCGGAGCGGTCGTCGCGGCAATCTGCGCCGCCTCGTGCTCACGTTGCTGTGACTCGTTAAGGAAATCCAGGACCCCCAGCGTAATCGCGGTAAAGGCGAGCCACTTGTAGGCATCATCGTCATGGTAATGATGGGCATATCCCGGGTACCAGTGGCCATGTGGGCGTACAATCACCACATCACGGTACCAGCGCACCCGGTCGCGCGGCACCACGCGTGGCTTGCCATGGTAAATAACCCGGGGTGGCTTGCGGTACTCGTCCCGGTATCGTCCCCGCGGAGCATTGCGACGATCCTGATGCCCGCGATCGTGACGGTAATCCCTGTCATCGGAGCGGTCATAGTAGCGGTCCGGCGGAGCGGCGAAGGCCGGTCCGGCTCCGGCCACCACAAATGCACTCAAGACCAGTCCGATGCAGCCCAAACGGCTTGCCCAGTGGGTGTAATTTCTCATAATCAAAAACCTCTTGGTATATCAGGGACATTGCGGGCAAACATCGCCGCCGTTGACCGGTGACCGGGATATATCCTGCCCGGCTGGCCGGCCTACTGTTTAATAATAACGCAGCGGTAGTAATTCGGTTGACAGGCAGAGATCGAAAGCAGGAGTTATGGGATCAGATTCGACTGGTTTGGTGTATCCGATCCAAGGGTGTCAGACGGGAAATACTCTCTGACACCCTTTTATACCTTGAGTATCCAGAAAGGTCATTCAGCGGGCGTTCTTCACCACCACGGGTGAATTGGCACTCTCCAGTCCATTGGAGTCATAGGTGGTCATCACCACGCGATATGTCCCTGCCGGCACGTTATTCACGGTCGCCTTTACCGCGCTGCCGTCGCGTACATCGAACACATTGGGATAGTTACCGGCGGTGGAACCATAATGAATGCGATAACCTTTGATCTCCGACAGGGACAAGGGCGATCCATCGGCGCGGGCGACAGGCGCCGTCCATGTCAGGGTGAAAGCACCGACCGCAACCGGCGCCGGATCGACAGTGATGCTGAACGCCGGTAGCACCTTGGTGCCCTTGCCATCGGTCACGGCAATGGCAATGTTGCGGTAAGTCCGCACATGACCGGCACCGGGCGTACCGCTCAGCCGCCCGTTCGAGGAACTGAAGCTGGCCCAGGCCGGCTTGCCGCTGATACTGAAGGTCAGCCTGTCACCCTCCGCATCGCTGGCGGTCGGACGAAAACTGTAGGCCGTGCCGGCCACCACCGAACGGGCCGGCGAGCCACTGATGGTCGGGGCATTATTAATGGGTGCAGGAGCAGGTGCGGGCGCGGGTACCGACGCGGATGCAGATGTGGGTTCGGGTGCGGGCGCAGGTGCGGCCGTCACAGTGATACTGAACGCCGGCAGCGCCTTGGTGCCCTTGCCATCGGTCACGGCAATGGCAATGTTGCGGTACGTTCGCGCATGACGTGCACCCGGCGTCCCGTACAGCCGCCCGTTCCAGTTATTGAAGCTGGCCCAGGACGGCTTGCCGGTGATAGTGAACCACAACAAGTCGCCGTCGGCATCGCTGGCGGTCGGACGAAAACTGTAGGCCTTGCCGGCCACCACCGAACGAATGGGTGAACCGCTGATGACCGGGGCTTTGTTAACGGGTGCGGACGCGGGTGCAACTGTGACAGATTCATTCGTGACCCGCTCGGTCGTCTCCGGACCCGTCGCGACGGGTACTGTCTCGACCACTTTAGTGCCGTTTTGATTCTCATTAACCCGCTGTACAGCCGCATTGACAGCTGCCACCTGGTTTGTGCCGGCCGTCGATGAAAGCACTACTGCGTTATCGAGCGACCGCGATGAAGAAGCAGGTAAAACATTCTGCACGTCACCCGGCATCGCACCTGCACCAATACCCCTGACGATGCTGTCGAGACCCCGAACCTCGGCACTGGTATCCACCGCCCTGGCTGCTGCCAGCGCATTCCGCGTTTGCTGCAGCATACCTGCCGTGACACGTACTGACCGTGTCAGATCCCCGCGGCCGATACCGGGCCGGGTGGTTACGATGGCCTGGTCGATAACGTTGGTCGCCACCACACCCCCGACTTTCAGCGTGTTGGCCAGTGCCTCCACCAGCACCTGACCGGAAACCACTCTGGCCACGGCCGTCAACGCCGGGTCGGTCCCGGCAGCCCCTTTGCCGTTCAGCTTACCGTCGCGCAGGTCTGCGGCAATAGCCGCCATGACCCGGTCACCGCTGATCCTCCTGCCGGCCGCTGTCATCGCGTTCCGGGTGCGGCGTACCATCTCGCCCATGGCCTCGCTCGATTTAACGAGGTTGGCAATATTCTCATTTGTGATACGCACACTGATCGGATCTGTTACCAGTGCCGGATCCAGGCCAAATCCCAGCACGGCGGTCACGGTTTTTTTCGCAGTACGGAGATTCCCTGCATTGATACCGCCCGGCAGGGACCGGGCAATCCTGACGATCAGGGTCGAGAAGGGGTTGATATTGACCCGCCGCGCATAACGGTCGGTCACCACGGAGGTCATCTGGAAATCAGGCGCCCTGCCGGTAACCAGGTCAATGCCTCCCCTGACCTTCAGCACCAATGGATAGTGCGAACGTTTCACCCTCATCCTGGCGCTGAAGGACGCCGTGTTATCACTTTTCATACTGCCGACCAGCTGGCCCTGCGAATTCCAGACCTCCACGGTCGCTCCGGTTACAGGGCCATCACCGATACTGCCGGTCAGCTGGATATCGTCTGCCACCGAATTATTTGCCGCCAGAACGGCTGCACCACCGGCATTACCGGCTGTCTGTATATCCGCAGTGCTTCCGCCATCACCGCAGGCGGACAGATGCATCGCAATCAATGCAAGGAAGACGATTTTGACAAGTAAGGACTCCGTGAGTCGTCTGAACATATACTGGCCAGCCTCGTGTTGAATAACGCACAGCCATGTCGACGTGTGCTTAACGGTTTCTGTATTTACTTCACAGACCCGTTAGCAAGGTGCGTGCCAGTAACAAACTTCCAGATGTGCAGGGTTACGCTTTCCACGTCAATCCGAAGACCTTGATAGCGCGGTCATGCCTTAAAAATAGGGATTTTGTGAGAAATCCAGGAAGATGATTTTTCTATAATGCGCACCCATGCTGTGCACTTCAGCCATCAAGATGCGATCGAATACCCGTTACGATTTATACCGAATAGTCTTCAATACTGGAGGCGGGCTGCCGCAAAATAACGCTCTATGTCACTGTAATAGCAGGATTTATGCTTATAGCTAACTTGAAAACCTGCATATTTACCGTACATCCGGGTATGTCGTTTAACGGCAACACATATTATTTATATAATTCAGTTATTTACACATTTTCCCGCTATGAGCTTGTAAAATCGACGACAAACGGAACGTACTTACCGCATGAACAGGGTCCGGGACATTCACGTCCGGACCGGCTTGCCCGCAAGCAACCTGAGCGACCGCGGAGCTTGAGAGTAAACCGGCAGAAACTGATCGAAACACCGTAAACAGAAGTCAGATTTCTGTTTGCCCGAAAAAGTATCCAACCCTGCTTATTCGAGTAATATGCAGCTCATCGGGGATACTTTGAATGGGTGTGAATATGCGTGTAAACAGATTACTAATCACATTTCTGCCGGTACTGGCTGGGTTCCTTGGTATGCCGGCGCTGGGAGACGTGAGCCTGCGCATCGAGGATGACAGGGGCACGGAATCGCTGGTTTATGTCAGTGCAGGGCGTTGTCGTATCGAAACCGAGGGCATGACGGGATATACCGTGATTAATCTCCGCGATCATTCGCTGGCTTATGTCGATACCGGCAGGGGGGAATATTCGACCCTGAGCGAAGCACAACTGCGCAGACAGCTGGACCAGATGGATGGGGTTCGCCAATCGCTCAGCCCGCATATGGAAACCCTTCGTAATGGCCTGCAGGCTTTGCCTGCCGAGCAACGCGCACTGTTCGAACAATTTATGGCAGGCAAGGCGCCACCCGGTGCCGGCAGGCAGACTACCCTCGTTGCGGACGGTGGCATGCAACGATTTGCCGGCCTGGTATGTGCGCATCACCGCCTGATGCAAGGTCAACGCCAGGTGGGCGATGCCTGCCTGCTGCAACGGGCGGGCGGTGTCATGTCGCGCGGGGATTTTTCCACCCTGAACATGGCCATGGATCTGTTGCGTGATCTATCCGGTCGTGTTGGTGGTTTACTGGATAAGGCTGGCAATAAAACCGTGCTGCTGCAGACCGAGGCAACCGGTATACCGGTTGCCCTGCGTGATTACAGCAGCGGCGAAAGTTACCGCGTGGTGCAGGCCAGTGCCGCCCGCCTGGATGAGTCGTTGTTTAGTGGTCACCGTGTCTACAGAAAAGTAGACGCGCCGGCATTGCCTGGATTGTTCTGAGCGCGATCAACAGACGGGGGCATATCCTGTTGATTTCTATATGCGCGAAAACGGGATCCGGCCCCTGTTTCCCTTTATACAATTGCAGGTATACCGTTTCGATGAGACAGGTCGATGATACTGACCAGGACCAGCTGCCGGTCCTGATCCGAGTAGGGGGTCAGTCCTATCTCGACAGGTATTGTTGATCCTTCTTTTTTGACAGCCCCCAATTCACGGCCCGTACCCATCATGCGGGCCTCGGGAGCGCGCATAAATTGCTCGCGGTAGTGTACGTGCTTCTCCTGTAAACCGGCTGGCAACAGCGAATCCACCAGGACGCCTTCGAGTTCTCCTCTTTCATAGCCCAGCATTCGCTCTGCCGCGAGATTGGAAATCTCGATTCGGCCATCGCTGTCAACGACCAACTGGCCAATACTGCTGGCATCAACCAGGCGATGGAAACGCTCCTCGAGTTCCTTCATGTGCGCCAGGTTTGATGCGTAGGCCATTGCGTGTGCGGCTTCCATTTCAGAACGCCGCGCACGGGCACGTCCGCTTAAATAAAAGAACAATGAAAGTCCATAAACCGACAGAGCAAAAAACATAGCCAGAAAGATCAGCAAACGATTCTCGCGGCGAACGTCCATGATGGCACTGAGGGGCCGATACGCCACCAGCGTCAGCGAAAAATCGTCAGAGATAAACTGGTCGAAGGCGACCAGGTGTTTTGGAAACATCCGGGTCAGTCTGCTGAATGCGGCAACAGAAGAAAGCTTTTTCCAGGTCCACAATCCATCCTGCAATTCCAGGCTTCCCGAGTCGCTCGCTGAAATTCCCTCCAGGACTTTTTCGTTAGGCAAGATGAAGTCTGCGTTTTGGTCCTGCGCATCTGCTGCCTGGAAGCTCTCGATATCGCCATTCAGTACCACTCCTTGCTGGTTGACCAACAGGTAATCCGCCTTCATGGTCGATTTTGCTGGAGTACGTACAAGGCTAAACAGGTGTTCCATATCGATATTAATTACGATAATCCCGCGGCGTTTCTGGCTGCTATCCTCTACCGGTGTGGCGACACGCAGAATTGGCCTGATTGGCATCTCGATCTGTCCGCGCTCGATGTTCAGATCTACACGGGAGATATACAGTTCACCCCGCAGCAGTGCATTGGCTGCCTTAAAATAATAGCGGTCGCTTTTGTCCTGCAGGTCCTGCGGGGCTACAACGTACAACTCTGCTTCTTTACGCGTTACCCTGGACATTTCAACCCCGGACTCATCAATCCAGCGGATCTGTTGATATTGCGGGTTGCGGCGTGCGAGGGTCAGAAATGAATACTGCAGTGACTGCAGGTTTTCCGGGCTCCGCGAGTCCAGGGCCAGCGTGGTAATGGCTTCAGTAGCAAGGGAACGCAGGTGTTTAAGTGAACCCGATAACTCGGCGCCAAGAAACCCACTGATGAGATTGAGCCTGGTGCTGTCATAATCAAGAATTTCATCGATACGCGTATCTACACGCTGCGATGAAAAATAACTACCCAGCACAAACACCAGTACCGCTGCCGGCAGGAAAAGTGCGAGAAACAGATATCTGGGGAAGCGTCCGTTGCGGCTGCCAACGGTCGTGTCATTGTCTGTCGTCGTATCCATCAACTAAATAGTGTAAAAGATAATTGGTGTCTGCGTCATTTATTTCCATTACAAGCTGAAATAAAGGGGACAGATTTATTTAACGGTTAACTACCACGCCCAGGAAAGAATAAACCTGACCCTTTTTTACCTTTAAATGCTCAATACTCGCCCGTAACTGCCGAAAAATTGCTATCAGAGGTGGTTTTTGCCTTACCTGCCTGGCGTCGGGTCACGACAGTCAGGTAGCGTTACGGTCAATTGGGGTCGGTCTGTGAACAGCCAGGAATCGCATCAGGTTCTCATTATTGAAAACGTAATGGACCGGTACAAGGCACAAGCCGCGGTCCTGATACAGGCAGGATATTCAGTGCTGTCTGTCCAGCCGGATACCATCGAACAGCTGGGGGAGCAGCTGGCCACCGCAAAGCCGGATATCGTTCTGTATGGCAAGGGCGAAAATATGCCCACCCTGGAATCCGTGACTGCCCTCTTCATGGACGATCCCGATGAAATTCCAGTGATCGTGATTACCAGCAAGCTGACGAAGGGCTACGTTACCGCAGCTGAAAATAGCGGTGCAGTTGCCGTTGTCCAGAAAGGCCGATCAGAAAACCTGCTGCGGACAGTCAAGAAGGCACTCAGATCTGCCTCGCTACAGCGCAGGGTCAGCCGCCTGGAAAACGAGCTGGAGGTTATCCAGCTGCAGCACAGGGTCAACGAACTGGAGAACACCCTGAGAGAAAAGGAAGCCCGCTGCCTGTTCCTGACGGAAGATTGCCATAACGCCATTGCGTATGTCCACGAGGGTATGCATATCTATGCCAACCGTTCATATACCAGCCTGCTTGGCTTCGATAACGATGATGAGATCATTGGCGCCCCACTGCTGAACTGGATAGACCTGCACCATAATGAACTCCTCACAAAGTTGCTGCGGAATCCGTTCGCCAGCCATGACATTACGAGTATCAGGGTCAAACTGATACGGCATGATGCAGAACCAGTCGAAGCAGACATGGAACTTTCCGCAGTCAAATATGGCAACAAGCTGTGCACCCAGATCACGGTTTTGACCGGCAGCGGGCCGGAGATACCCGGGTCAATCCAGGAAACACGCACGCACCACGATCTGGTTACCGGGCTTTACAATCGCCAGTATTTCATGGAAGTGCTGGAGGAGAAAATTACCACCTGCGAAAAGCCCGGGAAGTTCCAGGCGATTACATTTATCCTGATTGATAACTTCAAGATAATTCGCGAGAAAATCGGCATTACTGCCAGTGACACCCTGATCAGCGAGATTGCCGGACTGATCAGGGATGTTTACGGACATGAAAACATAATAGCCCGCTTTGGAGACTATACGTTTACGGTCCTGAACAATTACAGCTACAAGGAAGGCGCCTGCCAACTCGCCGAGACCCTGCGTGCCAAAATTGAAAAACACACTCTGACCATTGATAGTGAAACCGCCACCACGACCGCCAGCATCGGCATATGCGTCATTAACGAGCATATAAAGGATGCCGAGAATGCGCATTCACGTGCTGACCTCGCCTGCGAACTTGCCCGCACATCCGGCGGTAACCAGGTGCATATCCACAGCACAACCATAGATGCGCAAATCGACCATGAAGTCGAGGAACAGATGGATGACATGGTCAGAAAAACCATTGACGATGACCGTTTCTACCTGGTCTATCAGCCTGTCATCAGCCTGAATGGCAAGGCAGGCGCACACTATGAGGCACTACTGCGCGTCCTCGATGAGGATAACCAGGTCATATTGCCCGGACAGTTCCTGGCTCTGGCAGAAAAGTCGCCCATGATCATCGAAATCGACCGTCGGGTAATCCAGCTCGCCTTCAAGGCACTGGCCAACAAGCAAAAGGAAGAGCGACACACCTCGTTCTTTATCAAGTTATCGGCTGATACTTTAACCGACCCGAAGCTCCCCGAGTGGATCGACTTGCAGCTGAAACAATTCACCCTGAAGGGCGAATCCATTATTTTCGAAATAGCGGAATCAGTTGCGGCAAACAAGCCGCAAGAGGTACAGGAATTTGTCACAGCCATGCAGGCCATTAACTGCATGGTGGCCATCGAGCATTTCGGCTATGCCAAAAATCCTGAAATCATCCAGCATCTGTCCGTGGATTTCCTGAAAATTGATGGATCGCTGATCAATAATCTCGCGACCAGCAAGGACAACCAGCAGAAGGTCAGGGCCATCGTAGATTTCGCACGAAACAGCAACACCCTGTGTATCGCCGAACACGTCGATAACCCCCACTGCCTCGTTATGCTTTGGCAATACAACATCGATTACATACAGGGCAATCTCGTACAGGAGCCGGACAGGGAACTGACACACGATTTCGAAGATGAAGCCGCCCTTGCAGGACTTATCGAGACTGACAACAATTAGACCGCAGATCAGTCACCAGCGGGTGCAGTGATCCGGTCAATCAAACGACAGATTGAAGATACGCTGAATCGACGAACACAGAAGACTCCCGGGGTGCGGCCCCGAAAAGAACGTCACTCCAGGATATGGCAGGAGCAAATGTGCTCCGACACCGTTCCACTTTTATGACACCGCTCTACTTTTTGAGTAAATCCGCCAGACTCGAAAAGGCCTTGTGAGTCGCCTGCTGCCCGCTGCCACTGTCCGACACGGTGATTGACGGGTCGTCGAGGTAGCGTGCATGCTCGTTGTCATGGCAGTACAGACACAGCAATTCCCAGTTACTGCCATCGGCAGGATTGTTGTCGTGATTATGGTCACGGTGATGCACAGTCAACTCGTGCAGATTCGCACGTGTAAACTCGCGCGAACAGCGGCCACAGATCCATGGATACAGCTTCAGTGCCTGCTCGCGGTAGCCCTGCTCACGCTGGGCCCGGCTTTGCTGCGCGGCAGCTACCACGGCGTCGAGCCGATGGTCTTTGTCTGTCTTCTTGTTCGACATGGCTTCAGGCCCTCCACACCGGGTCAAGTGAAGCAGGATGGTCGTCAGGGCACATTGACTGCTTATACTAGTGACAAACGTGCTCTGACACCATATTCCTAGAGGGTTTGCCTGAACTTCAGGATACTGGCCGTGACAAACAGCAGCAGGAACCCAGCCAGCACGCCATAGGCGACCAGCAAGTCGCTGAACAGCGTATGTTTGATCAGGAGCCCCCGGATAATCTCGACGAAGTAGGTAAACGGAATCGCGTAACTGATCAGCCGGACCTGTGCCGGAATGGCCTCCAGTGGAAAGATAAACCCGGACAGCAGAATCGATGGCACAATGATGAAGATTGCGATAAACATCGCCTGCTGCTGCGTACTTACGACCAGTGAAATC
>JBATGJ010000345.1:0-4696 GCA_049665685.1 Gammaproteobacteria bacterium
GCCCAGGTTCGCGCGAGGTGTACTGGTGTACGAAATCCGCAAACAGGTAAGGTACACCCTGCCAGACGCCGAGCATGGAACTGAATACCGCGCACCAGAAGCCGACCAGAAAAAACGACATACCCACCGGTCCGACCACCAGTTCGAGTCGTTCTGCCACACTGAGGACCATGTGTGGCCCGGTGGCCTGTTCGGGTGATACCCCGGCCGAGACTATCATGATAGCCATGCCGAACAGGCCGGTCAGGAAATAGGCGACGGCCAGGTCGGTGCGCGCGCGTGTCAGGTCCTGCCGTGATATCCAGTTGCGCTCGCGGATCCAGTAACCGTAGCACAGCAGCGTCACGCTGCCGCCGACGCCACCGATAACGCCGAAGATGAACAGGGCCGACCCGTCCGGTATCGTCGGCCGCAGCAGACCGTCGAGCAGTCCCTCCGCCTCGGGAATCACGAGTAGGGCGCAGATAATGACGACCACCATCATCAGTGCCATGAAGATTTTCATCAATCGTTCAAGCAGCGCATAACGGCCGGTCATTACCAGCACCAGGGCCAGCAGCGAGTGTATGACACCCCATGTCTCCACAGTGAGGGACGGGATAAGTGCATTGGCGGCCATTCCGCAGGCGGCGATCAGCGCCGCTGCAACGATGAAGGTCCACAGCAGCAGATAGATGAAGAAATAGAGGGAGAAGAATGCCGGCAGCCGGTGGACCCAGCCTTCCAGCAACGTGGTGCCGGTCGCCAGCTGCCAGCGTGCCAGACCTTCGTTCATGACATACTTCATCATGGCGCCAAGCACGGCCGCCCATAGCAGTACCGTGCCATACCTGGCTCCGGCCACGGAGGCGGCGATCATATCCCCCGCGCCCAGCCCGGTTGCAGCTATCACCAGTCCCGGGCCGATATCATGGATGCGGCCAATGAATTTTTTCATTCGATGTAGTTCTGTTCGGCTTTGCCCCGCATGCTAAAGTAGAGCCTGGACGCATTGGTTGCAATAGTGGTGTACAGAAAATAGATGAAGCTGCGGACCCACATATCCCTGCTGCTGGTGATGTTCGGACTGGTTCCGCTGCTGGTGGCTTTCGCCATCAACGTCCCGATGATTTTCGAGCGCTTTGAGTTGCTCTACCAGAAGGCGCACCTGCAGAACCTGCGCGCGGAATTCAGCGACCTCGATCAGCACCTGGCGCGACGCCACGAGATGGTGCGCTTGCTGGCAAAAATGCCGGAACCCGGCCTGCTGCTGGCAGGTGACACGGCGGAGCGCCTGACCGAACTGGAAGCGATCCGCAGTGGCTATGTGGACTGGGTGAACCAGGTGCTCATTGACCAGCTGGATATTGCCCGCATCTTCTTCGTCGATGCCGATGACAAGGTGGATTTCTGGCTGGAGCGCAATCACAGCACCGGACGCCTGGAGGCCGGTAGTGAGGATAGTAACCGGCCGGAAGCGAGATTACTGGAGGCCGCGCGGCGCCTGGCACCGGGGGCTGTACTGAACGGACCGATCGTCTTTGATCGAGAGGCGGCGACCACATCGCCCAATCGTTTCATGCAAATGGGCCTGGTCAGCCCGGTGTTCCTGCCGCAACTCCTGCCGGAGGCCGGCGAGGTGGTCACTCCGCGCGGTAGCGTGATTGTGTACCTGGACATGGGTGGCCTGGCAGAGGCCTATCGCGGCAATTACTGGGTCATGGATAACGGCCGCTACCTCGAATCCATCACGGCGGAAACCGGCGACACGAATGCGTTTGACGATTTCCAGGGGCTGGAGGAAATTTTTTCCAAACACGAACTGGCACTCTGGGAATTCCGCAACCAGCAGGTGCTGTGGGTGCCGCTGTTCAAGACCGAGCGCGACGGAACGCTGTGGGTGGGTCGCAGCGTCGATGCATCTCCGCTGGCGATACTGCGCAACAGGGTGGAACTGATCATCGCGACCATCGTGCTCGGTCTGCTGGTCGTGGTATTACTCGTGGCACGCTTCATCGCGGTGCGCACCGAGCGCTTTGGTCAGGAACTGACCGACGGCATTACACATGTGCTCGAGCAGGACACGGCGGTGCCGTTCTCCTGGAAGCGCCCTGAAGAGCTGGTCGAGCTGGGCAATCAGCTGACCCGACTGGCGGAAACACATGCCGAACACAACCAGGCGCTGCTGGCCTATGCCGAGGAGCTGGAGACGACCAACCGCTACAAGTCGGAATTTCTTGCCAATGTAAGCCATGAACTGCGCACACCACTGAATTCGATTCTGTTGTTGTCGAAGATGCTGTCGGATGATCGTGAGGCGGGACTCGACGATGAGGTTTCCAACAAGGCGCGTGTCATACATGCCGCCGGTAGTGACCTGCGGGCGCTGATCGATAATATCCTGGACCTCTCGCGGATCGAGGCCGGGCAGATGACGCTGGAGCCGGAAACGGTCGACCTGCGGGCGCTGCTGGACAGTGTCGTCGAACTGATGCAGCCCCAGTTCGATGCAAAACAACTCGATTTCAAAGTGGAAGTGGATCCCACGGCAACGGGCACGATCAGCTCGGATGGTGACAAGGTACGCCAGATTCTGCTGAATTTCCTGTCCAACGCGGTCAAGTTTACCGCTGAGGGAGGAATCATCCTGCGGCTTGCGCCCGGCCGTGACCATGCGGGAACCGACTACCCGGTCAGTATCAGTGTCACCGACACGGGTATCGGCATCGACCCCGACAAGCAGGCGCTGGTATTCGAGGCCTTCAAGCAAGCCGATGGTTCCACCAGCCGGCGTTTTGGCGGGACCGGCCTGGGGCTTGCAATCAGCATGGAGCTGGCCAACCTGATGGGCGGTGACATCGAACTCGAGAGCCGTCGCGGCAGCGGTTCGACCTTCACGCTGCTCCTGCCACTGGCAATGCCGGATTTCCGGGCGCCACAGGCGAAGCCTGACGTGGCAGCCGGCAACGGCACCACCGAGCAGGGCGAGCCGGTGCCGGACGGCGATTTCGCCGGTGCACGCGTATTGCTGGTCGATGACGACATGCGCAACCTGCTGGCCCTGACGCCCTTGCTGGAGCGCTGGCATCTGGATGTCACCGCAGCGGGCGACGGTCAGGAGGCACTGGAGACGCTGGAAACGGATGCTCCATTCAGGCTGGTATTGTTGGATATAATGATGCCGGGTATGGATGGTTACGAGCTCACGCGGCAAATCAGGCAGCGGCCGGCCTTCAGTGACGTGCCGGTGATCGCCTTGATGGCCAGGGCGGGCGATGATGACCGTAAACAGTGCCTGGCCTCCGGTGCGGATGAATGTATCGTCAAGCCGGTCGAGGCCCGGGCGTTGAAGCAGGTGCTCGACCGTTTCCTCTCCGGCGAGCCGCTGGCCGGAGCTGCCGGGGAAAACTGAAATGAAGCGCTATGCCGGATTCCGCGTACTGATTGTCGATGATAACGAGAACAACCTGTTCTCGCTGCAGACGCTGATCAACAGGCACATGGACGTCGAGGTGCTGAGCGCCGGCTCCGGACAGCATGCCATCGAGATGGCCCTCGAGGATCCCCGCATTGACCTGATTATTCTTGATGTGCAGATGCCGGAGATGGACGGTTTTCAGACGGCGTCCATGCTCAAGGTCAGGAAGAGAACCCGGGACATTCCGATTATCTTTCTCACCGCCGCCTACAAGACAGACGAATTTCAGAAGAAGGGCTACGAGGTCGGAGCGGCCGATTACCTGCTGAAACCGATCGATGACAACCAGCTGATCAACAAGATCAGCACCTACCTGCGGCTGATCGAGAAGGAACGCGAAATGAACCGCCAGCTCGAGGAGCTGGTCGACGAGCGTACCCGTGAACTGAAGCTTGCCAAGTCATACCTGGAAAACGTCATCAATCACATGGGCGAGGCGCTGCTGCTGCTGGCCCCCGACGGCACGGTCAAGGCGGCCAACCCGACGGCCTGCAGCATGCTGGACTATGCAGAGGATGACCTGCTGGGCATGTCAATCGGCGATATCTTCGAGGAAGAAGAGGCAGTGCAGGCCAACGCCTTCATGGGAACCTGGCTGGAGGCGTTGATCCGGACCGGGACACTCAGCAGCATCGAGGCATCTTTTATCGCCAAGGACCAGCGTCGTGTGCCGATCCTGTTTTCGCGCACGGCGATCATGGACGAGCAGGGCGAGATCACGGATATCATCTGTATCGCGAAGGACATGACGGGATACGAACGCGTGGCCAACTGAATAGCTACGTGTACCGTTTGCAACTCATTGCCGACGGGTTACACTTGGCACGGGAACACCGAAGTAGTAAAAGGACAAAATGGAATCCATTGAACCGGAAGACGATATCGTACTCACAGCCGATGCACTGAAAGCCATGGGTCATCCCCTGCGCTGGAAGATTCTCTGTACGCTCGGCAATAGTGAAATGTCAGTCGGCGAAATCGTCGAGAAGATCGGTACCTCGCAAAGCAACGTTTCCCAGCACCTCGATCAGCTGCGCAACAAGAACATCGTCAGGTCGCGGCGCGATGCCAACCGGATCTACTACTGTGTGAGCAATGAGAAGCTGCTCGAACTGATCAGTACCATGCGCGGGGTTTTATGCCAGACCAACCTGAGCGATGTCCCGCCACCGGAATAGTCCATTCGCGCCTGCCAGTCGCTCCCATACCATTGGAAACACGGGGTGGATTGTGCATTGC
>JBATGJ010000346.1:0-25640 GCA_049665685.1 Gammaproteobacteria bacterium
GGGCACCACTGGCCAGCGACAGCAACTGGTGGCCGAGGCAGATACCGAATATCGGGATACCGCTGCCCAGCAATTCGCGAGTTGCATCGATTGCGTAGTCGCAGGGCTCAGGATCCCCGGGACCGTTGGACAGGAAGATACCGTCCGGCTGCCGCGACAATACCTCGGCCGCGGTCGTCTGTGCCGGCACCACGGTCACGCGACAGCCGCGGTCCGCCAGCATGCGCAGGATGTTGCGTTTCACGCCGAAGTCGTAGGCCACCACATGGTACGGCAATTCATCAGCCGGTCGCGCTTCCGGCATTCCGCCTGCCAGTGACCAGCAGCCCTGCCGCCATTCATAGACATCCCGCGTCGTCACTTCCTTCGCCAGGTCCATGCCCTGCAGACCTGGGAATTCACGTGCCTGCGCCACAGCCAGTGCCGTGTCGGGATTGTCGCCAGCCATGATGCAGCCGTTCTGCGCACCCTGCTCGCGCAGGATCCGGGTCAGGCGACGTGTATCGATGTTCGCAATACCGAGGACATTGTTCTGCTGGAGGTACTCCTCCAGCGAGGACTCGCTGCGCCAGTTGCTGGCCAGCAGCGGCAGGTCACGAATAACGAGACCTGCACAGTGAATGGTTGCAGCCTCTTCATCATCGGCATTGGCGCCGACATTACCGATATGGGGATAAGTCAGAGTGACAATCTGCCGGGCATAGGACGGATCGGTCAGGATCTCCTGGTAACCGGTCATGGCAGTATTGAAAACCACCTCACCGCTGACCTGACCTTCTACACCAATAGCAGTACCGCGGAAAACAGTTCCGTCTGCAAGCGCCAACAGGGCCGCTTTTCTCAACTAGACCTCCCCTTCTGACGTAGAAAACGGGAGGGCTCCGTGGAACCCTCCCGTCTATGTGCTACTGGCTATACCACCCGAAAAATCAGACGAATTGTACTGGATAGTGGCAGCCGCTGTCTAATGGTTTGCCCGACCATCGTACCGGAGAGCGGCACTCGCACAGGGACTTACTTCAAACCAAGCACATCCTGCATGTCGTACAGACCGGCGGCCTGCATGGTCACCCAGCCGGCCGCCCGGGCGGCACCATTGGCGAAGGTCATGCGGCTGGAGGCCCGGTGTGTGATCTCAACGCGTTCGCCGTCGCCGGCGAACAGCACGGTATGGTCGCCGACGATGTCACCGGCACGAATGGTCTCGAAACCGATGGTATTGCGCTCACGCTCCCCGGTGTGCCCCTCGCGGCCATACACCGCACAGGTATTCAGGTCACGCCCAAGGGCCGCGGCCACCACTTCACCCATGCGCAGCGCGGTACCGGAGGGGGCATCGACCTTGTGCCGGTGGTGCGCCTCGATGATCTCGATGTCCACTGTATCGCCCAGTACCCGCGCCGCCATGTCGAGCAGCTTCAGGCACAGGTTGACGCCGACACTCATGTTCGGCGCGAACACCAGGGCTATATCACGGGCGGCATCAGTAATCCCGGCCTTCTGTGCTTCGCTGAAGCCGGTGGTGCCGATGACCATGCACCGGCCGGCCTGGCGGCAGGCCGCGAGGTTCGCCAGCGTGGCATCCGGGCGGGTAAAGTCGATCAGCACGTCGAAATCGTCCAGCACCGCATTGATGTCCGCACCCACCGTGACACCCAGCCTGCCGATACCGGCCAGCTCGCCGGCATCACTGCCCAGCAGCGAGCTGTCCGGGTGTTCGAGCGCCACGGTTACGGTCAGGTCCTCGGCCTGCTGACAGGTCTCGATCAGGCTGCGGCCCATGCGACCGGCGGCACCGGTAATAGCGATACGCGTCATCCAGGTTTCCCATTCTCAGATTCAGGCAGCATATTGCCACAGAGCATGCGGGGGTCACAGGGGTAGCCGAGAAACAGCACAGAGAAATATTCTAGAATGAAATGATGGCCTCTAAACAGATCTGGGTCGACGCCGATGCCTGCCCGAAAGTGATCAAGGAGATCCTGTTTCGGGCAGCAGACAGAGTGTGTGTGCCACTGATCCTGGTTGCCAACCAGCCCCTGCAGGTGCCCGGATCCGCCCATATCCGGTCAATCCAGGTGGCCGCCGGTTTCGATGTGGCAGACAACCACATCGTGCAACACGCGCAACCGGGTGACCTGGTGATCACCGCGGATATCCCGCTGGCAGCCGAGGTCATCGCCAAAGGTTGCCTGGCATTGAACCCGCGCGGCGAACTTTACACCGAAGATAATATCCGCCAGCGACTGAATATGCGGGATTTCATGGATACCCTGCGCAGCAGCGGCGTGGATACCGGTGGACCGGCGTCAATCAGCCAGGCTGACCGCCGGGCCTTTGCCAACCAGCTGGACCGGTTGCTGGCCAGGTGGATTATTTAGGTACGATTACAGAGGCAGGTACAGCCCCCTAAAGTAACTGCGCCAGGGACATGCATGACCGGCCAGGCAGGCACAAGCGTCAGAACAGCTGGTCGGCGCGTTTGTCCCAGGCCTGTGCCAGCGCCGGATCGTCCGCGTGCCGGAGCAGATCGTAACAGCTGTAGGGATACTTGAAAACGTGCCCGATGTCTACCTTATGATCACCCCGGGCTTGCCAGTACGCAGTTTCCGTCGGCCTGAGATCGCTGGGTGGATGATCGGGGATCGCTCTTGCACCCGGCTCCGGCCCAAGCCGTGTGACGGTTACGTATTTACGGAAGGCATCGCGACAACTCTCAGCCCACACCACGTCACCCATCGCTGCCAGCCCGACCAGGGCCTGACCGAAGGTAAGCATATGGCCCGCATAGCCTTGCCCGAAGCCGATAAACCGGTCGATGGCATCGCAGGCTTCGCGCACGATGAACCGGGACGCGGCTGCGGCGTCCTCGAAGGGTGGCGGGTCGACTTCAGGATCCGGCTCGACATCCCGCCAGGGCGTAAGCAAGCGAATCAGACGACATACGCCTTCGATCCGCGCCGGCGTGGCTGCCTCGGGCATCAGGCGGAATCCCTTGATCGCCAGCATGGCGAAGATCGCATTGTGTCCGACCTGTCGCAACGTTTCTGCACCTTCGGTAAGGACGACGCCGATCTCGTCAATCCGCTCGGGCCGGGGCTCTTCCAGCGGAAATCCCTCGCACAGGTGTGAACCTGACCAGTTCAGATCGACCAGCTCCCCGACTCGTGACCGGGCCCCGTCACTCAGGCCGTAGTCCCTGCAGAGCAGGTGTGCAGCGACCATTGCAGCGCCGCGATGCCCGTCCGCGAAGTAATCCAGCTCATGCGCCCTTGCCAGCGCGTTCAACCCAAGCAATACCAAACGTCCTTCGGACACTTTAAAGTCCTCCATTGCGACAGTGCTACCTCAGCTCGCCATGGCGATGGCAAATCGAGCTGCTGTGCACGGGAATGACCGGGGAATCGCGGTGCTCTCGATGGCGGATTTTTCTTCGCAGCTTTCGGCAACGGCTCGATGTATTGCCTGTCTCTGCATGGCGAATCCAGTCTCGCGACCGTCCCGAATCTCACCTCTTCCATGCAGTTATGCGAGCGACAGTACTTATCCAGCCAACCCGTCGAAGAATTTCTTCACGCCGTCCAGCCAGGAGCTGGCCTGTGGATTGTGGCGGCTACCGCCCTGTTCGACTTCACCGGAAAACTCCTGCAACAGTTCCTTCTGCCGGCGTGTCAGGTTGACCGGTGTCTCGACACTGACCCGGCAGAGCAGATCACCGATCGGGCCACCCCGTACCGGCTTCACGCCCTTGCCGCGCATGCGAAACATCTTTCCACTCTGTGTCTCGGCCGGTATCTTGAGGTTGACGCGGCCGTTCAGGGTCGGCACTTCCAGCTCACCACCCAGTGCGGCCGCGGTGAAACTGATGGGCACCTCGCAATACAGGTTGTTTTCTTCGCGCTGAAAGATGGGATGCTCTTTAACCGCGATCTGTACATACAGATCACCCGGCGGGCCGCCATTCTCGCCGGCCTCGCCCTCGCCGGCAAGGCGGATACGGTCGCCGCTGTCCACACCGGCCGGCACCTTCACCGACAGGGTCTTGTGTTCGCTGACCCGGCCCTTGCCGCGACAGTCCGGACAGGGATCGGAAATGATGCTGCCGGTACCCTGGCAGTGCGGGCAGGTCTGCTGCAGGGAGAAGAAGCCCTGCTGCATGCGCACCTGGCCATGACCGCCACAGGTCGTGCAGGTGGTCGGCTTGCTGCCCTTGCGTGCACCACTGCCGTCGCAGGTGTTGCACTGCACCATGGTCGGCACACGAATCGTCACCTCGGTGCCGGCAACGGCATCCTCCAGTGACAGTTCCAGGTTGTAGCGCAGGTCAGAGCCACGGTAGACACGCTGGCCACCGCCACCGCGCCCGCCGCCGAAGATATCGCCAAACACATCGCCGAAGATATCGCTGAATCCGGCCGCGCCCGCCGCTCCGGCGCCGAACCCGCCGCCCATGGATGGATCGACACCGGCATGGCCGAACTGGTCATACGCCGCGCGCTTCTGCGCGTCACCCAGGACCTCCCAGGCCTCCTTGCACTCCTTGAACTTGGCCTCGGCGTCCTGGTCGTCGGGATTCCTGTCCGGGTGATGTTTCTGTGCCGCTCGACGATAGGCCTTTTTCAGGTCTGCCTCACTGGCATTTCTTGATGCGCCGAGCACCTCGTAATAATCACGCTTTGACATATGTACTGTCCGCTATGCTTTGCAACGTTACCCGTACCACGCCTGACGGCAAAAATCCGGGGCCGGTTATACCGGCCCCGGACAGGCTATCGTGCTGAAACCGGATGCAACGCTACTTGTTGTCGGCATCCTTCACTTCTTCAAACTCGGCATCGACCACGTCGTCATTTGCCGAGCCCGCAGCGGCTTCCGCCGTCGCTTCGTCTCCCGCAGCACCCTGTGCGGCCTGTTCCTTGTAGACACGCTCCGCCAGCTTGCCGGACTTTTCGCCCAGCGCCTGGGTCTTCGCCTCGATGGCCGCCTTGTCGTCGCCCTTCATGGCCTCGTGCAGTTCCTCGATGGCGGCCTCGATCTCCTGCTTTTCGGCCGCTTCAACCTTGTCCCCGAGATCGGCCAGCGACTTGTTGGTCGCGTGAATGAGACCGTCGGCCTGGTTGCGCGCATCGATCAGTTCATGGAACTTGCGGTCCTCCTCGGCATGCGCCTCGGCGTCCTTCACCATCTGGTCGATCTCGTCATCCGACAGGCCGCTGGAGGCCTTGATCTGGATCGACTGCTCCTTGCCGGTCGCCTTGTCCTTGGCGGATACATGCAGGATACCGTTGGCGTCGATATCGAAGGTCACCTCGATCTGTGGCACACCGCGCGGGGCCGGTGGAATATCACCGAGATCGAAGCGGCCCAGCGACTTGTTGGCTGTGGCCACGTCCCGCTCGCCCTGCAGCACGTGCACCGTGACGGCTGACTGGTGGTCCTCGGCCGTGGAGAACACCTGGTTCGCCTTGGTCGGAATGGTGGTGTTCTTGTCGATGAGTTTGGTCATGACGCCACCCAGCGTTTCGATGCCCAGCGACAGCGGTGTTACGTCGAGCAGCAGGACGTCCTTGACGTCACCGCCCAGCACACCGCCCTGGATGGCCGCACCGACCGCCACCGCCTCGTCCGGGTTGACGTCCTTGCGTGGCTCCTTGCCGAAGAAATTCTTGACCGCATCCTGCACCTTCGGCATGCGGGTCTGACCACCCACCAGGATAATATCGTCAATCTCGCTGGCGGACAGACCGGCATCCTTCAGCGCCACCTTGCACGGCTCGATGGTGCGGTCGATCAGCTCCTCGACCAGCGATTCCAGTTTGGCGCGCGTCAGTTTCATGGTCAGGTGCTTCGGACCACTGGCGTCGGCGGTAATGTAGGGCAGATTGACATCCGTATGCTGACTGGATGAGAGCTCGATCTTGGCCTTCTCGGCGCCCTCCTTCAGACGCTGCATGGCGAGCGGATCACCGCGCAGATCCATACCCTGTTCCTTCTGGAATGCATCGGCCAGGTAATCGATCAGGCGCTTGTCGAAGTCCTCGCCACCGAGGAAGGTGTCACCGTTGGTCGACAACACCTCGAACTGGTGTTCGCCATCGACATCCGCAATCTCGATAATCGAGACGTCGAAGGTGCCACCACCCAGGTCATAGACGACGATCTTGGTATCGCCGCGTTTCTTGTCCATGCCGTAGGCCAGGGCCGCGGCTGTCGGCTCGTTGATGATACGTTTTACATCGAGCCCCGCAATGCGGCCGGCGTCCTTGGTCGCCTGACGCTGCGAGTCGTTGAAATAGGCCGGCACCGTCACAACCGCCTCGGTCACTTCATGACCAAGGTAATCTTCCGCCGTGCTCTTCATCTTTTGCAGCACGCGTGCCGAGACCTCGGGCGGTGCCATACGCTTGCCCTGTGCCTCGACCCAGGCGTCGCCGTTGTCCGCCTTGACGATCTTGTAGGGCACCAGGCTGATATCGCGCTGCACCACGTCTTCGTCGAAGCGGCGTCCGATCAGGCGCTTCACGGCGAACAGTGTATTCTGCGGATTGGTCACGGCCTGGCGCTTGGCGGACTGGCCGACCAGCACCTCGTCGTCACTGGTGAAGCCGACGATCGATGGCGTGGTACGATCGCCCTCGCTGTTCTCGATTACCCGGACCTCACCCCCCTCCATCACGGCGACGCAGGAGTTGGTTGTGCCCAGGTCAATTCCAATTATTTTGCCCATTTTCTCTATTCTCCGTGTAACTTCCTGATATATTTGAAGTTGAATCTAATGTGTACTTAACCCGAATGTGGGGACGGTAATCAGTAAAATCAAGTCCTGGTCCGCGCTCACGCGCTGTTCGGTGCCTTCGAAACGATCACCATGGCTGGTCGGATCAGGCGGTCGTTCAGCAGGAAGCCCTTCTGTACCACTGTCACCACCGTGTTCGGATCGACATCCGCGCGTTCCTGTATCGACATCGCCTGGTGGTATTCCGGGTCAAAGGCCTGGTCCTGGGGATTGATCTCGCGGATCTCGAACTTGTCCATCACGCTGGTCATCATCTGCAGCGTCAGTTCGATGCCTTCCTTGTGTTTCGCGGTATTTTCAGTATCGAATGCGGCCAGGCCCATTTCCAGGCTGTCACGTACCGGCAACAGCTCGTTTGCGAAGCGCTCCAGGGCAAACTTGTGCGCATTGGCCAGGTCGCGCTCGGCGCGGCGCTTGAGGTTCTCCAGCTCCGCCTGCAGGCGCAGCACCTGGTCCCAGTGCTCGTCGGCCTTGCCGCGCGCGTCTTCCAGTAACGCCGTCAGTTCTGCAGGGTCCTGCGCGGGATTTTCCGTGGCGCCCGCTGACCCGGCGGCGGCCTGCTGCCCGGCCTCCTGATTGTCGATCTCACTTTCTTCAACAACATTTTCTTTCTCGGACATATGCTTGCTCCACAATGCTCAAATCTTTCGCAGACGATGAGATCGCCGGTCTGGCGTCGATATGGGGCTCATTCCCTGGTATTCAAGGCGGCACCCAGCAGTCGGGCCGTGATATCGACAATGGGGATGACCTGCTCGTAGGCCATGCGCGTCGGGCCGATCACGCCCAGCACGCCCAGCACCTGACCCTCGACGGAGTACGGTGCCGTCACCATGCTGCATTCATCCAGCATGCGGTAGCCCGACTCCTCGCCGATAAATATCTGAATGCCCTCGCCGTGCACGCACTGGTCCAGCAGGTGGAGTATATCCCGCTTGGTACTGAAGGCCTCGAACAGATTGCGCAATCTCTCCACGTCGCACAGTTCATGAAATCCCATCAGGTTGGTCTGGCCGGCGAGCACGAAATCCTCATCGGCATGATGCTCCAGCACCTGGTCAGCCATGCGGATGGCCGTCATCATCATCTCGTTCATGTTCGAGCGCGTTTCCTGCATTTCCCGCAGCAGCGTGGCACGTACCTCATCCAGGTCCTTGCCGGTAAAGAGCTGGTTCAGATAATTCGAGGCCTGCTGCAACTCGGCGGCGGAAATGGCCCGCTCGGTATGCAGAATCCGGTTCTGTACCTCATCGTTACCCGCGACCAGGATCGCAAGGACACGGTCATCCGAGAGGGGCATAAACTCGACGCGCTTGAACAGGGGGTGTTCATGCCGTGGCAGTGTCACGATGCCGGCCAGTTGCGTAATGCCGGACAACAGACCGGACGCGGTTTCCACCAGGTCTTTGGGTGACTGCTCAACCACCAGCTCGGCACGGAGCTTTTCAATTGCCCGCTGGTCCAGCGGCTTGACGCTCAGCAATGTGTCGACGAAAAACCGGTAACCCTGCACGGTCGGCACACGCCCGGCCGAGGTATGTGGCGAACTGACGAAACCCAGCTCCTCGAGGTCCGCCATGACATTGCGGATGGTCGCGGGACTCAGCTGGAGCCCCGCCTCGCGTGCCAGTGTGCGCGAACCGACCGGCATGCCATCGACCACGTAACGCTCGATCAGCGCCCGCAGCATCTGCTGGGCACGTTCTGAAATTTCTGTCGTTGATTCGCTCATAAGCCGGTCGTCGGGACACCCTCTGATCACCTATGATAGTCCAATTGGCACTCTTACCGTTAGAGTGCCAATCACAGCCAGGGAGGATCGCCCCCTGCGCATGGCAGTTGGCGCCCCGGATAAGTCATGTTAGCTTTCAGACATACACACACTGTTTCGGATATGTCACCTCATTTCAAACGAGTAGGCCTGATCGGCAAGACCAGCGGTGATCGCGTCGCAGAGACCCTGCAGACGCTGTCCGGTTACCTGGCCCGGCTTGGCGTTGAGATCCAGCTCGATGAGGACAGCGCCGGACTGCTCACCGACAGCGGCCACCCGGTACTGGAGCGCAACCAGCTCGCGCAACAGTGCGATCTGGCCATCGTGGTCGGTGGCGACGGTACCCTTCTGAATGCCGCACGCAGCCTGGCCGAATCAGATATCGCGGTGCTGGGCGTTAACCTCGGGCGACTCGGTTTCCTGGTGGACGTGTCGCCGGATGAGATGACGCACCAGCTGGACCAGATCATGAGTGGCCACTTTTCGGAGGAAGACCGGAGTCTCCTGCATGCCACGGTCTCGCGCGACGGCCAGATACTTAGCGAAAGTACTGCGCTGAATGACGTCATCGTGCACAAGCGCGACATCGCACGCATGATTGAACTGGATACCTGGATCGACGGACATTTCCTCAACACCAACCGCTCCGACGGACTGATCGTGGCGACACCGACCGGCTCGACCGCCTATGCCCTCTCGGGTGGTGGTCCCATCGTGCACCCGCGGCTGGGTGCGATCACCCTGGTACCGATTTGTCCGCATACCCTCTCCAACCGGCCGGTGGTGATCGATGATGGCTCGATCATCGAAATCGTCCTGCATGCGGGTACGCTGGAGGCGACCGTATCCTGCGATGGACAGATAAGCGAACCGCTGCAGGCCGGTGACCACGTCACCATCCGCAGACACACCCATGTCCTGCGCCTGCTACACCCGCCCGAACACGAGTACTTCAGCGTCCTGCGCAGGAAACTGCGCTGGAGCGAACAGCCCTGACATATGCTGTCCGCTATTCATATACGCAACCTCGCCATCGTCGATGAAATCGACGTGGAACTCGACAATGGCATGACCACGCTCACCGGCGAAACCGGCGCCGGTAAATCCATCCTGGTCGACGCGCTTGGTCTGGTACTCGGTGACCGCAGCGACAGCGCGGTGATTCGTCATGGCCGCGAGCGGGCGGAGATCTCTGCCAGCTTCGACATCAGCGGTAATCCGGGCGTCAGCGACTGGCTGCATGAACGCGACATGGATGCAGACGGCGACTGCCAGCTGCGTCGCATCATCAGCCGTACAGGCCGTTCGCGCGGCTACATCAACGGGCAACCTGCACCCATGCAACAGTTGCGCGAACTGGGTGAGCAACTGGTGGATATCCACGGCCAGCATGAACACCAGTCACTGTTGCGGGCACCGGTGCAACGCCAGCTGCTGGATGCCTTCGGTGGACATCACGCTATCCTGGACAGGGTCACGCAGCTCTATGTCGAATGGCGCGATGCACGCGACAGGCTGCTTGCCATCGTCACCGATGATGCCGAGCGCACTGCGCGTCAGGACCTGCTGCGCTACCAGTTGCAGGAACTCGAGTCCCTGGGCATGACCGCCGCGGATATCGAATCTGTCGATGCCGAGCATGCCCGGCTGGCGAATGCGGGGCGGTTGCTGTCGGCCTGCCAGGCGGGACTGCAGCGACTGGATGCAGATGACGGGGACTGTGCCATTACCCTGCTCAGTCGTACCCTGGAGGACATCTGCGAACTCGCGACCCTCGACCGGTCACTGGCGGAGACCGCCGAGCTGCTGGGCGAGGCCGCTATCAATATCCAGGAGGGCATTACCTCGCTGCGTCGCTATAGCGACGGCCTGGAACTCGATCCGGAGCGGCTGCAGTGGCTGGAGGAACGCATCGGCCTGCTGCACGACCTGGCCCGCAAGCACCAATGCCGGCCGACCGATCTGCCGGCTGTCGGGCAGCGACTGCGCGAGGAGCTGGATGCCATGGAGCATGCCGGGGAACTCCGCGCCGACCTCGAGGCCCGGGTAGCCGGGCTGGAGTCTGCGTGGCACGAGGCCGCCACTGAACTGACCAGGCAACGCCAGAAGGCAGCCCGTACCTTCGGCCGGGAAATTACCGATGCCATGCAAACCCTGGGCATGGCCGGCGGGGTCTTCGAGGCCGCCATCACGCCGCGCAGGGAAAGCGGCTGCAGTACACACGGACAGGATGACATCGTGTTCCAGGTCAGCGCCAATCCGGGACTACCCCTGCAGCCACTCGCGCGGGTCGCCTCCGGCGGTGAACTGTCCCGCATCAGTCTGTCGATCCAGGTCATCTCGGCGGGTGAGGACACCATACCCACACTGATTTTCGACGAGGTCGACAGCGGCATTGGCGGCGGTGTCGCCGAAATCGTTGGCCGCAAGCTGCGTGCACTGGCGAGCGAACGGCAGGTGCTGTGTGTCACTCACCTCCCGCAGGTGGCCGCGCTCGCCCACCACCAGCTGCAGGTTACGAAATCTTCTGCCAGCGATACCACCACGACCTGCGTACAGAAGCTGGACAGGGAACAACGCGTCAATGAACTGGCGCGCATGCTGGGCGGCGTAAAAATCACCCGGCAGACCCGCGACCATGCGCGGGAAATGATGCAACAGGCCGCTACCAGCCCGAAATCAGGCCGGCGTAAATCGCGCAAAGCCATTGCCTGAGTCCGCCTCTGGCGGCAATCCGTATTTGTTCAAGAAATCAGGAGATTTACCGATTTTCATAAATATGTAATATTCTCCATGAGCCCTCGGCCGGGAGGTCACGGTGACGCGGAACTTGCTATTGTGCATTGCTCTGTGTGTTGCACCCACGCTGTGCGGCGCGGCCGAGCACGCGGCCTGTACCGACACCGGCCATGACTGGTTCCATCTTTCAGCGGTTGACCTGCGTGAAATTGCCGGCACCTGCAAGTCCGGACGCTTCGCCGAACTGAATTACCACCGCGCGTATTACCGGGACCTGCTCAGCGAGGGGGCGGCCACATCATCACTGATCGACTATGCACGCTCGGAGGGCCGGGCGAACTTCAGCGCCTACACGTTTCACATGCTGCTGACAGAACAGATGGCACGTCACTACTATCCCACCACGGCGAGTCGACTGGCATTCCTGATCGGTGAATACGAAGTGAACAATGAAATTGCGGAACTCTGGTTGCGCGGCTACAACAACCTCGCGAACCGTCTGAGTGAACTGCACTCGAGGAGAACAGCGTCCGAATAATCCACGGACGTGCGATGTAAGGCGCGCGGTTTACCCTGTCTGGCAGTGCTTGCAAATACCGTACATGTACAGGCAATGATCGGTCATCTCATAACCGAGTTCACTGGCGATGGCTTTTTGCCGCTGCTCGATGGTTTCATCGACAAACTCATCCACACGCCCGCACTTGACGCAGACGATATGGTCATGATGAGTGCCCTCGTCCAGCTCGAATACCGAGTGGCCACCCTCGAAATGATGTCGTTTGACAATGCCGGCCGACTCGAACTGTGTCAGCACGCGATAGACCGTCGCCAACCCGATGTCCTCGCCTTCATCCAGCAGCGCCTTGTAGACATCCTCGGCACTCTGGTGGCGACTGCTGCTGCTCTCCATGATATCCAGGATTTTCATCCTGGGCAGCGTCACCTTCAGGCCTGCCTTGCGTAACTCACTGGATTCCAAATCATACTCCCCATGGTAATGCCATCAGGCATGAACTTGCGGTATCATCCCGGCGGTTGCTCGAGGACCCGGCCACCCCAAGTCGATGAAAAAGATTCTCATTATTATTACATGCTTTGCAAGCCTGTGCCTTGGCGCCTGCTCGATTACCGAGTGGCGCCTGGTTCACAGGATCGATGTGCAGCAGGGCAATGTCATCACCCAGAACATGGTCAACCAGCTGAAACCCGGCATGTCACGGCTACAGGCGCAGTTCGTGCTCGGCTCGCCCATGGTGGCGGACGTGTTCCACCAGGACCGCTGGGATTACCTGTATCTCCTTAAAACCGGCCAGGGCAAAGTCACCCGGGAGCATGTATCCCTGTATTTCGAGGATGATGCGCTGGTCCGTATCAGCGGCACACTGCGCCCGCAGGAGCTGGCCGAGCAGGAACAAACGACTGACGATCGGGTCACGCTGGTCGTGCCGCCACAGGAACGGGTGTCGCCCGGCATTCTCAATCGTGTGTGGCACTGGGTGACATTCCGCAATCCGAATGAGACTCAGCCCTGACCGGCATCCTCCGCCGTACCGGCGCCCTTCTTCATGACCTTGCCTTGTGCCGCACGTTTTTTGCGCACTTCCTTCGGATCCGCAATCAGCGGACGGTAGATTTCCACCCGGTCACCGGGATGCAGGGTATCGGTCAGCTTGCCCAGCTTGCCGAATACTCCCACCTTGTTCCGGGCCAGGTCGATTTCCGGATAGTGCTCGAGCAGACCCGATGCACGAATGGCTTCCTCCACGGTCGCATCGACCGCCACGGTCAGCGCCACGATAGTCTGCTGGTCCGGCAGGGCGTAGGCGACCTCGACGTTGATAGTTTCAGCGCTCGCCATAGACCTCGACCGCACGTTTCTGGAATGCAGCGACCAGCGAGTTGGCGATCTGACCGAAAACCGGTGCCGTCACGAGACGGACCATTTTGCTGGAAAAGTCATACTGGAGCTTAAGGGAAATCCGGCACCCCTGGCTGCCCAGCGGCGTGAACTCCCAGCGGCCCTCCAGCTCACTGAACGGACCGTCAAGCAGTTGCATCTCGATGGCCGCATGGTCAACATGACGATTGCGCGTGCTAAATGATTTTTTTACGGTGCCCACGTGGAATTCAATCCGTGCATCGACATGATCACCTGCGCGTGACAGGGTCTCTGTCCCGCAGCACCATGGCAAAAAATCAGGGTAACTGTCGACATCACTGACCAGGGCAAACATTTCATCCTGTGTATACGGGACCAGCGCCGAGCGATCGATCGAATCCAAATCCTACCCCTGTATTCAGATGAGCCCGATTGCATTGAGGAACACGATAACCACGGCGACCGGGGTGATGTAGCGCACCAGGAAGCGCCACACGGGATAGAAGAAACGCTCGCCCATAGCCAGTTCATCGACCGTGGATGCGCGTGACATCTGCCAGCCGGCGAACACTGCAATCAGCAGTCCGCCAAGCGGCAGCATGATATTGGCGGTGAGGTAATCGAGCAGATCGAACAGGGTCATGTCTGCAAACGTACCAATTGCCAGCGGTTTTAAATCTGACCAGATATTGAATGAAAACACTGTCAGCAAACCCAGCAACCAGGTCGCGATGCCACCAACCACACAAGCATTCACACGCGAGTGCCCGCGATTCTCCACCAGCCAGGCCACCGCCGGCTCGATCAGCGAGATCGCCGATGTCCAGGCTGCGAATACCAGCAGGACAAAGAACAGCATGCCGAAAAACGCACCATAGGGCATGTGACCAAAGGCAATCGGCAGTGTCTGGAATATCAGCCCCGGCCCGGCACCCGGTTCCAGTGCATTGGCGAACACAATCGGGAAGATCACCATACCGGCAAGCAAGGCCACCGTGGTGTCAGCAAGCGCAATCGCGATGGATGCCCGCGCGATGGATATCCGGTCGGGCAAATAGGAGCCATACACCATGATCGCCCCCATGCCGAGACTGAGGGTGAAGAAGGCATGTCCCATGGCCGTCAACACGCCATGGGCCGTGATCTTGCTGAAGTCCGGCGTGAACAGGAAGTCCACACCCTGCTCAAAATATCCGCTGTTCCAGGAATAGCCCATCAGGACCAGCAGCAGGATGAACAGGGCCGGCATGAGCAACCGCACTGCCTTCTCCAGACCGCTGCGTACACCGCGCGCAACAACGATCATGGTCATGACGAGAAAGATCGTATGCCAGGCAAGTAGTCGTTCCGGCTGGCTGATGAGATTGTTGAAGATACTCTGCACACCGTCCGCGGTCAGGCCGGTAAACAGGCCACTGGCGGCACGGAAAACATAGGCCAGCGCCCAGCCGGCAATGACGCTGTAATAGGAAAGGATCAGGAAGCCGGCAATCACACCGGCCCATCCCAGCCACTGCCAGCGCGGATGGGCGCCCTCCTCGGCAGCGAGATCACGCATGGTATTGACCGGGCTCTGGCGGCCACGCCGCCCGATCAGCACCTCGGCCATCATGATCGGGATGCCGATGACGGCAATACAAACCAGATAGATGAGGACAAAGGCCCCGCCACCGTTTTCGCCAGCGATGTAGGGAAATTTCCACACGTTGCCCAGGCCAACGGCGGAACCCGTTGCCGCCAGGATAAAAGCCAGGCGGCCCGACCACTGCCCGTGAATCGATTTTCTCTGGGTTGCCATGAGTACTCTCACCTTGCCAGTCGCAAGGGCATTGTCCGTGAATTACCTGCCTGACTCAACCTACGCAACATGGAGGCGAACGGGGTTGATATACTTCACGGATGGCAAAAAAAAGTAAGCAAAGCGGGGCTGGCGGCAGCACCATCGCACTCAACAAGAAGGCCCGGCATGATTATTTTATCGAAGACCGGTTTGAGGCCGGTCTGGCCCTGCAAGGCTGGGAGGTCAAGAGTCTGCGCGCCGGCCATGTCCAGCTGACGGAAAGCTATATCGTTATCAGGGATAACGAGGCCTGGCTGTTCGGCTTCCACATTGCCCCGTTGACCAGTGCATCGACGCACATCACGCCGGACCCGACCCGCACCCGCAAGCTGTTGCTGCATCGACGCGAACTGGACAGACTGATTGGTTCCGTCGAGCGCAAGGGCTATACACTGGTACCGCTTGCGCTGTACTGGAAACGGGGGCGCGCCAAACTTGAAATCGGACTGGCACGCGGTAAACACAAGCAGGACAAGCGCGCCAGCGAAAAAGAACGTGACTGGGACCGCCAGAAACAACGGCTGCTGCGCGGACGCTGATCGCACAGCGGCTTAAATAACACAGGCGCAGGCCGGCAGGATCGGTCGATTACGGGTTTGTTTCTCCGGCAGTGGTCGCCTTGCTGGCGTTGACCAGCGCGAGATCCGCAATCAGGCTGTCCAGGCCCTTGTTGCGTATTTCAGTTGAAAATTCCGAGCGGCGCGTTGCAACCAGGCTGATGCCTTCGATGACGATATCGTAGACCAGCCAGTTCTGCTTTGGCTGATGCAGGCGGAAAACGACCTTGATCAGCGGCCCTTCAGCCTGCAGCACCTCGGCATCGACGACCGCACGCCCCTGCGGCTGCCCCGGTCGCGCTGGCAGTATACGGACGGTGTTGTCGCGGTACTTCTTGAGTGAACGCAGGTAGGTATTCACCAGCAATGCGCGGAATTCACCCGTGAATGCCTCACGCTGTGATGGACTGGCAGTGCGCCAGTGTTTTCCGAGCACCCACTGCGACGCAGCACGGAAATCGATGTTGGGCAGTATCAGTTTCTCGGCGAGGCTGCGGGTGCGGCCCTCGTCATTCAGTATTTCCGGGTTACTGCGTATCTTCTGTAACACCTGTTCCGTCATGGCACTGAGCATCTCCGCCGGTCCGCTGGAGCCGGCAGCATCCGCCGGCACGGCCATCAGCAGGCCGCAGACGAGGCAGCACAGCCTGAACTGGCTGCGCGCAATTTGTTGCCTGCGGGAAAAGTCGGTCATCTGGTTCTTAACCTTACCGGCTGATGAGAGGGATGCGGCTGCCGGTCTACATGCCTTGTTATAGTAGTATTTTCATGCAGCGTCCCGACAGCGGCAAATTTATTTTCAACTCTATGAATGTGATAGAAAATACCGGCTGACCAATGACAGGAAAACTGACAGAACCGCGTGTTATCACGGATTACCGGCAGGAGCCGGTCTGCATCCTGCCGGCCGGTTTCTACCTGAATGATATGCGCTGGGAACAGCTCTGGGCCCGTTACGAGGAAAAGGGCGAGTCACTGACACACGACGACCTGCGTGCGCTGTTTCCGGATGAACCTGCATTGCAAAACAGGCGGGTGTGAGAACGGACGTTATGCGCGAATATCATTTATTCGCGCATGCCTGCGCCCCTACAACTCCTGGGGGAGGCTCCTGCGCTCCTACAAAAATTCTTTAGTGTATTTCTGCAATTTAATTTCCGTGTCCTTCCGTGGCCATTAACTAACGACCAGCAGACTGCAACGCCGCAATGCGTTCTTCCAGCGGCGGGTGCGTCATGAACAGCCGTTTGATGCCGGGACCGATGCCGCCGGCAATACCAAAGGCCGCAAACTCGCCGGGCAGGTCACGCGGTTCGTGCGCACGCTGCAGGGCCTGCAGCGCACCGATCATCTTGCCCCGGCCAGCCAGCGTGGCACCGCCGGCATCGGCACGAAACTCCCGGCGACGCGAGAACCACATGACGATTATCGAGGCCAGGATGGACAGGAATATCTGCGCCACGATCGAGGTGACAAAGTACGCCGGACCATAGCCGCGCTCGGTCCTGAACACCACGCGATCCACCACGTGCCCGATGACCCGGGAGAGGAAGATGACGAAGGTGTTGACCACGCCCTGTATCAGTCCCAGGGTGACCATGTCGCCGTTGCTGACGTGCGTAATCTCGTGACCGAGCACCGCTTCAACCTCGTCGCTATTCATGTTCTGCAACAGGCCGGTGCTGACAGCAACCAGGGCATCGTTACGGCGCATGCCGGTGGCAAAGGCATTCGGCTCCGGCGCGTTGAAGATGCCGACCTCGGGCATGCCGATGCCGGCCTGCTTTGCCTGCCGCCGGACGGTATCCACCAGCCATTGCTCGGTGCTGTTGGACGGCTGCTCGATGATCTGCACACCCATGGAGCGCTTGGCCATGAACTTGGACAGCGCCAGCGAGATGAACGAGCCGCCGAAACCGATCACGGCGGACATGACCAGCAACGCCTGCAGGTTCAGGTCTACATTGTTTTCTGCAAGGATGCCGTCAATACCCAGCACCTGGAACACCACGCTGATCAGCACCAGCACGGCCGCATTGGTTGCAAGGAAGAGGAGTATTCGCATCATGTCAGGTCACCTTACGGTAAATTTCGTTGTCCATATAGATAGTATCTGATCAGAAAAATTCAATTAGTAGATAAAAACATAAAAACACCACAGAGAACACAGAGTCTAAAAAACTGTTACCGGAACTGCTGCCCAAAGGAATCTTTGATTAATTTATCATTGCGAGCACATCAATAAAAACAAAACACCAGAATTAGTATTTTTCTCTGTGTCCTCTGTGGTGAAAGATTTAATAACAATCACTTATCAAACACCACCGGCACCACATCGCGGTAGTGCGCGGCGAAATGCACCGTCATGCCGTCCCGGATGTAGTCCGGCAAGGCCTCGAAATCGCCGCGGTTGGCCTCCGGCAGCAGGATCTCGCGTATTCCGGTGCGCCTGGCGGCAATCACCTTCTCGCGAATACCGCCGACTGGCAACACCTCGCCGGTCAGGGTCAGCTCGCCGGTCATGGCCAGCTTGCGGACAGGGCGCCGCCCGCGTGCCAGTGACAGCAGGGCGCTGGCCATGGTGATACCGGCACTGGGGCCATCCTTCGGGGTTGCCCCGGCCGGCACATGCAGGTGAATGAAGGCCTGCCTGAACCAGTCCGTTTTGACACCGAGTTTCTCCGCATTCGCCATGATGTAACTGTAGGCGATCTCGGCCGATTCACGCATCACGTCACCGAGCTGGCCGGTCAGTTTGAGGCCGCGTGAATAACTGTGGGTGCGGGTCGCCTCGATACTGAGTGTTGCGCCGCCCATGGCGGTCCACGCCAGGCCAGTGATGACCCCGACCGCGCTGCGATGGCGTTCACGTTCGAACAGCGGCTTGCCGAGGTAGTCCTCCACATCAACCGCACGGACGCGCACCGGCGGCCTGGCACCCTTGAGTAGCTTGACCACCGCCTTGCGCACGATTTGGCCGAGGTATTTTTCCAGCCGGCGCACACCGGCCTCGCGTGCATAGCCTTCGATGATCCGGCGTATCGCACTTTGTTCAATGCGCAGCTGGCCGCGCCGCTTGAGACCGGCCCGCTTGAGCAGACGCGGCAGCAGGTGTTTGCGGGCGATGGCCAGCTTCTCGGCCGCCAGGTAACCGGACAGGTTGATGACCTCCATGCGATCAAGCAGTGGCGGCGGGATGGTGTCAAGCTGGTTGGCGGTACAGATAAACAGCACCTTGGACAGGTCGAACGGGACATCCAGGTAATGATCGAGAAAATCGACATTCTGCTCCGGGTCGAGCACCTCCAGCAGCGCCGAGGCCGGGTCACCCTGAAACGAGGCGCCGATCTTGTCCAGCTCGTCGAGCATGATCACCGGATTGGCGGCACCGGTACTCTTGATGGCCTGGATGAACTTGCCCGGCATGGCGCCGATGTAGGTGCGGCGGTGCCCCTTGATCTCCGCCTCGTCGCGCATCCCGCCGAGAGAAAAGCGGAAAAATTCGCGGCCCAGGGCACTGGCGATGGAACGACCCACCGAGGTCTTGCCGACACCGGGCGGTCCCACGAACAGGATGATGGAGCCGGACACCTCGCCGCGCATGATACCGACAGCCAGGAACTCGAGGATACGATCCTTGACGTCCTCCAGGCCCTCGTGATCGCGGTCGAGTATGGTGCGCGCCGCCTCGAGGTCCAGGTTGTCCTTGGAATGTTTGCCCCACGGCAACAGGGTCAGCCAGTCGAGATAATTGCGGGTGACCGCGTATTCCGGCGAACCCGTCTCGAGCAGGGAAAATTTCTCCAGCTCCTCATCCAGGCGCAGCTCGGCCGGCCCGGGCAGTACCAGCTCCCCGATGCGTTCGCGAAACTTGTCGACCTCCGCAGTCCGGTCGTCCTTGGTCAGGCCGAGCTCCTTCTGGATCGCCTTCAACTGCTCACGCAGGAAGGCCTCTTTCTGATGCGACTGCATCTCCTCCTCGACATGCTGGCGGATCTTCATCTGCGCGCGCGCCACCTCGAGTTCCTTGTTGATCAGGCGCAATACCTTTTCCAGCCGCGGCAGGATCGACGTGGTCTCCAGCACCTCCTGCAGTTCCTCCTTGCCGGCCGTCGTCAGGCTGGCGGCGAAATCGGCCAGGTTCGAAGGGTCGTCCGGACTGAAGTGTTCCAGAAACACCTTCAGTTCCTCGCCATACAGTGGGTTGAGCGGGACCAGTTCCTTGATGGTGTTGATAATGGCGACCGCGTAGGCCTTCACCTCGGAGAGATGCGCGTAATGCGTCTCGGGGTAGTACTTCACCCGGACACGAAAGGGCATCTCGCGGGAGGTCCAGCGCTGAATGCTGAAGCGTTGCAGTCCCTCGACCAGGATCTGCAGCTTGCCCTCGTCCTTGGTCACGCGGTGAATGCGACAGGCCGTGCCCATCTCGTAGAAGTCCTTGATCCCGAACGCGGCAAGCGATTCGGTCTTCACCAGCACCAGCCCGATGATGCCGTGTTTTTCACCGTGCACGGCCTGCAAGGTGGGCTCCCACGGGTCGACATCCACCAGTAACGGCATGACCTGGCCGGGGAAAAACGGACGCGTGCTTTGCGGCAGCAGGCATATTTCCGACGGCAGGACATCCGTGGCCAGCACGATGTCGCCGCCGGCGGCGTCCTGACCCGGGCTGTCGCCGGATTCCCGGTGTTCTATATCCATGACACTCCCGGAGAAGGATAGCGGTTGCAGGCTGAATATCAGGGCAGATTTATGATTTTCAAGGCATTGCCGAGAACTGTGATAGCTGTATACTGTCACAAGTACAGACTTTGGGGGCGACCTGGTTTCGACGTGGGTTGCGAAACCTGAGGTGCATGCCGAGGTGCAGATGACCTCGTAAAACCCGCTGCAAAAAACATAGTTGCCAACGACGACAACTACGCACTCGCTGCTTAAACCCCAGTAGGGTGCCGTCTGACTGGAGCCGTGCTTGTGCGTCCAGCGTCCCTCGGGACACCTCAGGCGTCGATTCTCACAAGATCGCGATGAAGCACGTCCGGGGCTGATTCGCTAAAACCTTACGGAATCGCTGGCTGTCTTCCCTGCCCGTCGGGTAGCAACCAGTTAAATTAATAGACGCGGATAAGCATGTAGAGCCGATGGCAGAGAACTTGCGGACGGCGGTTCGATTCCGCCCGCCTCCACCATATTGAAGAGGGTCACCCGCATGGGTGGCCCTTTTACATCTGTGATGACAGTGGAAGCAATAAAAAGACAGGCTAGCTTCCGCTTTCGGTTAGCCCGCCGCTGATATACAGTTCGCGATAAAAGCGGTGCCGGCGTTTGCCGCTGGACGTCTTGCTCATGCTTCCCTGCTCCAGCAGAATGACCTCACTGGCCTTAACACCAAGATGTGAATTGATCGAACCTGCAACGGAGCGCATCAGTGTCTGATTGCTCACGGCGCAATCCGTACTTTTTTCACCCACGATAACCAAACGTTCCGTTCCGGCTTCAGGATCCGGGATTCCGAATGCGGCAAAGCATCCCTTGCGCAGACCGTCGACCGCGAACAGGGCCTTCTCGAAGTCGCTGGGGTCATACTTTTTGCCGTTAAGGTTGATTCGCTCCTTTTTCCGGCCCAGCCAGAATACTTCACCGTTCCTTTGGTAGCCCATATCACCGGTGCGCAGCAGGTCGCCGACCAGGGCCTTCCGGGTTTCCTTCGCATTCGAGAGATATCCCTCCATGCGAGAAGGACTGACAAATGCAATCTCACCAACGTGACTGTCCGGCAATGCCTTCAAATTCCGGGAGATGATCTTCACGGTGAGGCCCGGATAGGGGCGACCGACACCGACTGCAGTCACGGTGGCAGACCCGTCTGCACCTGTCTCAGTAACAGGTACGGCCAGGTTCCGCTTGAACAGCAACTCCTGGTCCAGGGTTTCTGACTTGAAAAGACCCTCTGGATCGCTGAAGGTGGCGCCGCCGACATTCTCGGCCATACCAAAGTTGGTCTTCAAGGCCGCCATCTTTACACCGTAAGGGCTGAAACGGTGATGAAAGGCCTCCATGGTCTCGATATGTATACGTTCAGCCGCATTCCAGAATGCACGCACCTCGGCCAGATCGATTCCCGTAATCTGTTCGTCCCTGATCCAGTTGGCCGCAATCGAGTAACCGAAGTTGGGTGACCAGGTCATCGTTGCTTTTGTCGAAGACAGCACGTTGAGCCACATCGCCGGATTCTTGACAAACTCAAAGGTACTCAACAGTACCAGCGGTACCGACTGAACCATGCAGAAAATGAAATTGTTTACCAGCCCCATGTCGTGGTAGAGCGGTGTCCAGTTAACGCAGATCTCATCGCCGGAGATCTTCATGGCCTCCGCCATACCGTCCAGGGCCGTCAGCACCCGCCGCTGGGTCCAAACGCATATTTTCGGAAATCCCGTTGTCCCGGAAGTCAACTGATAGGCAACAACATCGGTAGCGGCGGGAAAACAAGGGGCGATTGTCTCGATATCTGTCGCAGTGCATTCCGGTTTGCCAAACAGGAAGTGTACCTTCCGTACCTTCTCACGAAGACCCTCGACGAGGGGTGCGATCGTGTCGCTTGCAATCACCGCTTTTGCACCCGTCTTTCTGATGAGATAGCTGAGCACCTCCTTCAGGTTCGAATGGTGGCCACGAACGATCGGGGGTGCGCTGCATACGGGGATTGCACCAAGGATCAACACCGCCAGCAGACTCGTTGTACTGAATTCATCGTTTTCCGGGATGAGGATACAAACGTCCCCCGGACCAATGCCATGACAGGCAAAAACCGCCGCGCGTTCCTGCGCTGATCTGTACACCTCCCCGAAACTCAGCCAGGTGACATTCTCCGATTCATCGACAAAGGCAAGGGCATTACCCCCGGGTGAACTCTCGAATCTTTCATGGAGCCTTTTTTGTATAGAATCGTCATTCATGCTACGTGAACCCCTGTTGTCCCTGGCGTGATTGACAGGCATGCTCCCGTTTCAGACACCGCCAATGCAAAACAGCCCGAAGATTGGGAAAAAGAGTGTTATTGCTTGGACTGCACGAGTTTCTCTACATCGGCGATGGTGCCAAAATTGTCTTCATCCGTTTCGTAGGGCTCAACCTTGATGTTGAAGGTTTCCTCCAGAAAGGACACCAGCTTGAGCGTTGCCAATGAATCCAGAATCCCCCCGGAAATCAGCGGCGTGCTCCCGGTTAACTGGTCCGGATCCTCGCCAGGCAGAAATTCCTGCATGATGAACGCTTTTACTTTATTCCCGATCTCTCCCATAACATCCTCTTTGCTTTGCAGTTAGACGCGGTATGCGCAACAACCAGCTAATTGACGGCACGGACAACGGGTTCAGGTGTTACGCCAAGAATCTCGTTGTGTCGTGCCGAGAATATATCGTACAGACGTTCGGCAATCAGCCGATGCGCAAATGCATTCGGATGTCTGTCCCATTTGGCCAGCGATAACGTTTTTTCGTCATATTTACTGTACACATCGACGAGGCTGATAGTCGTGAACCCTGCTTCCTTCGCCCTGCTGACTTCCGCTGCAATGTCCTCTTCCACCAGACGATGATTGGTCAACGGAAGATAGACCCAGAGCGGTCTTGCGCCGGCCTCCCGGCTCGTTGCGACAAGACGCTTATAAGACCACTCCAGAACCTCATCGCTGAACGGGGCCAACCGGTTCCTGACCATATCGAGAGGCATGTCCCTGTCAACCCCGGCGTGCTCAACAAGAGATCCAAGATAGTCATAAGGTATCTCAATACCGTCGGTGATATTCTTGGCGAAGTTCCTGATGAGACGGCGCGCCGCGCCATGATGCTCGATCAATACAATGGCATCCGGCTCAAACGGCAAGACATCCATTTCCAGAACCGGCACCTGGTTAAGGGCATCTCTACCAGGTTGTGCGAAATTAAGCACCTGATAATGAGGTCCGCCGGAGTGCTCGTTCAAGCGCTGTTCGAGAACAGCCTCGAAGGTCTCGTCATTGCCTACGCCGGAACCCCAGGCATGGGAAGCGCCCAATAGCGCGATACGAATCGTATTTGCCGGCTTTTTCAACTCATAGTCCTGATCGCGCATGCCCCAGCGATTCGATGATACCTTGTTGAGTTTAAACATGAACTCCACATTTGGTGCCATCTTCTTGTGACGGAGGTCATGGGTCGAAAACACATACTCATTCCATGTTTTCTCATCAGTCCACCCCCAGTCATCAGGTTTCTCAGCCAGCATCCCCCACATCTCGGCACTGTGACGATTGACGCCGATCAGGTTTTCATAATACCCACGCTCCAGTTGTGCCCGATCACGTGCGTTCAACTGCACCGTGCGAAACATTTCCACCGCAGCTGCAGCACTGGAAGGCAGGTAAGAATAGGCTGCTCCGTGTCCAACAATAAAGATCAGGCACATCGAAGCCGTATAGGCCAGTCCTTTTTTCCAGAATCCCTGCGGCTCGGGCGCCGGCCTGCGCGCCGGCGTGACGTTCCCGGTTCTGCGCGCCCTGGCCAATTGACCGAAGAACCTGGCAAGCACAAACAATCCTGGAATCAGTACGAGCATCACGATCCAGCCCGCACCGGTCGTACCCCACATTGATACCCATTGAGACATGGAATCGCTCGACCACATCCCCCACAACAGGCCCATTGTCAAGAAGGTGCCCAGGGTGCCGGGAACAAGGGCCATATAATCCAGGCGTGAACGCGAGTGGCCTCCTAGTGAACGATCACGGCCGTACTTGATTTCATAAAGGGAATTTCCTATGACCAGGAATGAAAGAATGGCCCAGTATAAAGCATCGTTGAGTTCGACCAGGAACGTCCCGCGCAGCCAGAACCACTGGAAAGCATGCAAGAACCAGGTGGCAAAAAACACGATCAAAGTTGAGATCACAATCGCCCTGGTTTCGCCCAGTTTTTTTACCCGAAAATAAACAGGATAATAAAAAACCTTCATCATGAAGTCTTTCCAGTAGATGTTTATACGACGCCAGAAGTCGTTGAAGCTCGACGCCAGGAAATACAGGTGATTGGTTTCGGGTAGGTTGAACCCGAACAGCAGCAGCATACCGACTATCATGTGAAAAGAGCCGGAAACCTGCAGGTAAAGAAGGAACGCTGCAAAGCTGAATTGCAGCATGGCTGCCAGTCCGTTGACCGTCACCGGATCGACGGTCAGGTGCTGGTAAACCACTCGATATACCAACAGGTGTAAAACACCGCGGAAGATCCAGCTAATGCACCGTTGGTAGATACGCTCCGGCGCTTCATTGTAGTAGTTTCTGTTGAATTTCTTGTAATCGACGACCGGAAACAGCGGAAAGCAGACGTTCGGCAACATGAAAAAGTAACTCAGGGTGCGGGTTAGCTCCGGGCGGCCCTTTTCATGCTTGATGTCATACAGGTAGATAATCAGCCGGAACATAAACATGGCACTCAGTATCGGCCAAACACCTGTCTCCCACGGTGCCGATATCCAATCCATGCGCAGTGATGCCAGGAAGGCGCCTGCTGCTATTAATAGTGCGACACGGGCGGAGAATCTGATGGGCAAATAACAGATCCCTATCAGTACCAGTCCCAGGCCAATTACCCAGGCCCCGCTCTTGACGCCCAGGACAAGCACAATGCTGGTTAGAGATAAAAACAGGAAAAACCCGGGACGAAGGCGCAACGGCAGAAAGGAGTGAATCAAAAAACCAAACAATACCAGCAATGACACGTCCAGAAAGGCCGCGGTCTGCACCTCAAACAACCTGATGATCAGAATCAGCAAACCCAGCTGTGCGCCAATCAGCACTATCTTTGCTATAGCTGCCGGACTAGTCTCCTGCATAAAAACACCCTGCATTTTTCAGATGGTCTTTCGATCGGGATTAGTCCTCAAATATGCATGCACCGCCGGTCGCTCAAGCCATGTCATCGGAAATGTCATGGATATCGCGGTGATCCGTGAACCTTCTTGCTTTCAGGTCAAACAATGGTAATGAGCCAAATGGAACTGGCCTGATC
>JBATGJ010000347.1:0-3298 GCA_049665685.1 Gammaproteobacteria bacterium
CGCTGACCCCCATCCAGGCGTCCGCCTGATCACTTTCGAGCCGGGCGTGGGCCGTGGCGGGGTTGCCGCTGGCGATGCCGTCCGCACTGCCCAGGAACACAAAGGCCGCCCCCTCGTCGCTCTCGCCTGCATCAAGGGTGTGAGCCCCAACGATCACGTCGGCATAGCCGTCGCCGTTGACGTCCCCCGCCCCAGCCACCGAGATGCCCATCTGGGCACCCGCCTGGTCACCTGTTAGACGGGTCTGCGCCGCGCCAGGTGTACCATCGGCAATACCGGCTGCACTGCCGTGAAAGACGAAGGCCGCACCTTCGTCGGTTTCGCCCGCATCATAGTGCCAGGCCCCGACGATAACGTCGGCGTAGCCGTCGCCGTTGACGTCCCCCGCCCCAGCCACATTGACGCCCATCTCGGCGCCGGCCTGGTCACCCTCCAGCCGGGCCTGGGCCGTGGCCGGGGTGCCGCTGGCGATGCCGGCTGCACTGCCGTGAAAGATGAAGGCCGCACCTTCGTCGGTCTCGCCCGCGTCATAGCGCCAGGCCCCGATAATGATGTCGTCGAAACCATCGCCGTTGACGTCCCCTGCACCGGCGACGTATTCACCCATCTCCGCCCCTGCCTGGTCGGCCTCAAGCCGGGTGTGTGCGGTGGCGGGTGTAGCGTCGGCAATGCCGGTGGCACTGCCGTGAAAGACAAATGCCGCCCCTTCGTCGGCCTCGCCCGCATCGTAACGCCAGGCGCCGACAATGACGTCAGCGTAGCCGTCGCCGTTGACGTCGCCCGCACCGGCGACGGAGAAGCCGAAATGGGCCCCTTTCTGGTCGGATTCGAGCTGTGTTTCGGCCGCGGCCGTCAGCAACGGATCGATCACGACGGGATAGACGGCCCCCGTGTCGTCCACACGGAGCTGCAAACGGTGAGCGGATGACAACACCAGCTCGACCGGCAGCGGAGCTCCGGCCGCATCCACCGCCTTCAGCTGACCGTAGACGAGCCGGCGACCTGTCGGCGTCGTGATGTGCACAGAATCACCACTCCACGACGCCTCGGCACCATCGAGTGAAAGATCGAGCACCACGGGGCCTTCACCTGCCAGGCGTTGGGAAAGCGTGAAGCCCTGCTCGAGTCCGGCGGGGCTGTTCACGTACCACTCAAGGAGCGATCCACGCCGGATCTCGACCCGTGCTCCATCGTGTGCAACCTCACCGGGGGCGACAGGGGCAAGGGCGTTCGGTCGTCCTATTTGTTCGAGTCGCAAGTCAAGCAGCGGCGGGCTGCCCTCGGCGACGCGGTCCAGGACCCGGATGCCCGTCGGCTCGAAGTAGGTGCGCAGCGCATGGCGGCGACTGGGCGCCTGCAGGCCCTCGGCATTCTCGCTGGCGTGATACTCGCGCAGGCTGATGTGGTCCTCGGCCGCAGCATGCCAGACCTTCACGGGATCCACGCTGCCGGCCACACGCAGGGCATCCACAGGTGAGTGGGACACGGCGCGGGGTGTCACCTCGCTGTCGCGTTCAGCCTCATCCATGGCCCGCGCAAGAGCCGGCCCCTGCAGCATGCAGAGCATCAGCATGGCGGGCAGAACGACCGCCAGTGGCCGGGTGATAGCCCGAATCAGGTTTACCGGGACAACCGTCTGCATGTCTCTCCTTACGTCATTGCGCCGCCGGCTGGCAATTGATTGATGCAATGAACAGCCCGACACCGTTACTGCAGTCCAACCGTGCGTCAGGCATCTCTGACTGTTCCCCTCATTACCCACCCGGGCGTGATACCGTTCCCTGTCGCGGGATAATCTCGTAGATGTAATTGTTCGCCATGCCGTAAAACGCGTGATACACGCTGTTGACAGGATAGCCAAGTTCACGCGCCACCCGGTCCGGGCTGTTGATAACGGGTTCCCGGTCGGAAAACGCCATGATGACAACCCCGTCAGGATTTAGCCGATCCGCCGCCTGCAGCAGGAACCGCCGGGTGATCCGGTACCCGCCATCCGGCCCGCAGCCACAGACCGTACTCCCCTGCCCGGGGCCAAACGGTTGATTGAAAACCACCAGGTCAAACATCACGCTGGCCGGAATATTCCCGAACAGATCACTCTCCACAACATGAATCTGCCCATCCCGCTCGTTCTGTTGTGCATTGTTACGCGCACACCTGACGGCCGGAGCGTGAATGTCGGAGGCCCAGACCTCCGGCACGCCACTGCGTTTCAGTGCCAGTGCCAGGTAGCCGGATCCACAACCCATGTCGAGTGCCGTCTGTGCGTGATAATCCTGTGCAATCCTGGCCAGGTTCTGCGAGCACAGCCCCATGTCCGGCGGAAATACATCCTCGTCGATCGTCAATCTGAATCCATCCAGGACAACCGAATAGGGCTGCTGGTCAATGTAGCTCTGAAACTCCGGATGGATTTGTTCGTCAGGCTCAATGTCCATTATCTACTCGTCTGTTGTCTGCCTGGAAGATAATAAAAAGCTGTTAATTGTAGTGATTGAGATCATCAGGGTGATGTGTTTTCTTAAAGAATGCCTTATCGGTAGCCGCGCATCAAAGATTAAAAGTTACGTATTCATCCCAGCTGACCCAGCAAGGCCTCAAACCGCGATACCGATATGCTCGATGCAAATTCATGCGCCGCCTGCCTCGATTGCCGGGAACACTGCTGATAGCGACCCTTATCCTGTAGTAGCCCTGCAAGCGCCTGCGACCAGGGGGCAAGTTCCTGTGGCGGACTGAAAAATCCATCCTCTCGAAACTCGCCAGGCCGAACCGGCAAAACATAATCCACTCCCAGCTTCGCTTCAGGCAGGCCCCCGACATCGCTGGCCAGCACCGGGATGCCCCGAAGCATCGCCTCGGGTACCACATAACCGAAGGTTTCAGGCCACAACGAGGGCACCAGGAGAATACGAGTCTGGCCCAGAATTTCTCCAATATCATTGGCGGGCTTCAGGATTTTAATATTGGGCAATTCACGCAAACGACGAAGTTCGTCCTGATTGGCCCCCCAGGTGGGAACCGCTGCAAATTCTATGTCCGGAAACTGCCGGGCGAGCCCCGTGAAGATACTCATACCCTTGAGCGCACAGGGATTGATCATCGTGACGTACCCGCTATCAAAACTTGCCAGATCGGGAAACGGCCCTGGCCCGTAAACCGGCATCGGCAACAGATGCGCGTCGAGGTCGCCATGATCGCGAATATAACGCTGCATGAACTTGCTGATCACCACGATCGCCCGTGCCCTCCTGACCAGTTCGGTATACTCCGCGCTTTTATCGACCGAAAGCGGCCC
>JBATGJ010000348.1:0-3729 GCA_049665685.1 Gammaproteobacteria bacterium
ACTGTATACTGATTACTCAGAAATTGGGCATACATCGCCTTAACATCGCCAGCATCAATTTTTCCATAGGCATCTTTACTCAACATTTCCAGCATGTCCGCACCCCCTCCATTGACAAAATCACGCACCTGATCCTTGTCGGCTACAAGTCGCTCATATTCATCGGGGGTTATATATTTGACTTGGTCGAATCGATTTTTCCATGTTCCAAATCCCCATGCGTTGAATCTCCTGAGAAAAAAAACGTCATGCCGATAATCTTCTGGAATTTTGACGGGGGGTGAATATCCAGACACACTGAAGATACGCTCATTTTCCTCGTATATGTCGAGGGCTTTGTTCATATATGTCAAAAATCCGGGTGCGGTGACAACATCTTCCGCAAGGAAAATAACTTTACCAAAATTGTCCAGTAACCAATTTAAACCACCGCGACTATTTTCTACCCGACCGTTTGTTTCACGCTCGACAATATTCACCTCCTTGAATCCATCAATCGTGTGCAGATAATTGCGTACTGCCGCAACTCGATCCTCGTCACCTGGCCGGGGGGCGTCGGAAAAGACATAAAGCGTGCTTTGCGCGGCCAGATGGTTGTTTTTCAGTGCCTCAATGGCTTGTCGCAAATGCTTCGGGCGGGCGTAAGTTGATACTCCGATTGGCGCAAGATTTTGGGGCATTCGTTGATCCATGATTCTTGCTGACGAACGATGATATGCAGGCCTGTGTTGCTACACTGTTGCGTGCTTCAGCGCAAAAAAATTCACTCGTCCATGCGGCGTACAGGAAGCATAACCCAAGTATTTCGCGTGAATCCAGAGAATCCGGCCGGGATTAGGCTGTCAATCACAAATTCCCGCCATCCGGCCACCGGCAAGCATACTTGCCGGCCTGTCGGATCGTGTGAAAACGCCAAATCGGACTCACGCGCTGTCAATCCTGACCGTTCGGTCGTGCCCGTGGCACCGATAGCCGCAATACCTCGCCTCGCGGACACGCTACCCCGGCGCTGTGCTCTTCAAGACTGCCCTGTGGAGGCAGGGCCTGCAAGCTTCCTGGCTTCTCGCCGGTAGTAAGGTGTCAACAAAATATGTTGTTATACGCTTTGCGCATACAGCACCCGGGCGCGATGTTCGAACAGCGGCAGTAACTGACTGCTGCCGGTCTCCAGCAATATCTTCAATGCACCGTTCATGAGACCCGGCCGCATAACGAGCGCCAGCTCGACTGTCACCCTGCAGTGCGTCTCATCGATTGGGGTAAAGCACCAGTCGATATGCATTTTGCGGAAGGGCCCATCGTTTGCGCTAATGTGTATCCCGCTGCAGGGCTGCAGCAGTGCCGTCGAGTGGAAGTGAAACACGGCCGGTCCTGCCTGCAGCTGCTGCTCGGCATACAGGCGGTTGTCCTGCCGGTCCAGTATCCGTGCATGTTTCCAGCCGGGCAAAAACTCCGGATAGCGCTCGAAATCGGCGACCAGGTCGAACATCTGTCGGCACGGGAAGGGTAGCTGCGTCGAATCGGTGTAGTGCACGGGCCTTTTCGTTAAGTAATAATATTATGAAATGTTTTAAGTAAATGAAGAAATGACCGGCTGCTTTTTCGGTTACGTTTGATGCATATCAATTTGGAGCTTGCTATTGATTGTATACACTCCCCGCAGAAGGGTGACAAATAGCCCTGGCTTGCCATACTGATAAGGGGCGATAGACAGAATAACAGGCCTTACCCAAAGCAGTACCTACTCAAACTTTTCATCTACCCGTTCGAAGGAGAGTGCAGGTATGAGTATCCAGCAAACCTTCTATGAAGCCATGCGCGAGCATGGTATTACCCGCCGCAGTTTTCTTAAATTTTGCAGCCTCACCGCCGCCGGGCTTGGCATGGGGCCGGAATTCGCGGGCAAGATCGCCCATGCGCTGGAGAACAAGCCACGCACACCGGTCATCTGGCTGCATGGTCTCGAGTGTACCTGCTGCACGGAATCCTTCATCCGCTCCGGACATCCACTGGCAGCCGATGTCATCCTGTCGATGATCTCCCTCGATTACGATGACACCATCATGGCGGCCGCCGGGCACCAGGCCGAGGAAATCCTGGAACAGACCGTGGCCAAGTACGATGGCAATTTCATCCTCGCCTGCGAAGGCAATCCGCCGCTCAATGAAGACGGCATGTACTGTATCCAGGGCGGCAGGCCCTATATCGAGAAACTGCGGCGCATGGCAGATCACTGCAAGGCCATCATTGCCTGGGGTTCGTGTGCCTCCTGGGGCTGCGTGCAGGCAGCCAAGCCGAACCCGACCCGCGCCGTGCCCATCCACAAGGTGATTACCGACAAGCCCATCATCAAGGTCCCGGGCTGTCCGCCTATCGCCGAAGTGATGACCGGCGTGATCACCTACATGCTGACCTTTGACCGTTTCCCCGAGCTGGACCGGCAGGGGCGGCCGAAGATGTTCTACAGTCAGCGCCTGCATGACAAGTGCTATCGAAGGCCGCATTTCGATGCCGGCCAGTTTGTTGAGCGCTTTGATGACGAGGGCGCGCGCAAGGGCTACTGCCTGTACAAGGTGGGGTGCAAGGGACCGACCACCTACAATGCCTGTTCCACCGTTGAATGGAACGGCGGGCTGTCATGGCCGGTCAAGTCAGGCCACGGTTGCCTGGGTTGTGCGGAAGACAACTTCTGGGACCGCGGTTCATTCTACAGTTCGGTCACCAAACTGAATGTTCCAGGCGGCGTCGAGGCCACGGCTGACAAGATCGGCGGCGTGCTGGCCGGTGCCGCCGCCATCGGTGTGGCAGCGCACGCGGCGGCTTCGGTCATCAGTCACAGAAAAGACAGCAACAAGGGGGATAGCAGCCATGAGTGAGACCGTCACACCCAATGGTTTCCGGCTCAACGACAGTGGCCAGCGTGTGGTGGTGGACCCGGTGTGCCGCATCGAGGGACACCTGCGTATCGAGGTCAATCTGGATGAAAGCAATGTCATTCAGAATGCGGTGTCCACCGGCAATATGTGGCGCGGTCTGGAGGTCATTCTGAAGGGACGCGACCCGCGCGATGCCTGGGCCTTTACCGAACGTATCTGCGGTGTCTGCACCGGTGTGCATGCACTGGCCTCGGTGCGTGCGGTCGAGGATGCGCTCGGTATCCAGATTCCGGAAAATGCCAACCATATCCGCAACCTGATGATGCTGGCGCAGTACACCCAGGACCACCTGGTGCATTTTTACCATCTGCATGCGCTGGACTGGGTCGACGTGGTCAGCGCGCTCGACGCCGATCCCAAGGCGACCTCGGCGCTGATGCAGAGCATCTCCAGCTGGCCCAAGTCATCGCCCGGCTATTTTCGTGATGTCCAGGCGCGGATCAAGCGCTTTGTCGAATCGGGCCAGTTGGGTCCCTTCTCCAATGCCTACTGGGGCAGTCCGGCCTACAAGCTGCCGGCGGAGGCCAACCTGATGGCCGTTGCACATTACCTCGAGGCCCTCGACTTCCAGCGCGAGATCGTCAAGATCCACACCATTTTCGGTGGGCGCAACCCGCATCCGAACTGGCTGGTCGGTGGCATGCCCTGCTCGTTCAGCCTGAACGAAACCGGCGCCATCAACATGGAGTGGCTCAACCTGGTGTCATCCATCATCGATCGCTCCATCGAATTCATCGACCAGGTATATATCCCGGATCTCAAGGCGATTGCCTCCTTCTACAAGGAATGGACC
>JBATGJ010000349.1:0-3086 GCA_049665685.1 Gammaproteobacteria bacterium
TCGCTTTCCGGACAGTCCGTTGAACCGGATCCACCGTACTTCCAGGTCGTCGTGCGGGAAACCGCTGTCCATCCCCCCTGCCCGTCAGGGGCATAACCTGCAATGGATTCAGCGGTGCGATTGCCAAAGTCATCGTAATCGTAGCGGGTGATGCGATCATGACCCGGGCGGACAGACCGCCCGGTGATGGTCTTTACTTTGCCGTGATAGCGGGAATCATAAGCATAGTCAACTCGTCGTGCGTCCGGCGAAATCGCCGGATCAAAAGCACATTCTCCCGTGCTGGTATCTGCTGCAGTGACGCCTTCGACCATGCACCGGTAATTGCCTTTATGATCGTAGTTGCCATATTTTGTCGTAATGTTATTGCCGGTCTTCGAGACCAGGTTATTGGTCGCCGGAGCATAGCGATACGCAGTATCTGCAGCGCCACACGATGAACATCCGGGACCACTGATGCCTGTTACAAGGCCGACACCACGCTGTGGCGTCAGGGTATAAGTGGTCGAATCATTATTACTGTTGGTGACGGTTCGGGTGACACCGGCATTATAGGTAATCGATACACCATCAATACGATCCGTCAGGACGCTGGTCTGCGGGCCATGATAGCTGGCCCTGGTCCTGCCGTCTGCATGGTATTCAAAGTTGGCGTAACGGACACCACGCTCGTCAGTCATGCCCGTTAATGCATACTTATGGCTGGCATCTTCATAGTGATACTGTCGGGTAGTGCCATCCGGGTTATCCACATACTCAAGATTACCGTTCGCATCATATCGATAATTCCACGTCCGGCCGACATGATCGGTAATATTAGCTACGCGATTGTTACCATCATAAATAAATCCAATAAACTCGCCTGTCCGGGTCGATACCTTCTCAAGCCGGCCCTGCGCATCGTAGCTTAATTCCTGTGTGTAACCATCCTTGTACTGCAGCCTGATCAGGCGGCCGGAACTGTCATATATTTCCGTTAAATCACTTGCGGTCCGGTACTCCCACCCGGTTGCCGTCCGGACCAGTTCTTCCCTGATGTCCGAGTTGCTTACCCAGTTAGCACCAACGAGATTAAAGTAATAAATTGTGCCATTCGGACGTTTGACGAAGGTGGTTCCGGTGGACGAAGAGTTTGCGTGTTCGATACGGCGCTCAAAGTTGCTGCGCCAGTTCATGCCGAACATCCCCATGGCTGCCGCCACGCCGTATCTGTTGGCAAGGATGCTGTTATAGTTTCGCGCCAGCTTGAAGCGCGAATCGCGCTGATCGAGAAAATCGAGCTCAACCTGAGTCTTCTTGCCGGTACCGATAGAGACCGGATTTCCTACCATCGAGGCATTGATAATCGCCCGATCATCAGCGCCCACTGCATTCAGGCATGCGCCATTGATACTTGCCCCCGTATCCGGATCGGGGTCAGGATCACGCTCAAGTACCGTCGGGCCCGGTGCACAAAAATGGCTTCTCCAATCAGTGCTGCCATCCGCTCTTCGCAGCACCCGAATACCATAACCTTTGGGACAGTATTTATATAAAATACGCTCGACGTTATAGCTTTTAGGGTGATCAGTCATATTATTCGGGCATACATCTCCCGAGGGCGTGATTTTTTCGTTGAAATGAAAGGCAGTCAGATTCCTGACAATCGGCTTTGCACCCCATGGCGGTAACGGAAAGCCGGCTGGCTCACACTTACCGACATCCCACTGGCTGCCCGCATGCTCGTTAACTGGCCAGCCATTCGAGCCGGTATGCGTCACCTGGCATACCCTGCCGCCGGTCCTGGCTGCGCTTATGCCGTCGGCCAGCGCCTGTTCAGAACGCTTGCAGCCCACCCCGAAATGAAACCACGAGTCATAGTAAGACCACGGCGTCCTCAACGGGTCGATATCATCGGGCCCTCTTGGCGCGGCAACAACACCGGCATGGCAAACGCTTGACAAGAACAGATCCAGGCTCATCAAGATAAGCGCACTATATGTAACCTGTCTTACACTTCCTGTATATCGCATGTCGTCATCCCTGACTGTTTATTCACTTGCCCGGCGTCAACAACCAAGCTCATAGTCCAGGCTGGACAATGTGCGTGGCCGTAGCCCACTGAACCACGCGGCCATGGTCATAAATTTCAGCCTGCGTTATCAGCGGCAATGCCTTCATAAGCGCGTCATGCGACGCTGAATAAGCGGTAGGAATAGTTACATGCGGTATTTTTTACCCGTGTTGTAGTGCAGGGTGTCGAGACGATTGCGCCCTGCCGACCTGCCAACGCCATTTACCCGTATATCCTGATCGCCAGGCAGGCAAACAGGCTCTGTTTGTCATATTTCTGTATAACAATGGTACTGATGGATGATTCTTTTCAATGACATCGACCCCTCTGTTACCTTAGAGTGAACACCATGACAGAGTCCGCAGGCACTGATTCCCGCTTTCTTGCGCGCAGCGATTTCAACCGGCTGCTCGATACACTCCAGGGGCTTGGCTACCGCTGTATGGGGCCACGCCTGCGCAACGGCGCGATTGTCTATGACAGTCTTGAGCACACCGATCAGTTACCCGTCGGCATCAGCGTGGAACAGTCACCGGGCAGCTATCGCGCCCAGCAGTCCGACTCGGTGCGTGCCTTTGCCTGGTCGAACGGGCCACAGGCACTCAAACCGCTGGTCAATGCACCACGCGAAACGCTCTGGTCGGCAACCACCGGTGCAGACGGCAAGCTGCAGTTTGTATCGACACCCGTCGAAACCGCGCCGCTGGCCGTGATCGGTGTGCGCAGCTGCGACCTGGCCGGGCTGGCACTGCAGGATCGGCATTTTCTGCGCCCGGGCAAGGAGGATCCCGCCTACCAGGCACGCCGTGCCGCGCTGTTCCTGGTCGCCGTGAACTGCAGCCATCCGTCCGCCACGTGTTTCTGTGCCTCGACCGGTGACGGGCCCGCGGCAGAGCGCGGCTATGACCTGGTGCTGGATGAACTCGATGAAGGCTTTCTCGTGCAAAGCGGCAGCAACGCCGGCGCCCGGGTACTGGCGCTACTCGACACCCTTGATGCCACCGCTGCACAACGCGCGGCCGCGGCAGAAACA
>JBATGJ010000350.1:0-2140 GCA_049665685.1 Gammaproteobacteria bacterium
GCTGGCGCGATCATGATTCGCGCACAGGTACCGGAACAAGAAGAAAATCACAAAACGATCGCCACAGAGAACACCGAGATTAATTGTTCCCGGGCCATGAATACTTTTGTCATTCCCGCCTGCGTGGGGAAGATTTAAAGAAGTTCATAGGTGAATATAAAATCTCTGTGTTCTCTGTGGCATTTTTTTTCGCGCCTTTGCGTCTTTGCGCGAGAAATTAATTTCCACCCCTCAGTCTGTCACGACCGCCAGGCCGTTCACGCGCGGGTCACTGACTGCCGTGACTTTTCCGGTCGCCCTGTCGAGATAAATTGCCTGCATATTGCCCCAGGTGGACTGGTGCGGTTTGAGGCGGTGTCCCTTGGCCGCCAGTGCCTGCAGGGCTGCCTGGTCGAAGGCATCCACCTCGTACTGGAGCGTATCCGGCAGATACTGGTGATGAAAGCGCGGCAGGCTGACCCATGATTCCGGTCCGTTGCCCTCGGCCAGATCGAGTATACCCAGCAGTACCATGGTGATGATCCGGCTGCCACCCGGTGTACCGAGGATCGCAACGCCCTGCCCGTTCTCCACAAAGGTTGGCGACATACTCGAGAGTGGTCGCTTGCCGGGGGCTATGGCATTGGCCTCTGCACCGACCAGACCATAGACATTCGGCACGCCCGGCTTCACGGAAAAATCGTCCATCTCGTCGTTCAGTAACACGCCGGTGCCCGGCGGTACCACAGCGGCGCCAAACGGATAATTGATACTCAGCGTCGCCGCCACGCGATTGCCTTCCGTATCCAGCACCGAGAAATGCGTGGTGCTTGCTCCACCCTCGCTTGCCGCGGGCACACTGAATGACTCACTCGGTGTCGCCCGGTCGGGTCGAATCGATTCTGACAGTATGCGTGCATACGCCTTGCTGGTCAGACGATGCACCGGCACCTCGATGAAATCCGCATCCCCCAGGAACTCGGCCCGGTCACGGTAGGCACGCCGCATGGCTTCCACGATGAGATGCGCACGCTCCGGTTTGTTCATCGCTGACAGGTCATAAGCTGACAGGATATTCAGCATGGTCATCAACGCGATGCCGCCGGATGAGGGCGGTGCCGCCGAGGTAATGGTAAAGCCGTGGTATTTGCCACTCACCGGCTTCCGCTCTACCACGCTGTATTCCTGCAGGTCCTTCAACGTCCAGATGCCGCCGGCCGCGGTGACACCCTCGACCAGTCTGCGTGCAACCTCATCGGCATAAAAACCGTGGTGCCCGCGCCGCGCGATGGCATCCAGGGTCTCGGCGAGGTCGGTCTGGATGATGCGTTTCCCCTCAGCCGGTACCTCACCGGCTTCCAGGAAAATGCCGGCCGCGGTCGGGTCCGCCTGCAACGCCGCCAGGCGGAAACCGGCCAGGCGACGATAATGTGCATCCACCGTGAAGCCCGTGCGAGCAAGCCGGATAGCCGGTGCCAGCGACCTGGCCAGGGGCAGCTGGCCATAGCGGTTGGCAATGTGTACCAGGGCCGCCGGTTCACCGGGAATGCCTGCCGCCAGTGCGCCGTTGACGGACAGGTCCGGCACGACATTGCCCGCCTCATCCAGGTACATATCACGGGTTGCCGCGAGCGGCGCCCGCTCGCGCCCGTCGATCATCACCTGGAAGCCGTCGCGCACACGGTGTAACAGCCAGAAGCCACCGCCACCAATACCGGAGCCGTAGGGTTCGACCACGGCCAGCGCCGCACTGACGGCAACCGCGGCATCAAAGGCATTGCCGCCGGCTTCCAGAATTTCCAGACCGGCCTGGGTTGCCAACGGGTGTGCACTGGCGATGGCCGCAGGGTGCAGGGTGGCCACTGGCGAACAGCCGTAGAGTAGAACAAGGGTCTGCAATAAAAAGGCCCCGCACAGGAGCCTTGTCTGGCGCGGCCTGCTCCAGCCGGTCATCCAGCCTCCCGGGTGGCCATCAACTGCTGGTATTTCATCATCAGCTGCTCCTGGTTCTCTTCACGCCGGGGATCTACCGGGATGCATTCGACCGGGCATACCTCGACACACTGCGAGACGTCGAAATGCCCCACACACTCGGTGCACAGATCCGGATTGATCTCATAGATCTCTTCGCCCTGGTAAATGGCATCATTGGGACACTCCG
>JBATGJ010000351.1:0-6731 GCA_049665685.1 Gammaproteobacteria bacterium
GTGACTGCCAGCACCGTCTTAAAATAAAGGGGCCGGATACATTTTTGTAATAATGTATCCGGCCCCTTTATTTTAAGACGGTGCTGGCAGTCACGTTGCTGGGCTTGTTATGAAGCAGGGGCCAGAAAACAGGGGTCAGATCCTGATCGTTCCTAATATTAGCCGTATATGGGCTCTGACCCCTTTTTATATTTGGGTCAGACGCAATTGATCTCTTTTATTATTCCCTGCTCAAACCAGCGGGACAGGTAATCCAGACTGATCGCGCTAACCCGGTCCTCATTGTGCCGGGACAATAATGACTCGCACATTGCAGCAAATGAATGACCCTCGATCGCAAGCGAAAGCAGTAGATATTCATCCTCATCGATTGGGCGGAACTCGGACAGCAGATCATCTCCGCGCCACAGAAGCCAGTATGCATGCCCCTGTGATTGCGCGGCCGGTGGCTCTTGTCCGGCTTTCAGGGCTTTCCAGCTTTCGATACTGTTCCAGCCGGCCACGAATAGCTCGGTGCTGGGGTGAAAGCGCAGTTTCATGCCGGGCCAGTCGTCGGGAGGAATCTCCCTCAATGCAGACAATGGCGCGCGTTTGGCGTCCGCTGCATCGAATACATCGAGCAGTCTGCGTTCGAACAACGCCAGTTCACTTATTATCGGATGTTCGTTGAATGGTTCGGCTTGTTTGAGATATTCAGGCAACTGTTCACCGTAATTGCGCAGCGATGTGAAACCCGATGGATGTTTTCCTATATAGCCATTTGCCATTACTTCAAATAAATCATCGCCCAGGTAGATGCCCAGCATTTCATGATCGGTTTCCAGCGCCTGTTTCAGGCGTATTTGGTAGGCATTCCTGTAAATATTCAGGCGTGTCTCTGTGTCGATGTTGCCCTGCGCGGCGATCGAGCGGGTGATCAGCCCGCTCTTGCCCGACAGGAAGTCGATGAACCGGGATTGCAGGTCAGCCAGCCCGGGCATTGGAGTCCATCAGTCCGGGTATTGTTTCCATGGCAAGTTTTCTTGCAATGTCGAGTTCATCCTGCAGTTCTTCGAATGCAGGGATATTGTCGTCCCGCTCGATCATGGTGCTGACCGGGCCGAACAGTTTCAGCGCTTCGACATACAATTTCCACACCGGGTCCACTACTGCATGGTCGTGCGTATCGATCAGGTAGTCGCCGCAATCGGTATGCCCTGCGAGGTGAAATTGCCGCACGTGACTTGCCGGAATTCCCTGTAGATACTGATGGGCGGAGAATCCGTGATTGCGTGCGCTGACGTAGATATTGTTGATATCCAGGAGAATGTCGCAGTCGGCAGTCGTTGCTATATCGGCAAGGAATTCCCACTCGGCCATTTCTGATGTTGTGTAGGTGAGATAGCTGGAGACATTCTCGAGTAATATCCTGCGCCCCAGGAAATCCTGTACTTGCCCCACTCTTTCGACGACATGACGCAGTGCTTCTGCGTTGTAGGGCAGGGGCAGCAGGTCATGGCTGTTAACAGCTCCGTACGAAGTGAAGCACAGGTGGTCAGAAATCCACTCGGGCTGGAGTTCGTTGGCCAGGACCTTGAGCTTCTTCAGATAATTCATATCAAGCGGGTCGGTGCTGCCTATGGACATGGAAACACCATGCATGACCATGGGATAGTATTCGCGAATTCTATGCAGGTAGTGTTTTGGTTTTCCGCCCGCAACCATAAAATTCTCTGCAAGCACTTCAAACCAGTCGATGGACGGTTTATGCTTCAGAACATGCTCGAAATGGGGTATGCGAAGCCCCAGTCCGAAGCCAATAAACCTGTCACTGTTCATATTGCATGCAGGACAGCCCGAAAGGGTGCCGGCTGATTATTGCCCTGCACCCTTCCGGCCCCCCAACTGATAGGCGTCAGCCTTTCTTGCCGCCAATATCACCACATGCCTTGGCAGGCATCGTTACAAAGCCATGACCCTTGCAGCTGGCATGCCCCGCGCATGCATTCGATGCTGTTTTGCAGTCATTGTGTCCTTTGCAGACGTTTACGCCATTACAATGAATCAGGTCGGCCTTGGCAATGGTTCCCTTCCAGCTGTCTGCTGTCTTGCCGCCAACATCACCACAGGCCTTGGAAGGCATAGCCACAAAGCCATGACCCTTGCAGCTGGCATGCCCCGCGCATGCATTCGACGCGGTCTTGCAGTCATTGTGTCCTTTGCAGGCGTTTACGCCATAACAATGAATCAGGTCGGTAGATGCCTGCATCGCCGATGAAGTTGGTGTTGACTGACAGCCGCTGAGTAGCCCGGCGGCGGCAATCGCAATAGCGACCCCTTTCGATACAGATTTTACATTCTGTTTTTTCATTTACGTGCTCCAATGTATGAGTTTAATACTGATCCAATCGTGCCTTCAGGAGAAAAATACCGTGCATTTATCACATTTTTATCACGGCAATGGAATCAATGGGGCCGGATATATCTATATTTAGTCTAAAGAATCAATGGGGTCGGATACATTTTTTATAAATACACCCTGTTTTTCAGGCTCCATCCACAAGCACATGTTCAAAGACCGGCGGTCTTTCATCGCCGTAATACCGGGTATGGTTCTCCCAGTCATCCAGCTTGGCCCGGTCACGCGCATTACCCCTGTGCTCCAGTCTGCGCCTGCGAATGTCGGAGGCGCACTGTACGTAGTGCACCTCGACCGGGCCGCCAAGAAGCTGGTGTAGTCTTGACGGCCAGTCACGGTCCCTGATTTCCCGGGTAAAGGGTCCGACGACAACTACATCCTGGATAGGCAGGTTTTCCCGGGCAACAGCAAAGAGGGTTTCGTAAATCGGCTCGCGAAAGATTTGCTTGAAGTATTCCGAGTCACGGTCATCCGGGCTATGCCCGGACTGGGTAAGTGCGATGCGTACCAGTCGTTCGGTCACTGTGTCAATGTCCAGCAATGCTGCGTGCCTGGCGGCAGCCAGCTTGCGGGCATGGGTTGATTTGCCCGCGCCCGGACTGCCGCAAACAATTATGGATGTGTTCATTGTAGCGTACCGCGTCGGATCCGGATTTTTGCTAATTTTGACAATTCAATAAAGGCCGGATTGTCGGTCTCGATATGGCGCTTGATTTTGTCAGCCTGTGATTCAGGGGTCTCATTGTCGCCAAATATTTTTGCGCCTATATCTTGTGCAAAATCGAATAATCCCATGATTACTCCCCACTGTTTTTGACATGGAATGCAGGGGAAGTGTAACAGGCGAAAAAACAGGGATCAGATCCGAGTTTTTCCTGATATTTGTCGTAACCGGGATCTGAACCCTGTTAATTTCTGGCTCCCATAAAGAGGCCGGATAGTTTTATAAGAATGTTCCTGGACCATTCTGGCAGCCTGACTGCCGGCAATGCGCTACAATTATTCGCCGCGAGCTGGAGGAATGGTCATATGGCAATCGACCGCAGGCGTAATGTGTAACAAAATTGACTATTTCAGCCGCTGTTACCGGCCATGGCTGCTGGCTGTTGCTGTCTGTGTCGCAGGTTGCAGTGCGGAGAACAATCCACAGGCGGAAGACGCCATGCCGCCACCGCAGTCGGTTACCGTGGTCGAACTGGCGCCGCGTGATCTGCCGGCGCGCTTTGAATATGTCGGCCGGCTGGCAGCCTCGCGCGAGATCGAGATCCGCCCGCGCGTCTCCGGCCTGATCGAGCAGCGGCTGTTCGAGGAGGGCAGCCAGGTCGAGGCGGGTGCGGCGCTGTTCCGTATCGATTCTGCACCCTTCGCGGCCGGCAAGCGCGAGGCAAGTGCCCGGCTGGCCGAGGCCCGCGCCTCGCGGAAGCAGGCCGAGCGCGAGGTAAAACGCCTGGAGCCACTGGCCGAGAGCAAAACGGTCAGTCAGCGCGACCTGGATGATGCACGCTCCAGCCGCGACCGCGCCCGCGCGGATGTGTCGGCAGCCGAGGCGGAGCTGACCCGGGCCGGGCTGGAGCTCGGCTATGCCGACGTGATCGCGCCGATTGCCGGGCGTATGGGGCGTGCGCTGGAAGTCGAAGGTGCGCTGGTCTCGACGACTTCCGGTCCGCTGGCGCGACTGGCGCAAACCGATCCACTCCATGTGCAGTTCTCCATTTCGCAAAACGAGCGCCTGGCGATGGACGCCCAGCTTGCGGACGGCAGCCTGGTCATGCCGGCCGCGGATGCGGTAAAGGTCGAGGTCCTGCTGGCAGATGACGCGCCCTATGCCCATCCGGGCCAGGTTGATTTCACCGATTACCGGACCGATCCCGATACCGGAGCGTTTGCCATGCGTGCCACGCTGCCGAATCCGGACAATCTGCTCAGCCCCGGCCAGTTTGTGCGTGTTCGCATCCTGGGTGGCGTGTTGCCCGGTGCCCTGGCCGTGCCACAACGCGCGCTCCAGGAAGGCACCAATGGCAAGTTCGTTTACGTGGCGGAGTCGGGCGAGGACGGCATGACGGTTGCGAATATGCGACCGGTCGAAGTGGGGCGGTGGCTTGAGGTTGCCGGAGCAGACGGTATCGAACGGTTGTGGCTGATTAAAAACGGGCTGGCCGTCGGCGAACGGGTCATCGTGGATGGCACGGCACGGATCTTCTATCCGGGCATGCCGGTGTCTACCGCGACGCCGGCGCCGCCTGACAGCGCGGTGCCTGCCGGCAGTTCATGATCGTATCGCGTTTCTTCATCGACCGGCCGATCTTCGCGGCGGTCATCTCTATCTTCCTGGTGCTTGCCGGTCTGCTGGCCATGCGCGTCCTGCCGATTGCGCAGTACCCGGAAATCGCCCCACCCGTCGTTACCGTGCGCGCCGTTTATCCTGGTGCGTCAGCAGAGACCCTCGAGAAGACAGTCGCGGCACCGATCGAGAATGTCATCAACGGCGTGGAAGACCTCATGTACATGAGTTCGACATCCGCCTCGAATGGCCTGCTGGAAATACAGGTCACCTTTGAAATAGGCACCGATGTCGACCAGGCCGCGCTCAACGTCGACAACCGCGTCAAGCAGGCCGAGCCGCGTCTGCCCGAGGAGGTGCGGCGTCAGGGCGTGGTGGTGGAGAAGGGTTCGTCGGCGTTTCTGCAGGTGCTTGCCTTCACATCGCCGGATGGCCGCTTTGATGACATCGATACCAGTAACTATGTCACGCTCAATGTGCTTGATCACCTCAAGCGCATTCCCGGCACCACCAATGTGCAGATTTTCGGTGCCAAGGACTATGCCATGCGCATCTGGCTGCGGCCTGACCGGATGGCAGAACTGAGCGTGACCGTCGATGAGATCGTGAACGCCATTCGCGAGCAGAACGCGCAGTTCGCGGCCGGCAAGATCGGCCAGCCGCCGATCGGTGACGGCCAGGAGCTGGTCTACACCATCAACGCCATGGGGCGCCTGTCGAACGCAGAGGAATTCGGCGACATCATCATCCGCACCGGCGATAATGTTTCGCTGCTGCGACTGAAAGACATCGCGCGTATCGAACTGGGTTCGAAGGACTACGACTTTGCCGGCCTGTACAACGGCAAGCCCGCCACGCTGGTCGGTATCTTCCTGTCGCCCGGCGCCAATGCGCTTGCAGTGGGCGACGAGGTCAAGGCCACTGTGGCCGGACTTGCCAGGGACTTCCCCGAAGGACTGGACTACAGCATACCCTACGACACCACCCGCTTCGTCGAAGTCTCGATCCGCGAGGTGCTGAAGACACTGGCGGAAGCGATCCTGCTGGTCGTGCTGGTGGTCTACGTGTTCCTGCAGAACTGGCGCGCGACGCTGATCCCGGTCATTGCCGTGCCGGTATCACTGCTTGGGACCTTCATCGGCCTGCACCTGCTTGGCTACACCATCAACACCCTGACCCTGTTCGGCATGGTGTTGTCGATCGGCATCGTGGTCGACGATGCGATCGTGGTGCTGGAGAACATCGAGCGCATCATGCATGAACAACAGAAGCCGGCGCGCGAAGCGGCGCTGCAGGCCATGCGCGAGGTGACCGGCCCGGTCATCGCCATCGTACTGGTGCTGTGCGCCGTGTTTATACCGATCGGTTTCCTTGGCGGCCTGACAGGCGAGCTGTATCGACAGTTTGCCGTGACGATTGCCATCGCGGTGATTCTTTCAGGTTTTGTCGCGCTGACGCTGACACCGGCACTGTCCGTGATTATCCTCAGGGGGCAGGGGCGCCAGCCGGGCCGTTTCTTCCAGGCCTTCAACAAAGGTTTTGCACACGTCACCAGCCGCTACCTCGGTGGCGTCGCCTTCCTGCTGCGGCGCAGGCGCCTCGGCGTGATGCTGTACCTGCTGATGGTGGCGGCTGCCGTATTCCTGTGGCAGATCACGCCGGGCGCACTCGTCCCGGACGAGGACCAGGGCTATTACATCGGTGCGGCCTTTCTGCCCGATGGCTCCAGCCTCGCGCGCACCGAGGCGGTGACGCAACGCGTGATCGACATTATGCGTGCCGACCCGGATGCCGAACACGTGGTTGCCTTTGCCGGGCTGGACTTTCTCGGCGGCGGATTTCGTAACAGCGCCGCCACGATCTTTGTCGCGGCACGCCATTGGGATGAGCGTGAACGTTCGATCAATGACATGGTGAATGAACTGATGATGAAATCAGGCGGCATCAATGAGGCCATGGTGATCGCCTTCGGGCCGCCGCCGATCTTCGGTCTTGGCAATGCCGGCGGTTTCGAGCTGTACCTGCAAAACCGGGGCACCGGTGGTCCCAGGG
>JBATGJ010000352.1:0-25878 GCA_049665685.1 Gammaproteobacteria bacterium
CACCCGAGTATTCTCAAAAGAAATGGTGTCAGAGCACATTTTCTATTTATATTAGTGTTAAATGTGCTCTGACACCCTTTTCCGTTCACTGCCGGTTCCCCCCCATATCCCTGACGAAGCGCTGAAATTCATTGTTGCTTAACAGCAGCTCGCGGCCTACTGCAATCAAATCATCCACCTGCTCCTGGCTTAATGAGAGACTTGTTGGAATCTGGTTGAAATACTGCCTTTGCCCCGACTGTGGAATTCTGTTGAAATCGATCTCGACGAAATACGATTCCACGGGTTTTTCGGGCGTGGCCAGTTCTGCCGACCATCGCTTGACGCTGTTATGCAGCAGCTCCAGTGTTGCTACATTGGAACGATGAATCTGAACGTCTGTCACCAGATTAATCGTGTCTTCCACTGACGGGTTCTCGTTTGTCGATTCAATATCATATATTGGTGATGTTGAGGCATTCACCGATATAACGATAAAACGCGGTGCGGGCATACTGCCCATAGAGTCAAGAAAGTTTTTTGCACCCCCTGCAACCTCGACCATTTCGTAGACCGCCAGCAGGCCCAGGTTATCGGTAATGCCGCCGTCAACAAGATGGATATACTGGCGCTGATCCTTCAGCGCATAACTGTTGAGCCCGTCCACCACGCGCGCCAGCTGTGGTGAGCGGTTCGCCAGGGGCTTCCCTTTTTGTAATACGGTTGGTGCGTGAGTATTACAGCCTGCATGATTTTTGAGTACCACCGGATGGAACAACACCGGCACGGCGGATGAAGCGGCGACGGCACGTGCAAGCTGGAAAGAAGACAAGTCCGAACACAGCAGATCGAAATAGTCCTGTAAAAATGAAAACCGTATACCGCGACCAAGGTCGGTGGCATTGATCACGATCAAGGGCCCTGCCCGACGTTGAAGATCAGCAAAAGTGGCCCCCTTGAATACCTTCTCGTCATAGTAGTCGATCGCCATTTCAGTACGGCCACCGGTTGAGAACCATAAAGCAGGATCAAGTAAACCATGCACCAGTTCACCTGTAACATCACTATGCAGGAAGTTGTCTTCATAATCTGAGAAAATTCCATCCCCATGCAAGCCAAAGTAGGCTGATGTGAAACTGCCACCGGAAACCGAACTGATGGCGTCGATTTCGTCCAGCAGTCGTCGCGACTGGCCATCCAGACTGACGCTGGTATCACGCATGGCTTCCAGGACGCCATATGCCAGTGCAGCAGCGCGTATGCCGCCCCCTGAAAAAGCCAGCACCATGGTGACTTCGTCAGAGCGGCTTGAATGCACCGCGTGATTGACCGAGTACCTTGCAGCAGGCCCGACATCGGCAACAGGTCGATTGCTGATCGTGCCGTACGATGCACAGGCAGACAGCAGCTGCAAGGAAAGCGCAAGCAGGACTATAAAAATCAAGTTACGGTACAATGGGATTTCCATGTGATGTTATTTCGGAACGATAGTATATGTAGCTATAAAGTGCCCGGATACATTTATGGCAGTAATATGGTATCAGAGCACATTATCTACTCATTTCAGGGAAGCTCTGATCTATTCGTCATTGCGACGACTACAGGGAGGAGGTAAGACCGGTTCCCGGCCTCACCTCCTCCGTGTACATCGCGCTCGCAATGACGGGGATGTTTAATAAATCCGAGATTCCTTATTGCTTCAATCGATATCCTGTTTTGAACACCCACCATACAATGAGAAGACAAGCGCCAAGGAACGCCAGCACCATGGCAAGACTCAGGCCCACGCTGACATCGGCGACTTCAAAAAAACTCCAGCGGAACCCGCTGATTAAATAAACAACCGGATTGAAAAGTGTGACCGTCTGCCAGGCCTGCGGCAGCATGCTGACCGAGTAAAAACTGCCTCCCAGAAAAACCAGTGGTGTAATCACCAGCATCGGTATGAGTTGCAATTTTTCGAAATTAGTCGCCCATAGGCCGATAAGCAATCCAAACAGACTGAACGTAATGCAGGTGAGTACCAGAAAACCCAGCATCCAGAATGGATGCGCGACAGTCAGCGGCACAAAGAATCCCGCCGTCGCCAGAATAATCAGTCCGATAATGAACGACTTGGTCGCGGCCGCTCCCACATAACCGATCACTATTTCAACAAACGAAATCGGCGCAGAGAGCAACTCATAAATGGTGCCGGTGAACTTGGGAAAGAATATTCCGAAGGATGCGTTGGCAATACTCTGCGTTAACAGCGCCAGCATCATCAATCCGGGCACAATGAATGCCCCGTAAGATACGCCTTCAACAGATTCGATACGTGAGCCGATCGCAGATCCGAACACCACGAAGTAAAGCACTGTGGAAATCACCGGTGATGCGAAACTCTGGGCAATGGTTTCAAATGACCGCAGCATTTCATATTTGTAGATGACGCGTATCGCATAGTAATTCATGATTTGGTTTTCACCAGGCCAACAAATATTTCTTCCAATGACGTCTTGGTCGTATGCACATCCTTTATCAACAAATCTGCATCCCGTATGGTCTGCAGCAATTCGTTGATACCGGTACGGGTTTTATGCGGGTCGTAGGTATAGGTCAGCGTGCATCCATTCGCCGACAAGTCCAAAGCCCAGGGCACCAGAACTTCAGGCAATGCCGAAAGGGCTGCTTCAAGCTCGATAATCAGTTGCCGTTTACCCAGCTTGTGCATCAACGCATCTTTATCATCTACCAAAAGCAATTCACCGTGGTTGATGACACCTACACGATCTGCAATCGCTTCCGCTTCTTCGATATAGTGCGTCGTGAGAATAATGGTAACGCCCGATTCGCGCAAACGCCGCACCAGCGCCCACATATCCTTACGCAACTCCACATCAACGCCTGCGGTCGGTTCATCCAGAAACAGAACCACAGGTTCGTGCGCCAGCGCCTTGCCAATAAGCACACGTCGTTTCATCCCGCCCGACAAAGACATTAGGATATTGTTTTTCTTGTCCCATAATGACAAGTCCCTCAGTACCTGCTCAAGGTGTTCAGGGTCCGGCTTTTTGCCAAACATGCCGCGACTGAAACACAAGGTATTCCACACCTTATCGAATGCGCCGAGTGTGAGTTCCTGCGGCACCAGGCCGATCATACTGCGCGTAATGCGGTAGTCCTTGACATTATCATGCCCGCCCACAGTGACTGAACCACTACTGGCATTAACAATGCCGCAGATAATGGAGATGAGTGTGGTCTTACCCGCGCCATTAGGACCAAGCAAGGCCAGAATCTCGCCCGGCTGGATGTCCAGGTTTACATTCTTCAGCGCCTGATAACCCGTTGAATAAGTCTTTGATAAATTCGATATGGAAACGATTGGTTGCAATTTTTTATCTCGGGTCAACGCACTCTTATAGATAGAACACGTTGCCATCTTTATAAATTCACTGTCAGAATGCTGATAGTTGAGTATATTACAGGCAATTGTTCATGGGTGCCTGCTAAACCATTTTCGAAAAATATTGGGGTCAGAGCACAGTTTCCTTTAGTATTCGATGGTGTGTGCGCCGCCCCCCATAATTGCTATATCTTTGCCCCATGTTGAAACGAATCGCGATTTTTGCCGATGTCCAGAACATCTACTACACCACGCGCCAGGCCTATGGCCGCCAATTCGATTACTGGAAACTGTGGCAACGCATAAGCTCTGGAGGAGAAATCATTTCTGCAACCGCTTATGCCATTCATCGTGGCGACAGCAAGCAACTCAAATTCCAGAATGCCCTCAAGGACATTGGCTTTACGGTGAAACTCAAGCCCTATATTCAACGCAGTGACGGCTCCGCCAAAGGTGACTGGGACGTTGGTATTACCATCGATGCCCTGGAAGTCGCAAGCGAGGTTGACACAGTCATATTACTCTCCGGTGATGGAGACTACGACCTGTTACTGGATAAGCTCAACAGTAAATATGGCGTTACTACTGAAGTGTATGGCGTGCCGACACTAACAGCCAGGTCTCTTATCGCCTCCGCTGGCATCTATCATCCTATTGAAGGAGATTTATTGCTCTAGGCAATAGCAGACAGAAAAACAGGGGCAGATCTCAATTACCACGAATATCAGAAACAATTGGGATCTGAAGTTACCCCAAAAATACTAGAGGCAAACGGGATCTGGTCCCCTGACAATTACTGGCTCACCTCGCCTGCATGCAGGCTGTGAATGGCGGATTGCAGCCTGTGTTTCAGCCAGGCCAGGCGCACCGGCCACGGCTGTATTTCCTGGTAGCGTGACGGCGTGATTTTGCCGAGTGCTGCCTTGATTGGCTGTCCGGATGCCGGCAGATAATCCTCGGCGGCCGATTCACCCGTCTGCGCATGCATGCGGGCATGCACATGCCCGATATTATCGAGTCGCCGCGCCAGTAGCGGGCAGGGGTCATTCCATTGCTGTTCCATTGACATGGCCTTCCCGATCCACTCCCCGATATTGCCGTCCTGCAGTCCGGCGTGCAGCACCCTCACGATGCCCGTATTGGTCTTCGTGATCGTTGCCGCTTCCCGCACACCCAGCTTCCTGATTACCGGCCAGTACCTCTCCCGGAGGAACAGGCGGTGTACCGCATCGATCGTGATTGTTTCCAGCACCTCCTCGTCGCCACACAGTTGCACGGCGTAGCTGTCGGCCTGCAACTCGTCGAGGCGAGCCGCGGCCGTGCTGACCACTGTGTAGAAGGGCGCAAAAACCGAGAACAGCAGGTGCACCGGCAGAAAAGCGGGATCTGCCCAGGCGTCCGCACTCCGGTAACGTGGCCAGATATCCCGCAGCTCGAACAGCCAGTTAAGCAGCGGGTTGGTACGTTTCGAGAACTGGCCCAGGCGACGCACAAGCTGGCAGCCGAATTGCTGGCTCGACAGACATTGCATCAGTGGCAGGCCGATCACCAGGGAACGCGTCGACCATGCCGGCAATGCCGTGCGCGGTGTCTTGATGAGATCGAGCTGATACCCGCCTGTTATCACAATGCGATCCACGCGAGTGCGGCCATATTGCTCGGCGGTGTCATCGACCAGCCCGAACAGGTCGGGCGCCTGTCCCCTCTCAAGCACGACACCCGCGGGAAGCAGGGGCCTGAACCGGGCAATACGATAGGTGACCAGGCCGCAAAATACGGTCACAAGCATCCATGCCAGCAGCGGCGCCCAGGCAATATCCGGGGCATTGACGAGCGCACGGTACATACCCGCCACGCCGGCCAGGACCAGCAGCGGAAACACCGCCAGGCAGGCAAATCCGGTTAATGCCAGCAATGTCGTGAGCAACAGGTAGGCCCGCGGGTAAAGTTCCGCCATGACGTCGATGCGGTTACCGATGCCCTGCAGGAGTGATTGTTTCCAGCCACGATCAGACATGAGATTGCCTCGCTAAACATGTGCAGCAATATGAATTATCGCCATGGACAATGGTAGCGAGCCCGCAGGAAAAGTACCGATACCGGAATCACACAAATACCGGGTTCAGATCCCAGTTATGCCTGATTAATAATGGTGTCAGAGCACATTTTCTACTTATATTAGAGTTAAATGTGCTCTGACACCTTTTTTCACCTTTTTTCTTTTCGCTTTTTGGTCAATCATCGGCTGATTACCGGACTATGCTACATAAAGCCGCCCTGGGAGTTATATGCACCCCTCCGGCTAAATACTTTACTCAGGCATGACGCAAAGGAGTCTGTGATGAGCAACAAGAAAAACCACCTGTTTAATATTGTTTATCTGCTGTGTGCGTGCTACGTCAATGTGTCAGTGGCGGAGACCCGGGAAGAGCAGGAAATGCAGCAGGCGCTGGAGATGATGAAAAGCCAGGGCATGGACCCGCAACAAGTACAGCAAATGGAAGGCATCATGCAGAACCTGATGCAGATGGAGGCGCAGAAGAAAAACGCCGAGCTGGCCAAACAAACACAGGCCTTCGAGGCGGAAACTGCGGGTTTTGGGACCGCCACGGTCGAGGTGGAGGGCAAACGCTATGACCTCAAGGTTACCGAATGCGAGGTCAAGGACAGCCAGCAGGGTATCTTCACCATCCGCGCGCGCCAGGCCCCCGGACTGGACCAGGGAGAACTGTCGATCTACAGCAACGGGGTGGGCCGGCAACAATCCGTAAATTTCTCCACCCGCACGCGGCCACCGTCGGACTACCGTGCAGACCGTCCCGGCTTGACGCTGTCTGACAGGTCGATCTCATGGCAGGGGCAGGTCGAGTCGAACCAGCGCACGCTGCCGTTCACGCTCAGTCTCAAGTGCGGTGCCGAGGCCGTCTTTTACGACACGGCCTCGCGCGAACGACCCGACAAGCCCGCCAATATCGTGACCCTCTACCTGGGGCCCGAGACCTATGAATTCGAGCTAGGTCGTTGCTCCACCGAACCCTACCGTAATGGCAACCTGGAGGTGTTCTTCGAGGCCACCGCCACCGGCAGCTTTCGTGGCCGCCCGGCGATTGTGCTGCTCGAAGGCGGCCGCGAAGTGGCTGGCACGGAAAGTGAGGGCGCCGGCGAGTTCCATAGCCTGGACCTGTTGCTTGGAGAAATATCACCGGAACAACGTCAGCTGTCGCCGTACAAATTGCAAAAGCAACTCAGCGACAAGGTGGCGGCCTACCAGAACAAGCATCTCGCCAGGCATCAGGAAAAATACGACAACGCATACTGGAACAAGTTGACGCCCGCAGAAATGGTCGCTGCAATGCAGGTAGCCGGTGCAGAGATGGATGTGATCATGGCGCAGGCCGATGCCATGCGGTTCCCGTCTGCCGACAGTCATCATGGTGTGATCACCATGCACGGACAGGATATCGTGTTCCGTGGGCCGGCCATGCGCACCAGTGATGCCGAGCGTGCGCCGGAGCTTAAAAATCTCTCGGCCATGCCAGAGATCTTTCTAAGCTGTGGAACATGAGTAGTGGTGGAGATAATTGGGGTCAGAGCACAATTTTTCCTTGCACAGTGCTTCGCCATACATGGGTCATTTGTGGTGTTCACCCGTCAAGGGCACAAAGGCAACGCCGAGAATATCTTTGGTATGCACCGTGTTGTCTTCTGACTTCTCGACCAGCATCAATTCCTGGTAGTCATAAGGCTGGCCAACAGGAATAACCAACCGGCCGCCGGGCTTGAGCTGTTCAACCAGCGGCTCGGGTATAGCGGGGGCAGCCGCTGTGACGACAATACCGTCAAAGGGAGCATGCTCAACCCAGCCGTGGTATCCATCCGCAACACGCACCTCAACATTCGCATAGCCGAGGCGCTGCAACCGCTCGCGCGCTGCAGCTGCCAACGGCTCTACGATTTCCGTACTGTAGACCTGTTTCACAAGCAGCGACAGGATGGCCGCCTGGTAGCCGGAACCCGTGCCCACTTCGAGCATTACATGTTCGGGTTCCGGGTTCAGCAGATCCGTCATGAGCGCCACGATGTAGGGTTGGGAAATCGTCTGCCCGTGCCCGATCGGTACCGGGCCGTCTTCGTAGGCATAGGCCTGCGCATCGCCAGGAACAAACTCGTGACGTGGAACGCTCTTCATGGCCTCCATCACGCGCGGATCCAGCGCATGCTTGCCGATCTGGCTCGCGGTATACTCGACCCCCCGTTCGATATCCTGCATCATGCGCTTGACTGGTTTCATACGTGCCTTCTGGCGAACCGCTATTTAAGTTTGTTAAAGAGTAATAAAAGTAATAATGGTGTCAGAGCACATTTTCCTTAAATATAAGAAACAATTGTGTCTTTAACCCGGTCAAGTCTAAACGCTAGAATCCACCGCCTGTACGGAAGCCGCCGCCACCGCGCGAGCGCCATCCGCCGGAACGGGGCAGACGAAAACCCCCTCGTGATCCACCCCGCCCTCTCGGAAAGTGCCAGGGACTGCGACGCGACCTCGGCAGACCCAGGCCACCGCTGCCGAAATCAGGCCAGGCGCCAACGTCGCGATGCCGCTGATGACGCTCGAAGACACGCCATAATTCGTTGCTGTTGATCAGACCGTTCAGAAATTGACCCAGCATGGCAGTGATCAGGCCTTCGTTTCCAAATCCGGATCGGACATCATCGAAACGTCGCAGCTTGAAGCGGCGCCGCACCTGCTCGAATTCCTGCAGCCTGGCGAGTTTCGCTTCGTGCATGCGGCGATGATCGCGCAGTTCCTCCTCCAGGTCATCGTGCCGATCACGCAGGTCGGCCAGTTCGCGCACCACGCGGTTATCCTGCTCACTGACGGTATCATGCGTCGCATCACCGAGTTCGAGCAGGCTCTTGTTACCCAGGGCATCGCTCAGCGCCTGCAGGCCCTGCTGCATGTAGGAGTCCCTGGCCTCGGCAAACGCGGTACGCTGTTTCAAAAGCTGATCGCGCGCTCCTTCCTGCTGCTCGATGTTATCGTCGATGCCATCCAGGGCACCCTGCGCCCGGGTATGGGCCTCCTGCAGTGCAGGCAGACCTGCCTCCTGTGCCCTCGCGGTTTCCAATGCCGCCAGCTCATCCAGCGCTGATTCCGCGTGTTTGCGCGCAGTTTCTGCATGGATATGCAGCCGCTTGGGGATCTCCAGCAGGGTCCAGTAATTAACCCGATACTGATCATAGTCGCACAGGTCTTCCACCCAGCGGTCCAGATAACGCGTTAAGGGGCCTGCATCATAATCCGGCGTACCGTATTTCCGCCTCCACAAGTACATGAAGAGCTCATTCTCCTCATAGGGCCGGCCCTTTTCCTGGCGGTCCTGCTCTGCCTGTATGGCCTTTTGTGCTGCCTCAATGGCAATGCTATCGAGTCTTCGCGCCTCCTGGAGCTGTTTCTGGTAGCCCGCATCCTCCTCGAGTTCACCCTGTATGCGATGCTCACAATCTATAATCGCCCGGGACCGCTCGCTCACAGCCGCCTGTTGTACAGCCCGCTCGTTCTCGAGGTCATCCAGTGCCTGCGTGGCGGTGGCAATGTCGTTTTCCAGACTTTCATAGGCATGGCGTCGCTCCTCGAGCAGTGCCAGCGCACGCTGGTCGGCCGCCTCCAGTTCGCCCATGAAGGTCTCACGGGATAATTCATCCAGACGGATCTGTGCCAGCTCCTTCATTGACTGTGCCTGGGCGTGGCGATTGGCATGCAGGGCGACGCTGAGCCGGTTCAGCTCACTATCGATGCGATTCATATCATCGCGCACGGAGGACAGCCCCCGATCAAGCTGCTGCAAGGTTTGCAAACCACTTAACATACCGTCTGCTTCCATTACCAGTCCGTGATTGCAGCGCCGGTGGTGTCAATGTTGTATTCGGGTTCAAGCCGTCCGTGCTGCTTCTGGCCGATTTCACGCTGCTGAATGATGCCGTCATCCTGCTTGTCGGCGGCTATGCGCTCGAACACGGAGGCGTCTACTCGGATGCCCCACTTGTTGACGATGCGCGTCTTGCCCGTTTCTTCGCTGGTGACCGGCAGGGAGATCACCTGGCCGTGCGCATCCACGGCCTCGACGATCAGGTAGTAGTTACGTGCCAGGGTATTGATGTCAGGGATGCGCCAGACCCCCGATTGCTCCCCGTCGCGCTGGATGACCTGCAGTTTGTAAGCAAGCTTGAGCTGCCTGAGCATGTGCTCCATATTTTCAATGGCCGAACGGGTCTCGTCATAACGGCCGTTTTCCAGTGCCAGCTCGCCAAAAGATTTGTACTGGCCTGCCTGTGCCAGCACCGTCCCGTCATCGCTTGCCTTGACAACTTCCTCGTAGCGCTGTGCCAGCTCACCCGGCAGTGCGGCCCGGGCCGATGTCTCGGGACTTACGACAATCAGGTAGTAAGATAGCCACAAGCCGAACAGCAGGACCAGAAACAACAGGATCGGCCCGAGCCATTTATCGCGCCTGACATAGAGATGTGCAATGCGTGTCGCGAAGGTTTTTTGCGGGGGTGAATACCTGAAGCGATCTTCCTCCAGCGCCCGCACGCCATCGGCCAGCACCTGGTCAGACACCTCGATCCCCTGGGCGCGGTAGATGTCGCGCAGTTTTTCGATCAGGCGCTCGCGCCGGCCCTCACTGTCCAGCTCACGGTCGACCAGTTGCTGACGGTGCCGCAGGGTGTCGACGATATCCATCGCCACCATCAGGTCTTCCAGCGGTGCCGTGTCTGCTACCTTGCCCACCGATGCTGTTCCGCGAACCGCCCGATCAGGCTAGAACTTGTGCGGCAACGGCAGCGAATCGCCACGATTGACAATGGTGGCCAGGCGTTGCTTGCCCTCCTCCACCGCATCGCGGATTTCCTGGGCATTCTGTGTGGAGAGCTTGCGCATCTCGGCGATGATCTCGGTGGTGCGCGCCTGGAAATTCACCACCGACTCGACCAGTTTTTTGACGGCATCGGCGCGTATGGTCGGGCCATAACCCGCCTTGACGGCGGCCTCCTGGACCTTGCCACCGATATCGGCCAGGTCCTCCAGGCTCTGGGACACGCCCTCCTTCATGGCTTCCAGCGTCCGCGTGCTTTCATGCAGGCCGAACAGGCCGGTGAATGAGGCTGCCAGGGCCGTCAATACGGTTTCGTTGGTGCCGAAGAAGGTAATGGCCTGCTTGTAGACCCGGTCCTTGGCGCTGGTCGTCTGCATCAGGCGCGCCATGATGACTTCCGAGGTGTTGTAGCTAACCGTCAGATTGTCGGACAGGTCTTTGGAGATCTGGTAACGGTCCTCGGCGTACTGCAGCTCGCGCATTTTCTCGTCACGTGCCAGTTCGAGCTTGGCACGTTCCGCCAGATCCTCACCCGTAAAGTTACTGACCGTTTCAGACGCCTGCTTGAGCTTGCCCTGTGCCTCGTTCCATAGCGCCTCGGCTTTTTGCAGAATGTCGAGGGCATGAATCTCGGATTCCTTGATGGCGCCGCGGAAGTCCTGGTAGGCATTCAGGATGATGCGCTCACGCTCGATCTGGTCACGGGAATCACTGGCCACCTTCAGATAGGTCGTTTTGATCTTGTCGAAACGTGTCGCGATATCACCGCGTGTGACTTTCATCCAGATGTTGCCGATACGCTCGAAGCTGTCGATCTTGCCGTCCTCGACCTGCTGCACCATGCTCTTCGCGTCATCGCGGATACTGTTGAAAGCCTCGGTGATCTCCTCGTAACGCTCACCCAGGTTCATGAGGCTGACCTGTTCACGCACCACGTCATTGAACACGGATGCCTGGGACAGGGTGCGGGCAATGGCGATCGATTTCTCCTCGTCGATATCGGCAATGCGTTTCAGCAGCGTGAGCACCGGCGCCTCTTCCACGGTTTCCGGCATCAGGCCCAAATCGCGCAGTTGGTTCATCGCCTTTTCCAGGTATTGCAGGGTTGTACCTCTCATGACTCCGTTCCTCCGGAATGCGTGCTTGTTGGTGTTTTAAAAACGGGTTGCATACCTGCCGGCCGCCTTATTGCCCTCAGTCCATGGGTATGCGTATTTTCTGCCCGGGATAGATCAGGTCGGGATCCTTGATCACTTCCCTGTTCGCCTCGAACAGCCGCGGGTATTCCATGGCATCGCCATAGAACTTCTTCGCAATTCCCGAAAGCGTGTCGCCCGAGACGATCTCGTAGAATTCGACCTTGGGTTCGTCCGGTGTTTTGACCGTGACGGCCATGACCTTTTCCACGCCCTGTACGTTGCCGGCCAGTAATACGGCTTTCTCCAGTGCCGCGCTTGAGTCCGCCTCGCCCTTGAGTGACACGACACCTTCGTTGACGGACACCTCGAGGTCCTGGACGCCCGGGTTATCCTTTTCGAGGTGATTCTTTATCTTGACCGACTGTTCGACAGGCTCTTCATCGTCGCCGAACAGTTTCTCACCGATGTTTTTTGCAAAATCGAATAATCCCATGTGCTGCTCCTCCCGATAGATGACTACAACTGCAGATCCCCATACCCGCTATAGAACCCGGATTTCCCCCAGAACACCTCCCGCAGTTCAACGTCTACGCCTGCGCGGGGGTGGCGGCCGCATGCCGGGCGGCGGGAAGACGCCGGGAAACGGCGGTTGCGGCATGGCACCCCAGGGGGATGGCGGCGGCATCTGCCCCGGCGCATGCGCCTGTCCGCGGGCCTGTTGCTCGATGCGCTGCTTCCAGCCGTCCAGTTTCCATTGCTGTTGCCGCCGGAAGCCCTCGAACTCGTGCTGCTGATGGGCGTCGAAACGCATCTTTTCCTGTTCCTGGTAGCGTGCGAACGTCTCCTGGTCACGGCGCTGTTTCAGATTGAAACCCGAGCGCTCCTTCTCCTGGTGTGCACGGAAGTGTTCCCATTCCCGCTCCCACCAGTTTTCTTCCATTGCGTCGGGATCGGGCACCGTCTCCACACCGGCAGCGGCGATATCGGCGGATGGCGCCTCCCGCTCGGCGGCGGATACCTCGCCGGTCGTTGCACCTTCCCCGGCCGGCTGCTCGTCCGCCTGTGCGGTACCCGGCAACGGTTGCTTGAGGATGTCCTTGATCCGCTCGAGGATGGAGTCTTCGTCATCCTCATCCACGGATTCGGCGGGGCTGGCCTGCTTCCCGGCGGTGCCCGGCAGGGGGGCGTTGAGGATCTCCCCCAGCTTGTCGAAAAAACCGGTTTCGTCACTTTGCTTCATAGTTGTTTCCTTAAGATGATTCAGGCAAATGGCGGGGCGGCATTAAGACTTTATCTTTCTCGCACCCCAGATAATCAGCATTGCACCGAGCAGTGCGACCACGATGGATCCAATAATACCACCAGTCCCGGAAACACCGAACAGCGCCACGATATAGCCGCCGACGACAGCACCCACCATACCGAGTATCACATCGCCGATGGCACCGAAGGGTGAGGTACCGCCCATGATGTTGCGTGCCAGTATACCGGCGACTGCGCCGACCACCAGCCATACGAGTAAGGTCCAGAGTGCCATGTGAATCTCCTTGTGGGTCCTGTAGTTAGATCAAACGCCGCAGCCGCTGTCACGCGCGTGGACATACCGGGTGATACGAGTCTGGTATGTGGGCAGATTAGCCAGCCGACCGGATGATTGTAGTTGCTACAGGTCAAGAAGATACAGAAGTTCACGTATATTTATTCAACAGTATTTTCAATGGGGTCAGACTTGATTGATCACAGCAGGTAGACGAGTATTTTTGTATCGGCAAGGCCAAGTCGCTCGGGATTTAACCTGTAATCGTTGTGCAACCACTTGTCGAACAGGTAATGGCCGTTCTCCTTGAGTGTTTCATGCTGCCGGAACACCTCGAGCTGTTTATCCAGGGAGGAGACATCCTCATAGCTGATATGCAGTTCAAAACAGCCGTTGATCCGCGTATGCGAACCGAGAATGTACCCCGCCAGGCTGGTAAAGGCGCGCATGTGGCTCAGCAGGAAAATCCTGGCGTAGCGGTCAGCCATACTCCCTACAGCACGCCCCGCCCACAGGCCCGGCAGTACTTCCCGTAGACGTGCGTCAACTCGTTGCAACTCGCACAGCTGCGGTACTGATCCATGCCACAGGCCGTGCAGTAGCGGATGTCGGACGCCAGCTTCAGACCGCATTGCTGGCATTGTCCCTTTGCGATGCGCCGCTGCATCAGCTTCTCGCGTGAGAACAGCTTGCGCTGGAACAGGTAGATCAGCGCCAGCGCTGCCAGCACCGCCACACCGATCAACAGGTAGTGCCATATCGCCACGAGCCTGAGCGATTCGAGCAATTCGACAAGGTGACGGAGCAGCTTACGTGGCAGGATGTCATAGACCAGTTCAATCAGCTTGAAAAACACCGGGACCAGAGCCACCACCAGCAGGTGCGAGGACACCAGCGTCTGGAAGGGCCGGTCACGGGCGATGCTGCGTGCGTTCCAGGCATAGAACACCAGGAACAGGGGCAGCAGGAACAGCATATCCATGCCGAGTTTTTTGACCGGATACCAGAAGTTGAGCCGGCGCAGGTCTTCGCGCAGCAGGTCGCGGTCGGCCCCGGACACACCCTCCACCAGTGCATAAAGCTTGCGGATACGCTCGTCCTGTTCAAGTGATTCTCTCAGCAGCCGTTCGCGGCGCACCAGCTCCTCCATGGCCACGGTCATGTCGGCGATCTCCTGGCGCAGCGTCGCTACCCGCGATTCCTGCGCCTCCTTGCGGGTGATGGCCTCGAGCAGGGCCGTGTCATACGTGCCCTTCACGCGCCCCTGCCCGGCCCGCAGGTCGCGCGTCTCCCCGTCAAGCTTGACCAGCATGTCCAGATCGCGGGATAGCGCCTTGTCGTCGCGGATGTCCCGGTAGGTACGCACCATGGGATCGCACACCGCATGCATCGTTTCGCGCTCGGCGCGCAAGTCGAGCCGGAAATAGCTGTTGCGGTACTGCGATACCAGGCGCGCCAGCTTGTCGAGCCGGTTGGTCTCGTTCCAGTCTTCGTCCAGCACCATGTCACGACACAACCCGGGAATGTATTCAGACGGCGAAGTGAGCTGCGCGGTGTGGGCGCCGAGACCATCAAAAATCGAGACCAGGATAAAGAGATCCAGAAACAGGATGATCACCAGCGCCGCCTTGCCGAGCGGCTCCTTGTCCAGCCGGGTGAGCCGCTGCTGGAAGTGCTGGATTTTTACACCGAAAGTGCCGGGCATCATGTTTTCTCCTGAGTAATAATGGTGTAAGAGCACATTTTCTACTTATATTAGAGTTAAATGTGCTCTGACACCTTTTTACGTTAAAACGACCTTGGCGGGCTCGGGTGGAACTGTTCCGGACGGGTTTGTCGTAACAGGGTGGTCTTTATCTCCCACTGCACCTCCGGTGCAATCGATTCGAGATAGTTGATTTCACCACCGACGCTGGTGGCAATGGGCACGCCGTCGCGATACAGGATGCGGTTGTTCGCCTGGCGCGCAACCCGTTCACCGGCGGTGATGGAACCGGTCAGGTTAAGGGGGTCGGTGGCGGCGATGGCCACCAGCTCACCGTCCTTCGGCTGCTTACGTGTCCTGCGCAGGGTCTGCATGGCCTCGGGCCGGGCGAACTGTTCACCGGCAAAGCCCTGAACGAAACGGCCGCCGCGCAGTTCGCCACGCGCCTCCATGCGCCGGTAGATATAGAGCAGGTCCCGCCACGGCGGCAGGCCGGTCTCGTGATCAAGCAGTTTGCGGAACACCACGCCGTAGCGGTTGAGCAGCACCCGGGCAATGTGTTCGACGGATGCAAACCGGTGCGTGTCGTCGCGCGGGGCACGGACCGGTCGCAACAGCGACCAGCGCCCGGCCTGGGCCAGCGGCTGGTAGCCCGGGCGGCGCTTGGCTCGCCGGCGCAGGACCGGTTGCGGGGTAATGAGGGTACGCAGGCCGCTGAAACTATCCGCGGTGATCAGGCCCCAGGCCACCAGTTCGCCCAGCGCGGTTTCCAGTTGCACCGGCAACAGGCGGGTGTCGTCCTGCAGGTCCTGGACAAAACTCGCACCCCATTGTTTGAGGCTGTCGAGAACCCTGCCCGCGTCGCCCGACAGCTTGATCCCGTCAGCCTCGGCCATCGCGCTGTAGTTTCGCCAGTCACCCAGATGCTCGCGGCGGATAAAACTGATCGGTGTGCTCTTCACCGCCGGGTTCCTGTGTTTGTCATCCTTGCCTGCCGCTGGCGCCTGCAGGCGCAGCCAGACAAACCGGCCGGACTGGCAGAGATGATCCAGCTGCGCCGTCGTGAAGTCGCGGATGCGCGCCGGCAGGACATCCCGTTCCCAGCTGGCCGCCGCCAGCGGAATCCCTTCGAGCTGTTGCAGGCTGCGCTCCAGCGCGGCCTCCCCCTCCGCCGGTTCATCCAGGCCGTGCCAGTGAAACAGGAAACGCATGAGGTCCGCCGGACTGACCGGATCGATCTCGCTGCGTAATTGTTTGACGGTGTAACGGTTGATGCGCGCCAGCAGACCGCGTTCACACCATTCGGGCTCACGGGCCTGCGAGAACTGCCCCTGGATGGCAAAGCCTTCCTGTTGCAGGGCCAGCAGGCTCATGTCCACCTCACTGTCCGACAATGCCAGCGGGGCATTCAATTGCGACACCGTGACCGGGCCCAGCCCTTCCAGGCGACTGCGCAACAGTTCGGTCAGCGCAGGGGTGCGGTCAGCGGGCACCGGCTCCGTGGGCTGGATGACGGGATCCAGTTTCGCATCGGCAAACAAGGCCAGTACATGATGCAGGCGCTCCGCCGCGACCCACAGTGTGGCCGCATTATCGAGGCTGACCCGCGTCGCGCGTTGCTGTTGTTGCAGGCCCTGCATCAGCGACTGCCAGTTCCCTGTCCTGCCTTCCACTTCCGTGATGAATCCCAGAACCAGCAGCGCATCGTGTAACTCGTCGGCCGTGGCCGCCTGCGGCCAGGCCTCTTCCCTCACCCGGGCAATGGCCTCGGGATCGAGCTTGCCGATACCGGCGGCATCCACCGGGTCGAGATGGCGTTGCTGGTTGATCGCCAGGGTGCGGCGTTCCTCGGCGGCACCGTCATCGAGAAAGGCATACGGCCGGGCGTTGATGATCTCCAGCGCCATGGGCGACGGGGTAGCGAGATCCCGCGCGGTGATGGTGATGCGTTGTTCCTCGATCCCTTGCAACAGCTTGACCAGACCCTCGATGTCCATGAGTTCATGCAGGCAGTCCCACAACACCTGGTCGACCAGCGGGTGTTCGGGTACTTCCCGGTCGCCGGCGATGTTTTCAACGCAGGCCAGCTGATCGGGAAAGATCAGCGCGATCAGGTCCTCGGCGCTGTTGCGCTGGAACGGGGGCGGGACTTTCTTGCCACCGCGATTGCGCGGTACCGCCAGCGCGGTGTTGGTGACCCAGCGCCAGCGCACCGGAAACATCGGCGCGGCCAGCAGGGCCTGCACCAGCACGTCTTTGACACTGGCGGATTTGAGGTAATGGGCCGGTTCATCGAGGGGAAAACTGTGCGTCGGTCCCAGGGATAAAATCAGGTTGTCCTCGGTGGCCGCGGCCTGCAGTTCAAAATTGAATCGCCGGCAGAAGCGCTTGCGCAGGGCCAGCCCCCAGGCGCGGTTGATGCGCGAACCATACGGCGAATGGATGACGAAGTGCATGTCGCCGGTCTCGTCGAAGAAGCGCTCGAACACCAGGTGCTCCTGTGTCGGAATCACGCCCAGGGCCGCCTTCACCGCGGCGAGATAACCCACCAGCTGCTCGGCCGCGCTGTGCGGCAGGGCCAGGCTATCGATCAGGTACCGAATGGCGGCGTCCTGTCCCTGTTCAAGCTGTTCGTTAAGCGTTGCGCGCAGGCGCGACACGGCCAGGGACAGTTCATCGGTGCGCCCGGGCGCCTCGCCAAACCAGAAGGGAATATTCGGCGGCTGGCCGTGCGCGTCTTCCACGAACACCCTCCCCTGCTCGATCTTCAACATGCGATAGGACTGGTTGCCCAGTTGAAAAATATCCCCGGGCAGGCTTTCGAAGGCGAAGTCCTCGTTCAGTGTGCCGACGAACACCCCCTGCGGTTGCATGATCACGTCATAATCGAACTGATCGGGAATCGCGCCACCGTTAAGCAGCGCCGTGAGGCGCGCACCCTTGCGCGGGCGCAACTGGCCATGCACCGCGTCGCGGTGCAGGTACGCACTGCGCCGGCCACGACGGGTATGAAAACCCTCACTCAACATTTTTACCGTGTCGATAAATTGCGCGTGACTCAACTGCCGGTACGGCCATGCCCGAGTGAAACACTTATAGAGCTCCTCCTCCTGCCACTCGCGGCTGGCCACCTCGGCGACGACCTGCTGCGCCAGCACGTCCAGCGGGTGGTCGGGGATGTGGATCACATCAAGTTCATCGCGGCGAACGGCATCGAGCAGCGCCGTGCATTCCACCAGATCGTCGCGCGACAGGGGAAACAGCCGTCCCCGGGGCGTGGCCAGCACGGCGTGGCCCGAGCGCCCGACCCGTTGCAGGAAGGTGGCGATAGCCCCGGGCGAACCGATCTGGCAGACGAGATCCACATCGCCGATATCGATACCGAGTTCCAGCGACGCAGTGGCCACCAGGGCCCGGAGCTGGCCCTGTTTCAGACGTTGCTCCGCATCGAGCCGGTGTTCCCTGGCGAGACTGCCGTGATGGGCGGTGACGGCGTCCTCCCCCAGCCGTTCGGCCAGTGCGGCGGCAGCGCGCTCCGCGAGGCGGCGGGTGTTGACGAAGATGAGCGTGGTGCGGTGGTCCTCGGCCAGTTGTGCCAGACGGTCGTAGATCTCGGCCCAGACCTCGTTGGCCATCACCGCCTCCAGGGGTGAGCCGGTGATTTCCAGCTGGATATCCCGTTCACGCACATGGCCGGTATCGATGATGTGACACGGTCGCAGCGCGTCATCGTGAGGGCGGCCGGTCAAAAACGCGGCCATCGATTCCACCGGTTTTTGCGTGGCGGACAGGCCGATGCGCACGGGTGCCCGGTCACACAGGGCATCGAGGCGTTGCAGTGACAGGCTGAGATGGGCGCCGCGCTTGTTCCCCGCCAGGGCGTGGATCTCGTCGACGATCACCGAGCGCACGGTGCGCAGCATGGCCCGCCCCGAATCCGAGGTCAGCAGGATATAGAGTGACTCCGGTGTGGTGACCAGGATGTGCGGCGGGGTGCGCTTCATGGCCGCCCGTTCCGCGGACGAGGTATCGCCGCTGCGCACCCGCGCCGTGATGGGCACGTCGGCCAGGCCCGCTTCCAGCAACTGGTCGCGAATGCCGTTCAGCGGCAGCTCGAGGTTTTTATGGATGTCGTTGGACAGGGCCTTCAGGGGCGAGACATACAGCACCCGGGTTTCATCCGGCAAGGGCGCGTCCAGACCCTCCACGAGCAGTTGATCGATGGCTGCCAGGAACGCGGCCAGGGTCTTGCCCGAGCCGGTCGGCGCCGCAATCAGGCTGGCCCGTCCCGCGCGGATCGCCGGCCAGGCGCGGGCCTGCACCCCGGTCGGCGCGTCAAAATGGGCCGAGAACCAGCCGGCCACGGCAGGGTGAAATCCGGAGAGAGGCATCAGGGGATCATAGGTAGCGAGGCGGGATGAAGCAATGTATCCGGTATCCCCGTCATCCCCCCGCCTCCGCCTCCGCCTCCGCGGGGACAGGCTCCGGCGGGGATCCAATCCCAAAGGATTCAATGGGGCCAGACTCCCTTGACAGGTCAATTAAACATCGAATCAATCGACTCTGACCCCATTGATTCGAAGTCACGCTTGCGCATGAACAACACCCGTGTCTCGACCTCGGTGATTGCATTGGCCGAAACCGGCTACCGGCCATCAGTACCGACGTCGTCAGGCTGCAGCATTGTCCGCTGTGCACGTAATACAGCACCAGCTCCCTGCCACTCTCGAGTATTTTGTTGACGCGAAGTGCGCCACTCAGAACAAACAGGAAACACTTGCAGGTATCACTGTCGTTAAACACGTCAGTATTGGCTGGATAGGTGACTTCCCGGGCCTGACCGACAGCCTCGAGCCACGCCTGATCGTTTACGTCCCGCAATCCCAGAACTGCATGCTGCCAAACAGGTATTTTCGTTATACGGCGACCCCACGGTGTGCGGTTTTTGGCCGCATGTCTGTTTTTTTACGTATGGGACTATTGTCCCAATTCCATTTATTTGGTACTATTGTCCCATATTTTGGCTAGTCAACACAGATAATTGCTGACAGGAACCCGTTCGATGACGTTTTTATCTTTTATTTCAGAAGGATACTGAAACCATGGATGCACCGGACAAGGCCCTGAGTGCGGCCGCGATTCGCATCCTGCGTGCCCTGGTGCGCATCATGATGCGCTACGGCATGCCCTATGAAGGCTTCGCAGATCTCGCCAAACGCGTCTATATAGAGATCGCGCAGAAGGATTTTGCGATCCCCGGACGAAAACAGTCCGTTTCCCGCATCTCCACCCTGACCGGCATCTATCGGCGAGAAGTTTCCCGGATCATTGACTTGCCAGAAATCAATGATTCCGAACTGTCCGCACGTCATAACCGTGCGGCCCGGGTGATTGGTGGCTGGCTGCAGGACCCCGACTACACAGATGCAGGTGGCCAGGCGCTTGACCTCGATCCGGCCGGTGACAAACCGAGCTTCAGGCACCTGGTGAGAAAATACAGTGGCGACATCCCTGACCGGGCAATCCTGGATGAATTGATACGGGTCGGTGCCGTGGAGCAGGAAGCGGACGGGAAAATTCACCTGTTGTCACGTGCGTATGTACCCAGGCATGGCGAAGCAGACATGCTTGCGTTACTCGGCGCTGATGTGACCGACTTCATCAGGACAATCGACCACAATCTGCAACATGCAGATTCTGATAGCCGGCTACAACTCAAGGTCGCCTACGACAACCTCCCCGAAGAAGCCGTCGGGGAGTTCCAGTCGCTCGCCAGCAAACGTGGCCGGGATTTGCTGGAGGAATTCAATACCTGGCTTGCTACACGCGACCGGGATACCAATCCGGACAGCGAAGGAACCGGCCGTGTACGTGTCGGCTTTGGTGTTTACTACTTTGAAGATAGACCTAGCAAGGAGTCAAAATCATGGTGACTAAAATATTTCGCAGTTTAATGACGTCCCTGGCAATCATCTGCCTTGCTGCATGTGGTGGTAGCAGCGGAGGTGGCGGTCTTGCCGGCGGCGGAGTCAGCGGTACCGGCATCGGTACGATTACAGGCTTTGGCAGCGTCAAGATCAATGTTGCCCGCGATTTCGCTACCGATTCAAATACCCTGTTCTTCCTCGATGACGAACCGGTTGCCGACCAGGCCACGCTGGAGGCACTGTTGTGTGGCGGTATAGCCTGTGGTGCAACGAACCCGGGTATAGTGGCACGCGTAGATATCGGTGCGGACGTCAATGCGGACTTCACCAGCGGAACCGCGGTTAGTGTGAACGCATTCAACCTGGTCAAGGGACCCGTAACCGGCGTAAATCCGCTGCGTGTACTTGAACAGACCATCATCCTGACCGGTGACACGGTCCTGGCTGATGTACCGGGTAATAATGTCGCGAATCTGGTACCCGGCGACATTGTCGAAGTCAGTGGCTTTGCCGACGGCAATAATGTCATCCAGGCGTCGCGCCTGGAATTCAAGCCAGCCGGTGCACCGGTCTGGAAACTGACTGGCCCTGCCGGCAACGTCATTCCCAACGCCTCGTTCCAGATAGGTAGTCAACTGGTGCTGCTGAATGGTGTCGTACCGCGCGACTGTGTCGGCGGCCTGATCGGTGGTGACCTCGTCGAGGTCAAGGCGACGCAGGATCCGGGATTTGCACCGGGCGGCGACACGCTGGACACCGTTACCGATGTGGAATGCCAGGTACCCGGTCTCGGTGTACCGGGTAACGCCAACGGTAATGTGCTGGATGCCGAGGTCGAAGGCATCGTGACCGTAATCAACGGCCCCGGTGACTTCGTTATCAACGGCCAGCGCATGGTGACGAATGCCGGCACGCTGTTCGAGGGCGGTGCGGCCGAGGATATCGTGATCGGCGCCAAGCTTGAGGCAGAGGGTGACCTGGATCTTGTCACCGGCATCCTGGCGGCCGACAAGATCAAGTTCCGTGAAACGCGGGCGCGCATCGAGGCACCTGTGAACATCCCAGGCGGCGGTGTGGGCAGTTCGTTCACAATCATGGACGTCATAACCGTCAACACGACCTCACTGACTGAGGATGACGACGGTATCATTGACGGCAGCGGCAACTCCGGTAACCGCCAGGTCGAAGTGCGTGGATTCGTGGACAGCACCGGCAGCGTGTTCGCAACCGAACTGCGCGATCGCGGCCAGGCTGATACAACCGATGTACGGTTGCGCGGCCCGACCACGGACACCTGTGATCCGCTTTCGGGTGATACCGAACTGTTGATACTGGGAGTGACCGTGGATACCGATTCCGCTGCCATCCCGCTCGCGTACTTCAACGAGACAGTCGAGCCACCGGTTCAGCTGGCCAACAACACGGCACTCTGTGCATTAATCAGCGCAGGATCCGGTGTCGAGGTCGAAAACGGTGTCTTTACCAGTGGCCCACCGAGAATTGATGACGCTGAGCAGTACAGCATCGAGGATCTGTAGGCAGTAAAGTCGAGGTAATGTAACGGAAGCCATGCATCTGCATGGCTTCCGTCTTACCTTCCACTTTCTGATTTCTCGACCAATATCAATTCCTGATAGTTATAAGGCAGGCCTACAGGAATAACCAACCCAAAGAGCAAAGAAAGGGGACAGATTTATTTTTTCACAGAAATAAATCTGTCCCCTTTCTTTTTAGGTAGCGAGGCGGGATTAGGCAACGAGCCAGAGGCCGGTCAGGAGCAGACATAGGTAAAGCGATGCGTCAGAGGTCCTGGTGAATACACGTTAGAGGAACGGGGCTGAGACAGACAGCCGGGAACAGACACCGGGGCAGGAGGTACGGCTACAATTTGAAGGGCCGCAGAAAATCATCAAAAAAAAGCGGCCACGCAGGCCGCTTTTTCAGAACATGCCGTGAATATTACCTGAAGGTATAGGCAAAACCGATCACGGCTGACAACTGTTCGTCCTCGCTGACAATCGTGCTGTCGGTGATTTCATCGCCGAGGAATTCATAGCTCAGGCCGCCTAAGAACATCCAGTTCGAATTCTTTTGCTGATAGACGCTGAGAACACCCAGGCGAAAGTTATAGTCACTGTCCGCACTGTAGGGTGCGGCATTGACGGCGGCTGGCCTCACACCATAATAATAATCATTGTAATCATCACTTTGCCAGACAACCGCGGCTGACGGCTTGATCATCCAGGGACCGGTCTTGTGTGTATAGAAAAGGTCGCCGACGATCTGGGCGCCATCGCTGTTATCAGTCACGTCCTGGACAGCGGAGAATTTGAAGCCGAGATTCTCGGGCTTCCAGGTCACCTGACCGCCCAAGCCGAACGAGGGATCCTTGTCACCATTCCCCCGGAGAGCCTCGCTGTCATTTTCATCGTACCCGTCACCCAGGTACCGGCCAATGACCGCCAATTCCATCACATCCGAGTCCAGAAAATCCCAGCCGATGGTTGCACCACGGGCAAAGAAGTGCTGTCCTTCATACAGCACAATCGGTATCGCCTGTGACTTATCGCTGTCGGAATAATTCCTGTAGGGCTTGTCCTTGTAAAGCACGCCAAGCCCGATGGAGAGTGGTCGTTCTCCCTTGCCGACAGAAAGCTCGTCCGCCAAAACCGACTGCATCAGAAAAAGTGCGGCGGCACCCAATACCATACTGCTTAAAAACTTCTTCATATCTCTCTCCCAAAGGCGCGTAGCCTTTTACAGTCGTGCTTTTCAAACGCAGGAACGATTGCTGCCTGCCAGGTAAATTAGCAGGAAATTCTACACCAGACTGTAAAAAAAGGGGACAGATTTATTTCTGTGAAAAAATAAATCTGTCCCCTTTCTTCCCCGAGTAATTACCCATTCAAATGGATCCATATATTCCAGCCGCATCAATCATCCTGCTTGATAATGATATTGTTTAAGCGACGATCTGGTGTAGTGCGCCTATCATCGTGGACAATCTCGCCGTTACCGTCAGAAAATGGAGTGTCTTGCATTTTTCTGAAGCTGCGGCGATCTTTTTTTCGCTTCCTTCCCTTGCAGGGTCGAGTGTCCTTGTTCATTGCATTTCAGCTTGTGACGATGACAAGAGAAAATGGTATAGGAGATCATAAAACAATGGATTGGCAGTATGCGCCAATACATTGCCTATCGGCGCCAAAAACAGTTTTTACGGAATATCGATGCCAGTAGACCTGATGCCAGGCCACGCCGGATTCGATTTAATGAGAGGCGCGCGCTTTCAGGCGTTATTCCGAAATTCTACGGGCGTCATGCCAGTCCAGCGTTTGAATGCACGGGTAAAATTACTGGACTCGGAGAATCCCAGCAGGTATGTGATCTCTCCGATGCTTCGGTGCGACTCTCGAAGATACTGCCGGGCCAGCGTATGCCGGGTATTTTCGAGCAGATCCTTGAAGCTGGTTTCTTCTTCTCTCAGCCGTCGCTGCAAACTACGCAGGCTCAGGTGTAATGAACCGGCAATATGCTCCTGTCTTGGGATGCCATCCGGCAGCTGATCAATTATCCTGGAGCGAACCTGCATTGCGATGCTTGCCCGGTCAAAGCGGGCAAGGTAATCAATTACTGTCTGGTCATTGATTCTCGCAAGATTTGGATTGGCAGTTCTGAGTTGCACATTTACCAGATCGGTATCAAAGCATAAGCGATTATCCGCTGCGTCGAAGTCGATCGAAGGGCCAAACATCTCGTAGAAGCTTGCCGTACAGGACGGTTCGGGACGTTGCAAACTGAGATGCACAGGCAATAGAGACATTCCTGCCGTGATTTGACACATCCGAAGGGACGTAGCCATGCCCAGATCCACACCAGCCGGAACATAATTCGGCATATCGTCCGGCACGATGACAACCAGATCCGTGGTGTCCGGTTTTTCTTCCACATGAAATTCTACAGCGGTGTTGATAAAGCGTGAGTAGCGGGCCAGGCGGTTCAGCGCATCCAGCAAGGTATCACTGGCTAACCAGGCGAATCCCAAACCTTGCAGCACGGCGGGCTGGAACTGTTGGGCTACACGCAGACCAAAGCATGGATCTCCAGTTGCCTCAACAGCAAGACTCCAGAGCTTGAACATCTTCTGAGTCGGTATGCGTACATCAGGATCATTAGAGCTGGAATATCCGATTCCAGCCCTGGTGAATATCTGATTTGCATCTACTTCACAGTGGCGCAGCGTCTCGTCTATCAAGGCCGCAACACTGCCAAGCGTGGTAATTTCTGATGTTGTATTAGCCATTTTCAGATTCTGGTACAAAGTGATAACGAATTGTCATCCCATGATAAACCAAAAAGATTGGTTGACGTCTAGACTTGAATCAAATACCAGCTCTGGAAGACACACCCTGAATATACGCTCGCATCTTGTGGGAATAAGAATTTGCAGATTAACGAATACAGCCTGGCATTATTACCGATCGCTCATTTAACAAATCGAATTGATCCGTTTGATAGATATTGTCCTGAAAGCCGGGCTCTGCATGAGAGTTATCGGGCAATTGTTAATGCTGGAGTTCGAGCTTACCAACTGCATGCCTATCTTGGCATTATCCAACACCATCATGGAATACACATAACGAGGCAGGTACATGAACAGCAGCTCACTATCCTCGACAATATGGGAGTAATGGATCACGACTTTGAAAAAACCATGGAGTTGGTTTCTCTTTCATACCGGATGAATCCCATTACGATTCCACTTGACCAGGATAGTGCAGAGATATCGTTAGAGATTGTTGTATCACTGTCATTGTTGCTGGATTCACCCCTCTCACCGGTTTATTTTTCAAAATCAACACCCCGATCGGAACAAACACAACAGATAGGGAATGGCCTGGACTGGATTTTCTCAGAATATCTCTCTAAAGGGAAAAAGGAGATAACAAATACGTTCAGCCCGATACTTGCAAGAACTTGTCTGGTATAGGTAGCCTCTGATTAAAATAATGGTGTCATAAAATAATGGTGTCAGAGCACATTTAACTCTAATATAAGTAGAAAATGTGCTCTGACACCTTTTTCTCTCCCCTGCCAGAACCAGTATTACCAGAAGGCCACTACCAGCCACAGGGTCAACAGCAGCAGTACCACGGCCTGGGCGCGATAATCCTTCCACCATGGACCTTGCACGGTGGGCACCATGATCTCCGGACTGTAGGTGAAGTGGGCAACCTGCTGCGGTGATGGCGGTGCCGTTAGTCGCCCGATTAGCCAGAAAATCACACTACTCACAGCAAAGATCAACGCGGCGATTAGGGTAAAGTG